>NZ_JBEOVA010000001.1:0-469166 GCF_040295225.1 Streptomyces sp. NPDC002896 | reverse complement strand
CCCTTCGGCTTGTAGTGGTCCTTCTTGTCGTAGTCCTTGCCGTAGTCGTCTTCCTTCTTGCCGTGGTCGTCCTTGCCGTAGTCGTCCTTCTTGTCGTCGCCCTTGCCGTAGTCGTCCTTCTTGTCGTCCTTGCTGTAGTCGTCCTTCTTGTCGTCGTCCTTCTTGCCGTAGTCGTCGTCACCGGCCCGGGTCAGGGCCAGAGCACCACCACCGGCGTGGACGCCACCCTTCGGCTTGTAGTGGTCCTTCTTGTCGTAGTCCTTGCCGTAGTCGTCTTCCTTCTTGCCGTGGTCGTCCTTGCCGTAGTCGTCCTTCTTGTCGCCGTAGTCGTCCTTCTTGTCGTCCTTGCCGTAGTCGTCCTTCTTGTCGTCATCCTTCTTGCCGTAGTCGTCGTCGCCATAGGAGGAGGCGGTGTTCGACGTCCAGAGCTCGGCCACGGTGACGGCATTCGCGGCGGGGGCGGCGATCGCGAGGGCCGCGGTGACTGCGGCCGAGGCGAACAGGGTGCGGGTAATTCGCATGGGGAGGAATTCCTTTCGCCACGACTGCGACGGCCGACCCGGCGCCGGCTCTTCGGATCGCAGTAGCGACGTGATCACCCTCAGCGGGATTGCGTCTCCGCACCACCGGAGAACGCCGCATTTGAGCTACTAAGTGGGCCCATCGAGTGGTTGAGGCGGAATTATTACCCGCTTGGCAGCACGCAGCGGGCCCTGATGCGTCATCACGATGGGGTAAGGGGGTACGTGCCGCCGTCCGGGCCTGACGAGCCGTCCACTGTCCCCCGTCCGGTCGAGCGTGCCGGTCTCCCGGCCACTCCTGACCCACTGTCAGCCGTCCTCCGCGCCTTCCTCCGGACCGGCTCCGCCGAGCCCTATGCCGGGAGCGCCTGGGGTGGTCGCCACTCGAGGAGCAGGATCGTCGCGTCGTCGCGCAGGCGGTTGTTCTGGGCGTCGAGGATCGCGTGGATGAGGTGGCGCAGGGTCTCCGGGGCGGGTTCGCCCGCCGCGGTGGCGCGGATGATCGAGTCGGCGAAGCGGTCGAGACCGAACTCCGCTCCGGCCTGGGTACGGGCCTCGGTGACGCCGTCGGTGTAGAGCAGGACGCGTTCGCCGGGCTCCAGGTCGATCTCGTGGACGTGGCGGGGCGCGTCGAGGCACGCGGCGGTGAGGCCCATGGGCGGGTCGGCCGGGCGTTCCAGGGCTCCGCGCAGGAGACGCTCGTTGCGGATGAGCAGGGGTTGCGGGTGTCCGCAGTTGCACCAGCGCAGGGCGCCGCTCATGAGGTCGAGCTGGGTGAGGACGCCCGTACAGAACTGGTCGGGGAGCCACCCGGCGAGCGTCCGGTCGACGGTCTCCACCAGCTCGGGCAGATCGGCGCCGGTCCGCCGGCCGTTGCGGCAGGCCGCCAGCGTGACGGCCGTGGTCAGGCCCGACGCCATGTTGTGGCCCATGGCGTCCAGGATCGCGGCGTGCAGCGTCGTCTCGCTGAGCGCGTGGTCGAAGGCGTCGCCGCCTATCTCGTAGGCAGGCTCGAGCACCGCGGTGGATATGGCGTGGACGTTGCCTATGGTGCGCGGCGGCATCACGGCCCTCAGCAGCTCGGCGGGCAGCTGCATCGGCTCGGTGCGGGTCCGCTGCACCAGGGTGTCCCGGTACGCCCGCCGGGAGGTGATCATCATCGCGAAGAGCGCGGCGAGGGCCCGGCAGTGGCGCAGGCGCTCCGCGTCCAGGGACATCGTGTACGCCCCGAGGACCCCGAGCCGCTCGGCACCGTCCACCAGCGGCAGCCACACGGTCACCCCGCCCGTGGGGGACTCCTCCACGCGCAGGGAGAGCGTGCGGTACGACCATCCGGCGAGCGACGCGTCGATGGGGAGCGCCGGCGACACGTCCGTCAGGGATATCAGGTGCCGCTGCTGCACATCGGCGAGATAGACGACGACCCGCTCCAGGCCGACGGCCGTGGCCCACCGGCTCACGGCCGTGGACAGGTCCAGGACCGCATTCCGGGGATCTGCGAGGAAGTCCTCCAGCAGCCTCTCCCCGGCCTCTGATGCCGGCACATCGTCTCCCATGTCTCCCACCTGCGGATACGCCACGCGGCCCGTCCCTCAGGGCCCGCGACACCAGCAGTCTCACACCGGTGCCGTACTTCCGCTCGGTGACCCGGCGGGGCGAGAACCGGCCGGCCTCGCCCCCTCGACGCTCTGTCAGTCGCACCTCGACGCGCTCTGCTCCCAGCCGCCTCTCGGCTGTCGAACCAGTCGCCTCTCAGCTGTCGAAGTCGACGGTCAGCTCGTCGGAGACCGGGAACGACTGGCAGGTCAGGACGTACCCGGCGTCGACCTCGGCGGGTTCGAGGGCGAAGTTTCGGCGCATGTCGGCCTTGCCTTCGGTCACCAGGGCGCGGCAGGTGCCGCAGACCCCGCCCTTGCAGGCGAAGGGAAGGTCGGGGCGGGTGCGCTGGGCGCCGTCGAGGATGGTGTGCTCCCTCGACAGCGTGGCCGTGGTGGAGCGCCCGTCGAGGGTGATGGTCACCTGGCTGACGGGGCCCTCGACCGCCGCGTCCTCGTGGCGCACCGGCTGCACGGGCTCGTCGTCGGCGTAGAACAGCTCCTGGTGGACGCGATCGTCGGGGACTCCGAGGTCGGCGAGGATCCGCTGGGCATCCCTGACCATTCCGTGCGGGCCGCACAGCCACCAGTGGTCGGTGGCGTCGATGTCGACGAGGGCGTCGATCAGGGTGCCGAGGCGGTCGGCGTCGAGGCGCCCGGACAGGATGTCGGCCTCGCGGGGTTCGCGTGAGAGGACATGGGCGAGCTGGAAGCGGGCCGGGTGGAGGTCCTTGAGGTCGGCCAGCTCGTCGGCGAACATCACGGTGTCCGTGCGCCGGTTCCCGTAGAACAGCGTGACCTGCGAACGGTCGTCGGCGGCGAGGACGGACTCGGCGATGGAGAGCATGGGCGTGATACCGGATCCGGCCGCGATCAGCACATGGTGGCCGGACCGGGTGAGGTCGGGCGTGAACGCGCCCGTCGGCCCCATCACCTCGACGGTGTCACCGGGCCGCACGCCGTTCACGAGCCAGGACGAGAACAGCCCGCCCGGCACGACCCGTACGCCGATCCGGGGCGCCGATCCGGCCGGTGAGCAGATCGAGTACGAGCGGCGCTCGTCGCAGCCGTCGACCTCGCGCCGCAGCGTCAGGGCCTGGCCGGGTGCGAAGGCGAACTCCTCGGCGAGATCGGCGGGGATGTCGAAGCTGACGGCGGCTGCGTCCTCGCACAGCGGCTGAACGGCGGCGACCCGCAGACGGTGGAAGGCCGGGCGGCGGCGCGAGCGCGCGGGCGCCGCCGGGGCGGGCGGGACCGGGGCCGTCATGTCGTGCATCAGATCTCCTTGACGTACTCGAACGGCTCCAGGCAGGAGCGGCAGCGCCACAGGGCCTTGCAAGAGGTGGCGGAGAAACGGGAGGTCTCCTCCGTGTCCGCCGAGCCGCAGCGCGGGCAGGTGACGGACCGTCGGGTGGCCGACAGATCGAGCGGAACAGGGCCGGTGGTGCGGCGGGGTGCGGCGCCGGGGGGCGCGATGCCGTGTTCGGCGAGCTTGCGGCGGCCCGCGGGGGTGATCCAGTCGCTGGTCCACGGCGGGTCGAGGACGGTACGGATCTCGACCCGGTCGAACCCGGCATCACGCAGCCGCGCGGCCACGTCGGCGCGCATCTCGGCCATCGCCGGGCAGCCGGAGTAGGTGGGCGTGAGACCGGCGACCACCGTGCCGTCGGCGGTGATCTCCACGCCGCGCAGCACGCCGAGGTCGGCGAGGGTGAGCATGGGCAGCTCGGGGTCGGGCACCTGCTCGGCGATGCGCCGGGCCCGCCGTGCGTCGGCCGATGCGAGTGCGGTCACGATGTCGCCTCCGGTGGTCACCACGTCGCCCTCGATGGTCACCATGTCGCCTCCGGGTGAGCGCGGGCCACGCTCTGGAGCTCGGCCAGCAGCGGGGCCAGGTGTTCGGTGTGGTCGCCGTCGCGGCCACCGCCGGGCAGCGGCCTCCACGCGGGCATGGGCAGTCCGGCCGCCTCGGTGACCTGGCGCAGGACGGCGACGACCTCGTCCCGGACGTCGTACGCCGTGAACAACTCGCCGATGTAAGGGCCGACCTGCTCGAGCGCCGTGCGCATCCGCCGGTGGGACTCCTCGGTGCCGTCGCCCAGGCGTACGGCCCACTCCGCCGCGTACTGCCGGTGGTACGTCAGCTCCTTGACACCCTTGGCCGCGATCGCCGCGAGGACCGGGTCGGGCGAGGCGGTGAGCCGCTCGAAGTGCGCGAGCCGCCAGCTGGAGAGGACCAGCAACCGGGTGACGGAGAACGCGAAGTCGCCGCCCGGCAGTTCGGCGAGGCGGACGTTGCGGAAGTCGCCGGGGTCGCGGAAGTAGGCATACGCGTCCTCGCCGCGCCCGGTGCCGTCCACCTGCCCGCAGCGTGCGTACAGCAGGCGGGCCTGGCCGAGCAGATCGAGCCCGATGTTGGCCAGCGCCACCTCCTCCTCCAGCTCCGGGGCGCGCGTGCACCACTCGGCCAGCCGCTGCGCGCTGACCAGTGCGTCGTCGCCCAGCGCCAGGCAGCACGCGGCCAGTTCAGCGGCGTCGACGCCCTCGGGCACGGCGGTGTCCACACCGTGCAGGGGGTCCTCGAAACCGGTGCCGTACGCCCAGCGGGCGTCGTCCTCGTGTCCCTCGGCGAGGGTCATGTAGACGTGGTCGTCACTCATGCCCTGCTCCTCAGATGTGCGGGACGTCGTCGGGGATGTCGTAGAAGGTCGGGTGGCGGTAGACCTTGTCGGCGCTGGGGGCGAAGAAAGGGTCCTTCTCGTCGCGTGTGGAGGCGGCGATGTGGTCGGAGCGCACCACCCAGATCGAGACGCCCTCGTTGCGCCGCGTGTACAGATCACGCGCGTGGGTGAGGGCCATCCGGTCGTCCGCGGCGTGCAGCGAGCCGACGTGGACGTGGTTCAGCCCGCGCTTGCCGCGCACGAACACCTCGTACAGCGGCCAGTCGCCCTTGGCGGTGTTCTTGGTGGTGTCACTCATGCCGCCGCCCCCTTCCGGGCTCGCTCGCTCTGCTTGGCCGCGTACGCGCTCGCCGCCTCCCGCACCCACGCGCCCTCGTCGTGGGCCGTCCTGCGCCGCTCCACGCGCTGGGCGTTGCAGGGCCCGTCACCCGTGATCACCCGCTGCAGCTCGGACCAGTCCGGCGTACCGAAGTCGTGGTGGCCGCGCTCGGCATTCCACCGCAGTTCCGGATCGGGAAGCGTCACGCCGAGCTTCTCCGCCTGCGGGACGGTCATGTCCACGAAGCGCTGGCGCAGCTCGTCATTGCTGTGCCGCTTGATCTTCCAGGCCATGGACTGCGCCGAGTTCGGCGAGGCGTCGTCGGGCGGGCCGAACATCATCAGCGACGGCCACCACCAGCGGTCCACCGCGTCCTGCACCATCTCCCGCTGGGCGTCGGTGCCGCGCATCATCGTCATCAGCAGCTCATAGCCCTGCCGCTGGTGGAACGACTCCTCCTTGCAGATCCGCACCATCGCCCGCGCATACGGCCCGTACGAGCTCCTGCACAGCGGCACCTGGTTGCAGATCGCCGCCCCGTCCACGAACCAGCCGATCACGCCGACGTCAGCGAAGGACAGCGTCGGGTAGTTGAAGATCGACGAGTACTTCTGCCGCCCCTCGATCAGGCGCTGCGTGAGGTCCGCACGGTCGGAGCCCAGCGTCTCCGCCGCCGAGTACAGGTACAGCCCGTGCCCGGCTTCGTCCTGGACCTTCGCGAACAGGATCGCCTTGCGGCGCAGCGACGGCGCCTTCGTGATCCACTCGCCCTCCGGCTGCATGCCGATGATCTCCGAGTGGGCATGCTGCGCGATCTGCCGGATCAGCGTCCTGCGGTAGCCGTCGGGCATCCAGTCCCGCGGCTCGATCCGCTGATCCCTCGCGATCGTCGCGTCGAAGTGCTGCTCGAGGTCCGGCTCATCGTGCCCCTCCGGGCGCGGGCCGGCGAAGCCCGCGGCGGACGAGGTGGATGAGGCGGAGTCTGACGTTGTCATCGACACTCGCTTCCCCAACCGACCGTTCGTTCGGTTCATGACTCCAGTGTGCCGAGTTTTTCGTCGCCGGACAAGCCCGACGGATTATGGGCCGCTCCCCGGAGGACCGTCCCGCCGCTGCCCGCCTCTCCCCAGGCGAGCACACGGGGCGCGCGCACGGGGCGCATGCACAGCCCTCACACACGCCGGATGCACACCCTCCCCGCGCAGACACACCCGGAGGACGGTGGCCGTGGCGCCCTGCGCGGGCCGCGGCGGCAGGAGCCCCGGGGCGCCGCCCGGGGGCCGCCGGCCACGTCCCGGCCGGCGGCCCCGTTCCCGCTGCGCGCCGGACAGCGATGCCTCGCGCCGCTCGGCGAGCGCTACCGGCTCGCGGTGGCCGCCGGGGCTGCGGCCGCTCGCCCCCTCCGGCTCCAGGACCTTGTGCGTGATGCGTTCGGCGATCGCGGTGCGTCCATGGAGCAGATCGCGGAGGCGGCGGGGGTCGCCCCGACGACGGTCCACCGGCGGTTCGCCAGCCGGCGTGCGCTGATCGAGGCGCTCGCCGAGTCCGCGGTGGCCCGGCCGGCGCAGGCGGTCGAAGACAGCCGGCCCGACACCACGCCACCGCTCGTCGCCCTGCACCGCATCACCGCCAACGTGCTGCGCGTCAAGAGTGCATGGAGCTCCGCCCTCGGCCGGCCCGCGGAGGAGGGTGGCGCGGCCTCGGCGGACTGAGACGCCATCGGCGTCCGCTGCCTCGAACTCCTCGGCCGCGCACGGGGCGAGGGCCTGCTCGACCCCTACGCGGACCTCGAATGGGTACGCCGCGTCTACTACGCCCTGATCGGAGAGGCCCTGCAGGGTGACACCCTCGTGGGCGGCAACGGCACGCGGGACGCGAGCCCGGGACCGACCCGGACGGGCTCGCCACGCTCGTCGTGAACACCCTGCTGTACGGCGCGGGGCGGCGCACGGGCTGACCGTCACCTGACCTCACGTCAGGTTTCACATAAGCCTCGTAACTCTTACGCGTACTCCCCCAACACCCAGCCCTCATTGCGCGTTTGATGCCGACTTGGTCACGCCAAGAACACCTTGAGCGCCTATCGGGCGCCCGGCGCTGTACGCTGCGCCGTCGCAACGACCCCCACACGCAACCCCCACATGAGCGCGACCGGTCAACGAAAGGTCTGGTGTTCCTATGAGAGCAACCGCCCGCCGGCTCGGAGCCCTTCTGCCCTCCGCGCTGCTGCTCGCCGCCGGATTGCAGTTCGCCGCCTCTCCCGCACACAGCGCGCCCCTCGCCGATCTGCGTCTCGCTCCCGAGGCCACGGCCGTCCCCAACAGCTGGATCGTCGTCCTCAAGGACGGCTCGACCACCAAGGCGGCGACGCCCGCCACCGCCAGGAACCTCGCCGCCGAGTACGACGGCAGCCTGGGCCGCGTCTACAGCAGCGCCCTCAAGGGGTTCTCCGCCAAGCTGACGAAGAGTGAGGCAACCGCACTCGCGCGAGATCCCAAGGTCGCGTACGTCCAGCAGAACCAGGTCCTGCGCATCAACGACACCCAGTCCGACGCGACCTGGGGCATCGACCGCATCGACCAGCGGGATCTGCCGCTGAGCAAGACCTACACGTACAACACGACCGCGTCGAACGTCACCGCGTACATCATCGACACCGGGATCCGCACCTCGCACAGCGAGTTCGGCGGCCGTGCGAGCGTCGGCACCGACACCGTGGGCGGCGGCCAGAACGGTCAGGACTGCAACGGGCACGGCACGCATGTCGCGGGCACGGTGGGCGGCAAGACGTACGGCGTCGCCAAGGGCGTGAAGCTGGTCGCTGTGCGGGTGCTCGACTGCAACGGCTCCGGGACCACCGCCGGGGTCGTGGCCGGCATCGACTGGGTCACCGCACACGCCGTGAAGCCGGCCGTGGCGAACATGAGCCTGGGCGGCGGCGCCGACACGACGCTCGACAACGCCGTGAAGAGGTCCATAGCCTCCGGCGTCAGCTACTCGATCGCGGCGGGCAACGGCAACATCCTCGGCCTGCCGGCGAACGCCTGCAACTACTCCCCGGCCCGCGTCCCCGAGGCCATCACCGTCGGCGCCACCGACTCCTCGGACAAGCGGGCGTCGTGGTCCAACTACGGCACCTGCCTCGACCTGTTCGCCCCGGGCGTCAACATCACGTCGGCATGGGACGACAGCGACACGGCCACCAACACCATCAGCGGTACGTCCATGGCGACGCCGCACACCACAGGTGTCGCGGCCCTCTATCTGGCCACCCATCCGACCGCGACCCCGGCACAGGTACGCGACGCGCTCGTGAACGGCGCGACCAGCGGCAAGGTGACGGACCCGCGCACCGGCTCACCCAACAGGCTGCTCTACTCCCTGTTCTAGACCGGGCAGTGGGCGCACCACCGGCCGGGACTGCCCGAGTCCCGGCCGGTGGTGCATGCGTCCCAGCCCGTCACGCCCGCAGTCGGCCGGCCTGCCGAACCGCGTCCGCCAGCCCGCGTACCGCCTCGTCCCGCGTCGTGTACGCCAGCTCCTCTGCTTGGCCGACGAGTTCCGCCATGGAGGGTGCGCCCGGCAGCGGGTCCCAGCGGCCCGTGCCCGCCGGGGTGCGCAGGGCGTCGGCGAAGTACGCCGCAACCGCTGCGACCCGCAGACCGCTGCCCGCCTGCCACAAGGAGCCGTCGAGCGCGCCGGACTCGATCTGGCCCGACGCCTCGTGCGGGGCACGGCTGTCCGGGTCGAGCCAGCGCACGCTCGCCGTCGCGACGTGCCCGGACCCGCCGGGCTTGGTCCGCACCGCGTACAGCGCGGTCACCGTGTGCCCAGGGCCGACCTCGCCGCCGTCCACGCGGTCGTTGCGGAAGTCCTCGTCGGCGACCTGCCGGTTGTCGTAGCCGATGAGGCGGAACTGCTCGACGGTCTCGGGATCGAAGGCGACCTGCGCCTTGGCGTCGCGGGCGCGCAGTTCGATGTTCGCGGGGAGCTGCTCGCAGAACACCGTGCGGGCGTCCTCGATGGTGGACACATAGGTGGTGTGGCCGTCGCCCTTGTCGGCGAGGCGCTCCATCAGGGCGTCGCCGTACTGGCTGCCCACGCCCACCCCGAAGAGGGTGAGGCCGTGCTCGCGCCGGGCGTCGGCGATGCGCTCCAGGATCGCGTCGGCGCTCGTCTCGCCCGTGTTGGCAAGGGCGTCGGAGAGCAGGACGACCCGGTTGGTGGCGCCGTCGCGCAGGCCTTGGACGGCGGTGTCGTAGCCGGTGCGGATGCCTGCCTCCACGTTGGTGGAGTCGGTGGGCTCCAAGCGGTCGATCACGGAGTGGATGCGTTCACGGTGGCCGCCCAGGCGGGTCATCGGCAGCACCGTCTCGGCCTCGTCGCTGAAGGTGACGAGTGCGACCGAGTCGTCCGCGCGGAGCTGGTCGGTCATGATGCCGAGCGACTCCCGCACGAGGTCCAGCCGGCCGGGTTCGGCCATGGAGCCGGAGATGTCGATGACGAAGGTGAGGGCGGCGGGCGGCCGCTCGGCGCCGGCTGCGGAGGCCCGGGTGGCGAGGCCCACGCGGACGAGCGACCAGCCCGTACTGTCGGTGCGGGCGCCGTCCACGGTCACGGTGAAGCCGTCGCCCTCGGGCTGCGGATAGTCCTGACGGAAGCTGTTGACGAACTCCTCGGGCCGCACCGTCGCCGGGTCCGGCAGCCGCCCCTCGGCGAGGGTGCGGCGCGCGAAGCCGTACGAGGCGGTGTCCACGTCCAGCGCGAACGTGGACAGATAGTCGGGCGGCGGTGTCGGCGCGAACTCCCGTTCATCGCCGTCCCGCTGCTCACCCTGGGCGCCCTCGCCGGTGGCCTGGGACTGCGCGGGGGCGGGTGCGGGCACCGGACCGTCGCCCCACGCCTTGCCGGCGCCTCCGTCCGACGCGGAGCCGGAGCCGTCCGACGCACTGCATCCCGTGAGCAGCATCCCGCCCGCCAGGATCACGGCCATGAGCCCGCCGCGGAGGCGGCGAGCCCGATGCGGCATCCCCAGCCTGTGCGCGGCGCCCGGCCACCTCGTACCTCTGATCCGCGGTACCCGGCCCGGCCGCCCCGTCCGGCGTATCCGCCTCTCCGTCCGGTGTGTCCGGTCGTGCTCTCCCTCGTGCTCCATCCCTGCCCCCTCGGCCCGTCAGCTCGTCTGCGCGCTCTTTCGTTCGACTTACGGTGGAGCGCTTGTGACTGTGACGGCCGAGAGGGCCCGAAGGAGCTGTCGAGGCCATTGCGGGTGGATCTCAATGCGGCTACGGCGGGCGGCGGTTGAGACCGGTAGGTGATCCTCCGGAGACCTAGGACACCACGTCCTTCCGCCGGAAACCGCGGAAGGCCAGCGCGAACAGCACCAGTGCGTACGTTATGGAGACGGACGTGCCCTGGATCATGCCGGCCCACTCGGGCGTCGGCTGGATCACGTCCGCCCAGGCGAACTGCCAGTGCGCGGGCAGGAAGTCGCGCCAGTCGCCCAGAGCCGTCACCGCGTCCAGCACATTGCCGACGATCGTCAGTCCGACCGCACCGCCGACCGCTCCGAGCGGCGCGTCGGTCTTCGTCGACAGCCAGAACGCGAGCCCGGCGGTGACGAGCTGGGACACGAAGATGTACGCGATGACGATCACGAGACGCTGGGCCGCGGTGCCCGCGTCGAGCGCCCCGCCGGTGGGGATCTGCAGCGGCCCCCATCCGTATGCGACGGTGCCGACCGCCAGCGCGACCAGTGGCAGCAGCACCATCGCGGCCAGGCTGAGGCCCAGTGCGACGACGAGCTTCGAGCACAGCAGCCGGGCCCGGGGCACGGGCGCCGCCAGCAGATAGCGCAGCGACGACCAGCTCGCCTCGGAGGCGACCGTGTCACCGCAGAACAGCGCCACGGGAATCACCAGCAGGAAGCCCGCCGAGACGAACAGGCAGGTCGCGGCGAAGTTCGCCCCGGACGCGGTGGCCGTGTCCATCAAGGTCACCTGACCGTTGCGACCGCCCGGCTCGCCGCCGATCGCGAAGGCCACGACCAGCACGAACGGCAGCACGGCCAGCACCGCACCCATCACCAGCGTGCGCCGCCGCTTCAGCTGGCGGACCAGCTCGACGCGCAGCGGCAGCGTCCGTCCCGCGCGGTACCCGTGGGCCACCTCGGTGTGTTCGGCGAGGGCGGTCATGGGGTGCCTCCGATCAGGGTCAGGAACGCGTCTTCCAGCCGCCGGTGCGGCCCGACCGACTCGACCGGCACCTCCAGCCGGAGGAGTTCGGCGAGCAGCTGCGGTGTGCCCGCGCCGTCCAGCCGTACGAGAAGTCCGCCTTCCGCGCGGACCGCCGAGCCCACGCCCGGCAGCGCGGCGATCTTCTCCACGAGCGGGTCGTCGAGCGGCTGGGCCGTGCCGACCAGCAGGGTCTCCCCGGAGCCGACGATCTCGGCGACCCGTCCCGCCTGCACGAGCCTGCCGCGGTCCATGACCACCAGATGCGTGCAGGACTGCTCGACCTCCGCGAGGAGGTGGCTCGAGACGATGACAGTGCGGCCGGCCGCCGCGTACCGGATCATCACCTCGCGCATCTCGCGGATCTGCGGCGGGTCCAGGCCGTTCGTCGGTTCGTCGAGGATCAGCAGGTCCGGCAGTCCGAGCATGGCCTGGGCGATGGCGAGGCGCTGGCGCATGCCCTGCGAGTACGTACGGACGGCGCGCTGCAGGGCGTCGCCGAGCCCGGCGATCTCCAGCGCCTCGTCCATGTGGGCGTCCTCGGCGGGCCGGCCGGTGGCCTGCCAGTACAGCTCCAGGTTCTCGCGGCCGGAAAGGTGCGGCAGGAAGCCCGCGCCCTCGACGAAGGCGCCGACGCGGGAGAGCACCGGCGCGCCGGGGCGGATCGCGTGGCCGAAGACGCGGATCTCGCCACCGTCGGGCCGGATCAGGCCCATGAGCATGCGCAGCGTGGTCGTCTTGCCTGCGCCGTTGGGCCCGAGCAGGCCGAGCACCTGGCCCTTCTCGACACGGAAGGACACGTCCCGTACGGCGTACCGGTCGGCCGACTTCGCATACCGCTTGCTCAGATCGGTGATGTGCAGCGGCACGTCCGCGAGGTCCGGGTCCGGCGGCGGGGTCGCCGTGCGGCGCCGCCCGGTGAGCAGCAGCGCGAGCGCGGCGACGGCTCCGGCGATGGGCAGCCACCACACCCAGGCGGGCAGCGGGGCGGCCGCGGTCGCCACACCGGGCGCCGTCGGAACCTTCAGGTCGCCCTTGATCGACGCCGTGTACGTGGCCGGCTGGACCGGCGAGGCGTAGGCGAGGTCGGTCGAGGCGAGGACGAGACGCAGCCTGTGGCCCTTCTGCACCTCGTGGTCGATGGCCGGCAGGGTCAGGGTGACGTCCTTGCCGCCCTTCGCGCCGGAGCCCTCGACCCGGACGGGCGCGACCAGTTGGGAGGGCAGCACCTGCTGGCTGCCGTCCGCCCCCACGTCGTAGACCTTGCCGAACAGCACCGCGTCCTCGCTGGTGGACGCGATGTGCACCGTGACGGTCGGCGAGCCGGTGATGCGCAGATCCCTGGTCAGCGGTGCCGATTCGAACCGTGCGAACTGGCCCGGGAAGTCCAGGGAGACGCCGACGCCGAGGGACGACAGCTGGGCCAGGCCCCCGGCTCCGCCGAGCCCTGGCAGTGAGGAGACGGCGGGCGGCCCGGCGCCTGCGGGGTTGTCGAAGGTCTGCTCGCGGCCGGTGAGCGGCACGCTGCGCAGCCCGTTCTCGAGGCCTGGATACCGGTCTCCGCTCGCGCCCCGCAACTGGGCCGCACCGTCGGTGGAGTCGACACCTCCGGTACGCGTGATACGGAATGCGGGCCCGGTGTCGGCGTTCTTGTCGTCCTTCAGATAGCGGTCGAACCAGGCGTCCACGCGCGCGTACACCCGGTCGACTTCCATGTCGCCGCCGTCGTGCCCGCCCGCGATCCAGTCGACGTCGACGGGCGCGCTGTTGGCGCGGATCGCCTTGGCGATCGCGTCGGCCTGGCCGAGCGGGAAGAGAGAGTCGGTCTGGCCCTGCATGATGAGCGTGGGCACCTTGATGCGGTCGCCGACGGCCGACGGGCTGCGCTCCGCCAGCAGCGCCCGCGCTTCGGCGTCCGGCGTGCCGGTCTCCGCGACCCGCTCGTACATCTCGCAGAGCTGCTTCTCGAACTTCCCGCAGCCGCCGCCGGAGTTGATGAAGAGGCTGGCCCACAGCTTCTTGAACACGCCGTCGGGGAACAGCGCGTCCGCGAGGTTCCAGTAGGTGATCTGCGGGGCGATCGCGTCGACCCGCTGGTCGTACCCTGCGGCCAGCAGCGACACCGCGCCGCCGTACGACGGCCCGGCGACGCCCACGCGCGGGTCGCCGGCCTTGTCGAGCTGCACCTCGGGCCGCTTGGCCAGCCAGTCGATCAGCCGGGAGACGTCGGCGACCTCGCCCTTGGGATCGTTCAGCCCGATCTTTCCGGTGGACCTGCCGAAGCCGCGGGCGGACCATGTCAGCACCGCATACCCGTCGCGTGCGAGGCCCTCGGCCTGTGTCCGCATGTCGTCCTTGCTGCCGCCGAAACCGTGCGCGAGCAGCACCGCGGGGCGTTTCGCCGCGCCCGTGCCCGAGGAGCCCGCCGTGAAGTACGACGTGTCGATCCTCGCGCCGCCCGTGTCGAGCGTCCGGTCTTCTCGGTGCACGGCCGGCGCCTCGTCCGAGGCGACGGCCGTCCACGTCCCGGCACCGGCGAGCACCACAACAGCGGCCGCGGCGGCAAGCCACCGCCGCGGCCCGCGCATTTCGGGCAGTCGGAGATCCATGCCGTCAACGGTAAAGGCAGGCACCGACATCCACGGCAGCCGCCGGGCTGAACCCCCTTACCTCCTTGAGGAGTACGGCCCTCGGCCCGCATACCGCAGCCGTGGTACGCCTAGGGGCGCCCGGAATGATTCCGGGCGCCCCCTCCTCGGCGACGGCCGTGACGCCTTGGGCGCCCCGCTCAGTCCCGCACGTCGTCCGGAAGCATCACCAGCCACCGCGTCTCGCGACGCGGCCGCAGGTAGCAGACCCAGTACACGGTGGCGGCGGCGGCGATGCCGCCCGTCCACAGGAGATACGCCGCCTCCTGCTGGCTGAGGACGTACGCGAGGACGGCGATCAGCAGCACGGGCACGGCGGGCCACAGCGGCATCCGCCACGCGGGCCGCCCGGCGTGCCGGCCACGGCGCGCGAGCAGTGCGGCGACGGCGACCAGGAGGTACATGCCGGTGACGGAGACGCCGGTGACGCCGTAGAGGGTGTCCAGGTTGACGAAGCACAGGGCCGCTCCGGGGACACCCACGGCGAGCGTGGCGACCCACGGCGAGCCGAACCGGCCGAGGCGCGCGAGCGCGCGGTTGACCGGCTCGGGCCAGGCCTTGTCGCGTGCGGAGGCGAAGAGCACGCGGGAGTTCTGGATGACCATCACGATGCCGGCGTTGATGATGGCGAGGGCGACGCAGAGGCTGACGAACGTGCCGACGGCGGAGTTGCTCCACGCCTCGACCATGCCGCTGATGTCCCCGGAGGTCAGGGCCTTCAGGTCCTCGGCGCCCAGGGTGATGGCGACCACCGGAACCAGGATGATCACGGTCGAGAGCCCGAGCGTGGCGAGGACGGTACGGGCGACGTTGCGACGCGGGTTCTCCAGTTCCTCGGAGAGGTAGACGGCCGTGGAGAAGCCCTGGGTGACGAAGAGCGCGATGGCGAGCCCGGAGACGATGAGCATCGCGGTGACGGCGTCCGGCTTTCCGTCGGCACCGGCGACGGTGAGGTCGACGAGGCTGCCCGCGCCGCGCTCGGAGTGCGCGAAGCCGAGGACGGCCACGACCGCGGCGGCGACCACTTCCAGGACCAGGAAGATGCCGGTGATCCAGGCGTTGGCGCGCAGGTCGAGCAGGCCGGCAAGGGTGGCGAGCAGCATCACGGCCGCACCCGCACCGGCCGCCGGGAGATGGACGACCGACGCGAGGTAGTCCGCCGTGCCCATGGCGATCACCGGCGGAACGATCATCACTACGAGCAGGGACAGGACGAACACGAGCCAGCCCGCGAGCCGCCCGGCCAGGGTCGAGACCATCGCATACTCGCCGCCCGCGCTCGGGATGAGCGTGCCCAGCTCCGAGTAGCAGAAGGCGACGCCGATACAGAGCAGCGAGCCGATGGCGATCGTCAGCGCGGTGGCCGTGCCCAGGCTCGAGAACAGGTCCGGCACGACCACGAAGAGGGTGGAGGCGGGGGTCACGCAGGACAGCGTGAGCAGGGTGCCGCCGACGATGCCGATGGAACGCTTGAGCGTCCGGGGAGCGCCGGTGCCGGTCGCCTCGAGAGCGTCCGGTACCGCGGTCTGGGGAGGGCGGAGCGTGTCGGTCATGGAGGGTTCCGATCGACTCGTGCGGCAGGCGGCCGCGTCATCGAACCCTTGCGGAAACCGCAGCGTCAACGGTCGTTTTCCTTCGGATTCCGCAGCGATCGTGTGATCCAGATCCCTGCGCACCCACGGCGGGGCAGTCGCCCGGGCGTGAGTTTCCAAGGAGGAAGCGGCTCTTCGCCTGCGGCGCCCGATTAGCCGACTCTGTACGGGAACCGTAGCCACGGCCACAAAAAACTTGTGCGGGCGTCCGGAATACGGACGCCCGCACAGGGCCGACGGCAGGCGGTCAGTGGTTGCGCGGGAACCCGAGGTCCACGCCGGCCGGGGCCTCCGACGGGTCCGGCCAGCGGGTTGTGACGACCTTGCCGCGGGTGTAGAAGTGCGTCCCGTCGTTGCCGTAGATGTGGTGGTCGCCGAAGAGCGAGTCCTTCCAGCCACCGAAGGAGTGGTAGCCGACGGGCACGGGGATCGGCACGTTCACGCCGACCATGCCCGCCTCGATCTCCAGCTGGAAGCGGCGGGCGGCGCCGCCGTCCCGGGTGAAGATCGCGGTGCCGTTGCCGAACGGCGAGGCGTTGATCAGCTCGACGCCCTCCTCGTACGTGTCGACGCGCAGTACGCACAGCACCGGGCCGAAGATCTCGTCCTGATAGGCGTCGGCGTCCGTCGGCACCTTGTCGAGCAGGGACAGGCCGATCCAGTGGCCGTTCTCGAAGCCGGGCACGGTGTAGCCGGTGCCGTCGAGCACCACCTCGGCGCCCTGGTCGGTGGCGCCCTTCACATACGAGGCGACCTTGTCGCGGTGCGCGGCCGTGATGAGGGGGCCCATCTCGGACTCCGGCTCGTTGCCCGGGCCGATCTTGATCTTCTCGGCGCGCTCCTTGATCTTCGCGACGAGTTCGTCACCGGTCGAACCGACCGCGACGACGGCCGAGATGGCCATGCAGCGCTCGCCCGCGGAGCCGTACGCGGCCGAGACCGCGGCGTCTGCGGCGGCGTCAAGGTCGGCGTCGGGCAGCACCAGCATGTGGTTCTTGGCGCCGCCGAGGGCCTGGACGCGCTTGCCGTTCGCGGAGGCCGTGGTGTGGATGTAGCGGGCGATCGGAGTCGAGCCGACGAAGGACACGGCCGCGACGTCCGGGTGTTCGAGCAGCCGGTCCACGGCCACCTTGTCGCCGTGCACGACGTTGAACACGCCGTCCGGCAGGCCGGCCTCCGCGAGCAGCTCGGCGACCTTCATAGAGGCCGACGGGTCCTTCTCGCTCGGCTTCAGCACGAACGTGTTGCCGCACGCGATGGCCATCGGGAACATCCACATCGGCACCATGGCCGGGAAGTTGAACGGCGTGATGCCGGCGACGACGCCCAGCGGCTGCCGGATCGCGGAGACGTCGACCCGGTTGGACACCTGGGTCGACAGCTCGCCCTTCAGCTGCGTGGTGATGCCGCAGGCCAGCTCGACGATCTCCAGACCGCGGGCCACCTCCCCCAGCGCGTCCGAGTGGACCTTGCCGTGCTCGGCGGTGATCAGCTCGGCGATCGCGTCGCGGTTGGCGTCCAGCAGCGCGCGGAACCTGAACAGGATCGCGGTGCGCTGCGCGAGCGACGACGTGCCCCAGGTCGCGTACGCCGCCTTGGCCGCGCCGACCGCGGCGTCCACCTCGTCGACGGTGGCGAAGGCGACCTGCGTGGTGACGGCGCCGGTCGCGGGATCGGTGACCGGGCCGTACGTACCCGACGTACCCTCGACGGTCTTCCCGCCGATCCAGTGGTTCACGGTCTTCGTCATGACAAGATCCCTACCTTCACAGACGGCGGCGTCGGGCCCTGACGTCCCGGTCGTACTCCTTGTGGGCTTCCGTGGCCGGCGTGCGGGTCCCGGCCTCGGCCACGCCCTCATCCCACCACGCGAGAGCGGGGAGCGCGCCGGACACTGTGTCTGCCATTTCGGGGTCGGCGTAGACACATGGAGCGCCCGGCGCAGACACGGGCAGCTGCAGATACCGGCAGCTCCGAACTGAACCTCCGGCGCGGGGGCGTGGCGGGCGGGGAGTCGGCGCTCGCGCTTCGCTCCTGCCAGGGCGAAGCGGCCTCCGCGCCGGAGGCGATCGGTGCAGGGCGTCGAGCGGTGCGTGTGGGCAAGGTCGTCGACCTCTGCTGAACACGCCTGCCTGGCCCGGCAGTTCAAGGATCCGGCACTCTGCGTGCACCGTACGAACGCCTCTCGGAGGAGCGTCGAGAGCGTCGGAGCGGCGGGCGGCGTCGGCCGATTCGTGAGGAGTGGGGATGGGACGGGGTCTCGCAGTCTGGGTTTAGTCGCATCCATGCACCCTGTCAATGCATTGTCCTGACATCCTTACCGTCTTGACACTTTTCTCCGGCGGCCGGAAAGCTGACCGCCATGACGACGGGGAGGGGGCCGGCCGTGGCGCCACAGCCGGTCAACGCCGCCAGCACCTGGGAAGCCGCATGGGCCCTGCCCCACCCGCGGCTGCGGCCGGGCGTGATCAGCTATCGCGGGTTCCGGTTCAACCTCGAGCATCCGCGGCGCAGGCTGGAGACGCCCATCGGCGCGGTCACGCTGATGCTCGGCTTCGAGGAGCCGGTGCGGATCTCCACCGCGAGACGTCCCGCCGTCTCCCTCGTCTCGGTGTGCGCGGGGCTGGGCACGGTGCCCGCCGTCGGCGAGCACCAGGGGCGGCTGTCGGGTGTCTCGGTCCTGCTCGCGCCCTGGGCCGCGTTCTCGCTCTTCGGCATCGCACAGCACGAGCTGGCCAACCAGCACGTCGACCCGTACGACCTCGACAGGCCGCGAGGGCTCGCCGGCTGGGGCAGCATCGCCGAACTCGTCTCCGCACTGGCCGGGCTGAGCACCTGGAGCGCCCGGTTCGCCCTGCTGGACGAGGCCCTGGCCCGCTGTGCGGATGCCGCGACACCCTGTTCGCCCCGGATCGTCGGGGCCTGGAACGCGCTCGTCCGTACCGGGGGCACCATCCCCGTCAGCCGCCTCGCCCACGAGGTCGGCTGGAGCGTACGCCAGTTGGAGAACCGCTTCCGGGAGCAGATCGGCCTCGGGCCCAAGGCGGCCGCGCGGGTACTGCGGCTGCAGCGCGCGCGGCGGATGCTCGTGGCCGGACACAGTCAGGCGGAGACGGCAGCGGCCTGCGGCTTCTACGACCAGGCGCATCTCAGCGGCGAGTTCAGGGTGATGACCGGCTGCACACCGGCCGAGTTCACCGCGGCCCGCAACCGACGGGGGCCGCAGCGGTCGGGACCGCCCAGCACGGACCGGCTCACCGGCGAGGCCACGAGCCTGGTGCTGTCATCGGGGGGAAGTGCGCATTTCTCCAAGACCGGCAGGCTGCGCTGACGGCACCCTGGGGCCTTCCAGCTCTCTGACCGGGGGGATTCGGAGGGCAGCGGGGAGCGGTGGACCGGAACCGGCGATTGGGGTATCCCCTGCTCTGGGGGCACCTCCCAGGCCCTTAAGGCACTGGGGGAGCAGCCGAGAGCTTGGGGAAGGGTCCGGTCCACTACGCATGCCCGGCCGCCGTGTAACGCCGCATTTGTCGCGTCTCACTTACGTTGTGCGTCGGGCGCGTTACGAATGCCTCTCTTCTGTCACACATGTCCCGCGTTCGCATGCGTTGTGTCACATGCGATCCACAGCTGTTCTCCCGTGATCACTCACCGTCGTTCACCAGACACAGGTTGAGTGATCGCCAGCGTCGCGTCCAGCCCCCGACGGCCCCCGCCGCCGTCGCGACGCTCGCAGGGAGGTGCACTGATGACCGACCGAAGGCTCTGGTCGTACAAGGAGATCGCCGCGCACATCAAGGTGCAGCCGGACACCGTCCGGTCCTATCGCAAGCACGGGCTGCTGCCGCCACCCGACCATGTCGAGAGCGGCAAGCCCTTCTGGTACGCGGACACCGTGCGCGCCTGGGTGGCCTCCCGGCCCGGCAACCGGCACCGCAGAACCGATTGACCTGCCGTGCCCCCGCCTCTCCTGCCGGCCCACCGTTCCGGGCCGGGCCCGGCTCTCACCGCTGCGGTTCGATGACCGTGACCCCCGCGCCCGGCGCCGCGCCCATCGCGGCCAGAGCAGACGGGGCCGCCGACAGCGGGATCGTGGAGGTGACCAGGAGGTCGGGGCGCACCGCGCCCGCGCGCACCAGCTCCAGCATCGGGGCGTACGCGTGGGCGGGCATGCCGTGACTGCCGAGGACCTCCAGCTCCAGGGCGATGACGCGAGACATCGGCACGACCGGGTCGCCGGCAGCGGACGGGAGCAGCCCGACCTGGATGTGCCGGCCGCGGCGCCGAAGACTGCCCACCGAGGCCGCGCAGGTCGCGGGTGACCCGAGGGCGTCCAGCGACACATGGGCGCCGCCGCCGGTCAGTTCGCGCACCGCCCCGGCGACGTCTCCGGCCGCCGAGGCGTCGACGCATTCCGCGGCGCCCAACTTGCGCGCGAGATCGAGCGCCTGGGGCGATATGTCGACGGCCACGACCCGCGCACCGGAGGCCGCCGCGATCATCACGGCCGACAGCCCCACTCCGCCGCATCCGTGCACGGCGACCCACTGGCCCGGCGCCACCCTGCCCTGCGCGACGACGGCGCGGAACGCGGTCGCGAACCGGCAGCCCAGCGCGGCCGCCGTCACGAACGACATCTCCTCCGGCACCGCGACCAGGTTGACGTCGGCATGCTCCAGCGCGACGTACTGCGCGAAGGAGCCCCAGTGGGTGAAGCCGGGCTGGGTCTGCCGCTCGCACACCTGCTGGTCGCCCTCCGCGCAGGCGGCGCAGCTGCCGCAGGCACAGACGAACGGGACGGTGACGCGGTCGCCGGGCCGCCAGTGCGCCACCCGGTCGCCCACCGCCTCGACGACGCCGGCGAGTTCATGGCCAGGCACATGGGGAAGCGTGATGTCCGGGTCGTGCCCCATCCAGCCGTGCCAGTCGCTGCGGCACAGCCCGGTGGCCTCGACCCGGACGACCACTCCGTGGGGCGAGGGCACCGGGTCCGCCACGTCCCGCACCTCGGCCGGCTCCCCGTACCGCTCGAACACCACTGCCCGCATCGTCCTGCCAGTCCTTCCGTCCGGTCCGGCGCCCGGCCGCATCGCCCTGCCGCGGGTGGGCGGTCGTGCGCTCACCGCCCGCACGCTAGCGCCGGGCGGCCGACCTGTCTGCCCGGGCCTGCCCGCCTGCGCCGGTGCGCCGGTTTCGTCCGCCTTCGCCGCACCGGCATCCCTCGTCCGCGCCGCCCCCGAGTAAGAACTCGCTGTGAACCCGCCGGTAAGGTCTCATCAGGTCTTCACAGAGCCCCTCCAACATCCTTACGCTTGGCCCTGGATTGCCGTATCGATGCTCTTGCGCAGGCAGAAGAGATGTGCAAGAGATGCAGATCACAGCGGTCCGAACGTAACCATCGAAGAGGCTCGTGAGTCTAAGAGAGCGATGCCAGGGACGTCTTGGGGGGCGTTTCTGTCATCGGGGGGACGTCTTGGGGGACGTTCCCGGATGGAGGTAGTACCCCACGGCGCACAGCGGCCGTGGGGAGCGTTGGCCGGGACACGTGCACCGGGGAGCTTTGAGCGGCCCTCCCGTGCGTACGCGTCCCGGCGGACCGCAACAGGTATCGACGGGTTCCCTGCACTGACAGAGCCTGCGACACCTGACGCAGCTGGCGCTGCCCCTATAGACGCCCGGCCGGATCCCGTGGGGGGAATCCGCACCGGGACACAGGAAAGCGCCCCGCCTACCGGCCCGTGGGGGGACTGGTAGCGGGGCGCTTTCCGCATACGGTGCGGGAGCCGCTCAGCGCGGGGAGCCGGTCAGCGCCCCTCGACCGGGACGAAGTCGCGCAGGACCTCGCCCGTGTAGATCTGGCGCGGGCGGCCGATGCGGGAACCCGGCTCCTTGATCATCTCGTGCCACTGGGCGATCCAGCCGGGGAGGCGGCCGAGCGCGAAGAGCACGGTGAACATCTCGGTCGGGAAGCCCATGGCCCGGTAGATCAGACCGGTGTAGAAGTCCACGTTCGGGTAGAGGCTGCGCGAGACGAAGTAGTCGTCGGAGAGCGCGTGCTCCTCCAGCTTGAGCGCGATGTCGAGCAGCTCGTCGGACTTGCCGAGGGCCGACAGGACATCGTGCGCGGCGGCCTTGATGATCTTCGCGCGCGGGTCGAAGTTCTTGTAGACCCTGTGGCCGAAGCCCATCAGGCGGACGCCGTCCTCCTTGTTCTTCACCTTGCGGATGAAGGAGTCGACGTCGCCGCCGGAGGCCTGGATGCCCTCGAGCATCTCCAGCACCGACTGGTTGGCGCCACCGTGCAGCGGGCCCCACAGGGCGGAGATGCCGGCGGAGATCGAGGCGAACATGTTCGCCTGCGAGGAGCCGACCAGACGCACGGTGGAGGTCGAACAGTTCTGCTCGTGGTCCGCGTGCAGGATCAGCAGCTTGTCGAGCGCCGAGACCACGACCGGGTCGAGCTCGTACTCCTGGGCCGGGACCGAGAAGGTCATGCGCAGGAAGTTCTCGACGTAGCCGAGATCGTTGCGCGGGTAGACGAACGGGTGGCCGATCGACTTCTTGTACGCGTACGCCGCGATCGTCGGAAGCTTGGCGAGCAGCCGGATCGTGGAGAGGTTGCGCTGCGTCTCGTCGAACGGGTTGTGGCTGTCCTGGTAGAAGGTGGACAGCGCGGAGACCACCGAGGAAAGCATCGCCATCGGGTGGGCGTCGCGCGGGAAGCCGCGGTAGAAGTTCTTGACGTCCTCGTGCAGCAGGGTGTGCTGCGTGATGTCGTTCTTGAAGACGGCCAGCTCGTCGACGTTCGGGAGCTCGCCGTTGATCAGCAGATACGCCACCTCAAGGAAGGTGGAGCGCTCGGCCAGCTGCTCGATCGGGTAGCCGCGGTACCGGAGGATGCCCTCCTCGCCGTCCAGATAGGTGATCGCGGATTTATATGCGGCGGTGTTGCCGTACCCGCTGTCCAGGGTCACCAGACCGGTCTGGGCGCGGAGCTTCCCGATGTCGAAGCCCTTGTCGCCGACGGTGCTGTCGATCACCGGGTAGGTGTACTCGCCATCGCCGTACCGCAGTACTACAGAGTTGTCGCTCACGTCATCCCTCACCGACGTAGTGCCTCATCTTCGAGGTGCCCTGACTGTCTCTACCATCCCCCATTTGGCTCAGGAGAGTGCACTCGGGGTCGACCGTTGGGGCTGTCGGCGGCACTGAGTGCCGCCAACCTGCTCATCCTGCCCCCTTCGCCCTGCTTCTGGAAGTGTTGTGTGACCTTTGCGACTCGTTTGATCGATCAAAATTCTGTATGCCTTTGGTTCCGCGGCCGTTGGGCCGGTCGGAACGGGTGCTTTTGGGTGAAGAGTCTCAGCAGAAACGTATCGCCTCGGTCCGGTCGCCTGTGGGAGCCAGGATCCGCTTGTCGGGTGTTCTGCCCCGCCCGGCCCCGCGGCTCTCAGCGGCCCGAGAGGCGGAAGTCCAGGGCCGTGCAGCGCCTTCCGGCCGACACCGTGCGCACCGCCTGACCGAGCGCCCTGCGCGAACCGACCAGCACGACCAGCTTCTTGGCGCGGGTCACCGCGGTGTAGAGCAGGTTCCGCTGCAGCATCATCCATGCGCCCGTGGTGACCGGGACCACCACCGCCGGATACTCGCTGCCCTGGGACCGGTGGATGGTCACCGCGTAGGCGTGCGCCAGCTCGTCGAGCTCGTCGAAGTCGTACGGAACCTCCTCGTCCTCGTCCGTCAGCACCGTCAGGCGCTGGTCGTCCAGGTTGAGCGAGGTGACCACGCCGACCGTGCCGTTGAAGACGCCGTTGCGCCCCTTCTCATAATTGTTGCGAATCTGGGTGACCTTGTCGCCGACGCGGAAGACACGGCCGCCGAAACGCTTCTCGGCCAGCTCGGGACGGGCCGGTGTGATGGCCTGCTGCAGCAGGCCGTTCAGGTTGCCCGCCCCCGCCGGGCCGCGGTGCATCGGGGCCAGGACCTGCACGTCGCGGCGCGGGTCCAGGCCGAAGGTGGCGGGGATGCGTCGGGCCGCCACGTCCACCGTGAGGCGGCCGGCGGCCTCCGTGTCGTCCTCGACGAAGAGGAAGAAGTCCTTCAAGCCCTGCGTGACGGGCGGTATGCCCGAATTGATGCGGTGGGCGTTGGTGACCACGCCGGACTGCTGGGCCTGGCGGAAGATACGGGTCAGGCGGACCGCAGGGACGGGGCTGCCGTCGCTGAGCAGATCGCGCAGCACCTCGCCGGCGCCGACGCTGGGCAGCTGGTCGACGTCGCCGACGAAGAGCAGATGGGCGCCCGGCGGCACGGCCTTGGCCAGCTTGTTGGCGAGCAGCAGATCGAGCATGGAGGCCTCGTCGACCACGACCAGGTCCGCGTCCAGGGGCCGGTCCCGGTCGTACGCCGCGTCGCCGCCGGGCTTGAGCTCGAGCAGCCGGTGCACCGTGGACGCCTCGGCGCCCGTGAGCTCGGCAAGGCGCTTGGCGGCACGGCCCGTCGGGGCGGCGAGCACCACCTTGGCGCGCTTGGCGCGGGCCAGCTCGACGATCGAGCGGACCGTGAAGGACTTGCCGCAGCCGGGGCCGCCCGTGAGCACGGCGACCTTACGGGTCAGGGCGAGCCGTACAGCGGCCTCCTGCTCGGGGGCGAGCTCCGCGCCCGTACGGTCCGCGAGCCAGGACAGGGCCTTGTCCCAGGCGACGTCCTGGAAGGCGGGCAGCCGGTCGTCACCGGTGTTCAGCAGGCGCAGGAGCTGGGCGGAGAGGGAGACCTCCGCGCGGTGGAAGGGGACGAGGTAGACGGCGGTGACCGTCTCTCCGCCTCCGTCCGGCGCCGGGATCTGCTCCCGTACCACGCCCTCCTCGTCGGCCGCGAGCTCGGCCAGGCAGTCGATCACCAGGCCCGTGTCCACCTGGAGCAGCTTCACCGCGTCCGCGATGAGCTTCTCCTCGGGCAGATAGCAGTGGCCCTGGTCCGTGGACTGCGACAGCGCATACTGCATGCCCGCTTTGACGCGCTCCGGGCTGTCGTGCGGGATGCCGACGGACTGGGCGATCCGGTCGGCCGTGAGGAAGCCGATGCCCCAGACGTCGGCGGCCAGCCGGTACGGCTCGTTCTTGACGACCGAGATCGACGCGTCGCCGTACTTCTTGTAGATCCGGACCGCGATGGACGTCGACACCTCGACGGTCTGGAGGAAGAGCATGACCTCCTTGATCGCCTTCTGCTCCTCCCAGGCGTCGGCGATCTTCTTCGTCCGCTTGGGGCCGAGGCCGGGCACCTCGATGAGGCGCTTGGGCTCCTCCTCGATGATCTTCAGCGTGTCCAGCCCGAAGTGCTGCGTGATCCGGTCCGCGAAGACCGGTCCGATGCCCTTGACCAGCCCGGATCCCAGATAGCGGCGGATGCCCTGGACGGTCGCGGGCAGCACCGTCGTGTAGTTCTCCACCGTGAACTGGCGTCCGTACTGCGGGTGGGAGCCCCAGCGGCCTTCCATCCGCAGCGACTCCCCCACCTGGGCGCCCAGCAGCGAGCCGACGACCGTGAGCAGGTCGCCGCCGCCGCGGCCGGTGTCGACCCTTGCGACCGTGTAGCCGTTCTCTTCGTTGGCGTACGTGATCCGCTCGAGGACCCCCTCGAACACCGCCATGCGCGGCCCACTCTCCGCGCCGCCTGCCCCTCGACTCGCCATGATCCGACGGTATCGCCGGGGGGTGACAGTGAGGCCCCCCGGCTGAGCCACAGCCGTCGGCTGGGGCTCAGCGGCGTCAACCGGCCGGGCCCAAGCCGATGAAGTGTTCATCGGGGTGATGGATCGGTGAGTTCACCACCTCAGCACCGTCTTCGCGCCGGCCCCCACGGGCCGACTCCCACCAGCGCCCGGGCCTCGAACCCTCGTCCGCTCATCTGAGCGACGATCTATCACGATCCGATCTCGGCGTTCATTCAGGTCTTGCCCTCCGCTCGTGTAATCGATTCCAATCCTCCGTGTAATCGATTCCACGAGGAGGTGGAACCGCGATGGCGAGCATCAAGGACGTTGCTGCCGAGGCGGGCGTGTCCGTCGCCACGGTGTCCCGTGTGCTCAACAGCCACCCGTCGGTAAGCCCCGAAGCCCGCTCCCGCGTCCTGGCCGCCGTCGAGACGCTCGGCTACCGTCCGAACGCCGTCGCCCGGTCCCTGCGCACCGACCAGACCCGCACCCTCGGCCTGGTCATCAGCGACGTACTCAACCCGTACTTCACGGAACTGGCCCGCTCCGTGGAGGAGGCGGCCCGCGCGCTCGGCTACAGCGTCATCATCGGGAACGCCGACGAGCGGCCCGAGCTGCAGGACCATCACGTCCGTACGCTGCTCGACCGCCGTATCGACGGGCTGCTGGTCTCCCCCACCGACGGCGGCTCCCCGCTCATGCTGGAGGCGGCGCGGGCGGGCACGCCGATGGTGTTCGTCGACCGCTGGATCGCCGGGGTCGACGTACCCGTCGTACGAGCCGACGGACGTCAGGCCGTGCGGGATCTGGTCAGCCATCTGCACGGGCTCGGGCACCGCAGGCTCGCGATCATCGCGGGTCCGGCCGCCACCACAACCGGCAGCGAGCGCGTCGAGGCCTTCCGCGAGGCGCTGCGCGAGCACGGGCTTCCGCTGCCCGACGAGCTGATAGGGCAGGGCGACTTCCAGGCCGACAGCGGACGCCGCGTCACCGAGGCGTTCCTCGCGCTGCCCGAGCCGCCCGACGTCGTCTTCGCCGCGGACAACCTGATGGCACTCGGCGCGCTGGACGCGATCCGCGCGCGCGGGCTGCGCGTTCCCCAGGACATCGGGCTGGCCGCGTTCGACGACATCCCGTGGTTCGTGCACACCGACCCGCCGATCACGGCGATCGCCCAGCCGACCGGCGAACTGGGCCGCGCCGCGGTCCGCGCTCTGGTCGACCGCATCGAGGGCCGCCCTCCCGAGTCGGTCACCCTTCCCGCCCGTCTCGTCGTACGCCGCTCCTGCGGCGAGAACTCCCCAGCATGAAGGAGCACCACGTGAGCAACCCGGACGAGTTGCTGCGTATCGAAGGGATACGCAAGACGTTCCCCGGCGTCGTCGCGCTCGACGGCGTCGACTTCGATCTGCGCCGCGGCGAAGTGCATGTCCTGCTCGGCGAGAACGGCGCGGGCAAGAGCACCCTCATCAAAATGCTCTCCGGCGCCTACCGCCCGGACTCCGGCCGCGTCCTGGTGGACGGCGAGGAGGTCCGCATCCACGGCGCGCAGGACGCCGAACGGCTCGGTATCGCCACGATCTACCAGGAGTTCAACCTGGTCCCCGATCTGACGGTGGCCGAGAACATCTTCCTGGGCCGTCAGCCGCGCCGCTTCGGGATGATCGACCGGAAGAGGATGGAGGCCGACGCCGCCGTACTCCTCGAGCGGGTCGGCGTGAACGTCTCCCCCCGCGCGCGGGTGCGTGAACTCGGCATCGCGCGGCTACAGATGGTGGAGATCGCCAAGGCGCTCAGCCTCGACGCGCGCGTGCTGATCATGGACGAGCCGACCGCCGTCCTCACCTCCGAAGAGGTCGACAAGCTCTTCCGGATCGTGCGGCAGCTGCGCGAGGACGGCGTAGGCATCGTCTTCATCACGCACCACCTCGAGGAGATCGCCGCACTCGGCGACCGCGTGACCGTCATCCGCGACGGCAAGAGCGTCGGCCAGGTGCCCGCCTCGACCCCGGAGGACGAGCTCGTACGGCTGATGGTGGGCCGCAGCATCGAGCAGCAGTACCCACGCGCGCGTGCCGACGCCGGCGAGGCCCTGCTGTCCGTCAGCGGGCTGACCCGGAACGGCGTCTTCCACGACGTGAGCTTCGAGGTGCGGGCCGGTGAGGTCGTCGGCATCGCGGGGCTCGTGGGGGCCGGGCGTACGGAGGTCGTCCGCGCGGTCTTCGGCGCCGACCCGTACGACACGGGCTCGGTGCACGTCGCGGGCGCTCAGGTGCCGCGCCACGACGTGAACGCGGCCATGACCGCCGGCATCGGCCTGATCCCCGAGGACCGCAAGGCGCAGGGCCTCGTCCTCGACGCCTCCGTCGAGGAGAACCTGGGCCTGGTCACGATGCGTGCCGCGACCCGCGGCGGGCTGGTCGACCGCAAGGCCCAGCGCACCGCGGCCGCCCGGATCGCCGAGAAGCTCGGCGTCCGTATGGCGGGCCTCGGCCAGCACGTCCGCACCCTGTCCGGCGGCAACCAGCAGAAGGTCGTCATCGGCAAGTGGCTGCTTGCGGACACCAAGGTGCTGATCCTCGACGAGCCGACGCGCGGCATCGACGTCGGCGCCAAGGTCGAGATCTACCAGCTCGTCAACGAACTGACGGCCGCGGGCGCCGCCGTCCTGATGATCTCCAGCGACCTGCCCGAGGTGCTCGGCATGAGCGACCGCGTGCTGGTCATGGCCCAGGGCCGGATCGCGGGCGAACTCGCCGCGGACGAGGCCACCCAGGACGCGGTCATGGCGCTCGCCGTCAGCACGAACAGCAGCAACACCGAAAAGGAGGCCCCCCGTGGCCACTGACACGCTCAAGAGAACAACGGGCGCGAGTGGCGCCTCGGCGGTCCGCCGCCTCCTGCTCGACAACGGCGCACTAAGCGCCCTGATCGTCCTGGTCATCGCGATGTCGCTGCTCTCCGGCGACTTCCTGACCACCCAGAACCTGCTGAACGTCGGCGTCCAGGCGGCCGTGACGGCCATCCTCGCCTTCGGCGTGACCTTCGTGATCGTCTCGGCGGGCATCGACCTGTCGGTCGGCTCCGTCGCCGCCCTGTCGGCCACCGTTCTTGCCTGGACGGCCACTTCGGAGGGCCTGCCGGTCTGGATCGCGGTGATCCTCGCGATCGCCACAGGCATCGCCTGCGGCCTGGTCAACGGCGTCCTGATCTCGTACGGCAAGCTGCCCCCGTTCATCGCGACCCTGGCCATGCTGTCGGTGGGCCGCGGTCTGTCCCTGGTGATCTCCCAGGGCAGCCCGATCGCCTTCCCCGACTCGGTCTCGCACCTCGGTGACACGCTCGGCGGATGGCTGCCCGTCCCGGTCCTCATCATGATCGTGATGGGTCTGATCACGGCCGTGATCCTGGGCCGTACGTACATCGGGCGCTCCATGTACGCGATCGGCGGCAACGAGGAGGCGGCCCGCCTCTCCGGTCTGCGTGTGAAGAAGCAGAAGCTGGCGATCTACGCGCTGTCGGGTCTGTTCGCCGCGGCCGCGGGCATCGTCCTGGCCTCCCGTCTGTCCTCGGCGCAGCCGCAGGCCGCGCAGGGCTACGAGCTCGACGCGATCGCCGCGGTCGTCATCGGCGGCGCCAGCCTGGCGGGTGGCACGGGCAAGGCGTCCGGCACGCTCATCGGCGCGCTGATCCTGGCGGTGCTGCGCAACGGCCTCAACCTGCTTTCGGTGTCCGCGTTCTGGCAGCAGGTCGTCATCGGTGTCGTGATCGCGCTGGCGGTGCTCCTCGACACGGTGCGGCGCAAGGCCGGTGCGACGCCGGTCGCGGCCGGTACGGGTGCCTCCGGCAAGAAGGGCCCGCAGGCGGTGAAGTTCGCTCTCGCCGCGGTCCTCGTGGCGGCCGTCCTGGGCGCGATGTCCCTCTTCAACAGCGGCTCCTCCCCGGCGAACCAGAAGCTCGGCCTGTCCCTGTCGACCCTCAACAACCCGTTCTTCGTACAGATCAAGCAGGGCGCGCAGGAGGCCGCGAAGAAGGCGGGCGCCGATCTGACCGTCACGGACGCCCAGAACGACGCGTCCCAGCAGGCCAACCAGCTGCAGAACTTCACCAGCGAGGGCGTCGGTTCGATCATCGTCAACCCGGTGGACTCGGACGCCGCGGGCCCGGCGGTGCGGGCCGCGAACAAGGCCGACATCCCGGTGATCGGCGTCGACCGAGGCGTCAACAAGGCCGACACGGCTGCGCTCGTCGCCTCCGACAACGTCGCGGGCGGAAAGCTCGCCGCGAAGACGCTCGCCGAGAAGCTGGGCGGCAAGGGCGAGATCGTGATCCTGCAGGGCCAGGCCGGTACGTCCGCCAGCCGGGAGCGGGGCGCCGGCTTCGCCGAGGGCCTGAAGGACTACCCGGGCATCAAGGTCCTCGCCAAGCAGCCTGCGGACTTCGACCGCACCAAGGGCCTGGACGTGATGACCAACATGCTGCAGGCCCACCCGGCGGTGGACGGCGTCTTCGCCGAGAACGACGAGATGGCGCTGGGCGCGATCAAGGCGCTGGGCAGCAAGGCCGGCACATCGGTCGCGGTGATCGGCTTCGACGGCACCCCGGACGGTCTGACGGCGGTCAAGGCGGGCACGCTCTACGCGTCCGTTGCCCAGCAGCCGAAGGAGCTCGGCCGTATCGCGGTCGAGAACGCGCTGAAGGCGGCCGAGGGCAAGACGGTCGCGGAGACGGTGAAGGTGCCGGTGAAGGTCGTCACGTCGCAGAACGTGGACGGCTTCAGCGGATGACGTCCACGGGCGGTCCGAGGCGACGTCCGCGGGCCGCCCGCCCGGCGAGCTCGACCGGCCGGCGAGCACAACCGACGGCAAGCTGAACTGACCTGCGTAGGGAGAGGGTTCATGTACGACTACGACCTGCTGGTCGTAGGGTCGGCCAATGCCGACCTGGTGATCGGTGTCGACCGCCGTCCCGGCCCCGGTGAGACGGTGCTGGGTTCCGACCTGGCCGTCCACCCGGGCGGCAAGGGCGCGAACCAGGCGGTCGCCGCCGCCCGCCTCGGGGCCCGTACGGCCCTGCTGGCCCGGGTCGGGGACGACGCGCACGGACGACTGCTGCTGGACTCGCAGCGCGCCGCCGGAGTGGACACCGTCGGCGTCCTCACCGGTGGCGCGCCCACCGGGGTCGCGCTGATCACGGTCGATCCGTCGGGTGACAACAGCATCGTGGTGTCGCCGGGCGCCAACGCCCGCCTGACGCCGGAGGATGTTCGGGCCGCGAAGGCCCTGCTCGCCTCGGCGCGGGTCGTCTCGGCGCAGCTGGAGATCCCGCTGGAGACGGTCGCCGAGGTCGTACGGGGCCTCGCCGACGGCAGCCGTTTCGTACTGAACCCCTCTCCCCCGGCGCCGCTGCCCGCCGAGGTGCTGGCCGCCTGCGATCCACTGGTCGTCAACGAGCACGAGGCGCGCGTGATCCTGGGCGGCTCGGCGGGCGACGCTCCGGAGGAGTGGGCGGACGGTCTGCTGGCCCTGGGGCCGCGCTCGGTCGTCATCACGCTGGGCGCGGAGGGTGCCCTGGTGGCGGACGGCGCGTCGGCCGTCCGCGTGCCGTCCGTGAACGTCGCCGCCGTGGACACCACGGGTGCAGGCGACGCCTTCACGGCGGCCCTGGCCTGGCGCCTCGGCCTGGGCGAGGACCTGCCGACGGCCGCCGCCTTCGCGGTGCGCGTGGGTGCGGCGGCCGTCACGAAGGAGGGCGCGCAGGCGTCCTTCCCGTCCCTCGAGGGCCTTGAGGAGATCGCTGAGCTGTGAAGAAGGCCGGAATTCTCAACCGCCATCTGTCGGGTGCCCTCGCCGAACTGGGCCACGGCGACGGCGTCCTCGTCTGCGACGTCGGCATGCCGATCCCGGCGGGCCCGAGGGTCGTCGATCTCGCCTTCCGGGCCGGGATCCCGTCCTTCGCGGACGTGCTGGACGGCCTGCTGGCCGAGCTGGTCGTGGAGGGCGCGGTCGCCGCACGCGAGGTACGGGACGCGAACCCGGCGGCGACGCGGCTGCTGGAGACGTCGTTCCCCGGGCTGGAGCTGGTCTCCCACGAGGAGTTGAAGGCGATGTCGCCGGATGCCCGCTTGGTGGTCCGCACCGGCGAGGCGCGGCCGTACGCGAATGTGCTGCTGCGCTGCGGCGTCTTCTTCTGAACCACCGCTTGTTCTCTGAGCCGTCGCTTGGCCGATTCGGCCCGGGAATCTCTCGAGGGGGCCTGATCCGTCGATCAGACCCCCTCGGTTTCCCCTCCCCAAACCAGAACTTCCCAGATCCCCCCAGATCCCCCACCGGAAGCCCTGATGACAAGTACGACCCGCGACCGCCGGGAAGGGTTGCACGGGATCGCAAAAAAATTCCGGCGCTCCCTACGAGCCGGACGCGGCGGAAAATCCGCTGCACCGGGGGACGGAGCCTCGGTAACGTCGGCGCCCATGTCGCCTTCCCATGAGCGTCCCCCCTTCACCGCGGACGAGCGGACCGCCCTCGTCGGCTGGCTGGACCTACAGCGTTCCATCGTGCGGTGGAAGTGCCAGGGCTTGTCGGACGAGGACGCGCACCGGGCCGTCCTCCCGTCGTCGCCGCTGATGACGATGGCCGGCGTCGTCTCCCACCTGCGGTGGACCGAACAGATGTGGTTCGAGGTGCTGTTCCTGGGCGGGCCGGCCGACGGCCCGCAGTTCCTGGAGGACCCGGAGGACGCCGACATGCGCGTCGAAGGCATCCCCCTCGACCGGCTCCTCAAGGAGTACGAGCAGCAGTGCGCCGTCTCCAACGAGATCTTCGCGGCCCACTCCCTGGACGAGGTGGGCCGCCATCCCGACTACCGTTCGGCCGCCGCCAACCTGCGGTGGATGGTCATCCACATGATCGAGGAGACGGCCCGGCACGCCGGCCACCTGGACGCCATCCGCGAGTTGCTCGACGGCGAGACCGGTTACTACTGACGCGCTACGGACGCTGACGGGCTGTCGGCGCATCCGGCAGCGCCGACGCCCGTCACGCGTGCCGCACGAACCGCTCCGCCGTCTCGGCCAGGACCTCCCTCCCGTCCCGCGCCCACAGCCCGTCGTTGAAGAGCTCGACCTCGATCGGGCCGGTGTACCCGGCCGCCTCGACGTAGCCCCGCCACTCGCGCATGTCGATCGCGCCGTCGCCGATCTGGCCGCGGCCGTTGAGGACGCCCTCCGGCAGCGGAGTCGTCCAGTCGGCGAGCTGGAAGCTGTGGATCCGGCCCGCGGCCCCGGCCCGGGCGATCTGTGCGGGCGCCTTGTCGTCCCACCAGATGTGGTACGTGTCGACGGTGACGCCGACCTGCTCGGCGGGGAAGCGTTCGGCCAGGTCGAGGGCCTGCTCGAGCGTGGAGACCACGCACCGGTCGGACGCGTACATCGGGTGCAGCGCCTCGATCGCGAGGCGGACCCCGCGTTCCGCGGCGTACGGGGCGAGCACGGCGAGCGCGTCCGCGATGCGCTCGCGCGCCCCGTGGAGGTCCTTGCTGCCGGCGGGGAGCCCCCCGCAGACCAGGACCAGCGTGTCCGTGCCCAGCGTGGCGGCCTCGTCGATCGCCGCGTGGTTGTCGCCCAGCGCCTCCGCCCGCTCCACGGGGTCGATCGCCGTGAGGAAGCCGCCCCGGCACAGGGTGGTAACGCTGAGGCCCGCGTCCCGTACGAGCTTGGCGGCGGCCTCCACGCCGTACTGCTGCACGGGTTCGCGCCACAGGCCCACGCCCGGCACGCCGAGGTCGACGCACGCCGAGACCAGCTCGGGCAGCGACAGCGGCTTGACCGTCATCTGGTTGATGCTGAAGCGGCTGAGGTCGGTCAGCGGTTCGGTCACTGCTGGACTCCGTACACGTTGAGCAGGGACTTCATACGGGCCTCGGCCAGGGCCGGGTCCGGGAACAGGCCCAGGGTGTCGGCCAGTTCGTACGCCCGGGCGAAGTGGGGCAGGGAGCGGGCCGACTGGAGGCCGCCGACCATGGTGAAGTGTTCCTGGTGCCCGGCCAGCCAGGCCAGGAAGACCACGCCGGTCTTGTAGAAGCGGGTGGGCGCCTGGAAGAGGTGGCGGGACAGCTCGACCGTGGGGTCGAGGAGTTCACGGAAGCCCTTCACGTCGCCCGTGTCCAGGACGCGTACGGCCTCGGCCGCGAGCGGGCCGAGCGGGTCGAAGATGCCGAGGAGGGCGTGGCTGAAGCCCTTCTCGTCGCCGGCGATCAGCTCGGGGTAGTTGAAGTCGTCGCCCGTGTAGCAGCGCACGCCGTTCGGGAGGCGGCGGCGGACGCCGATCTCGCGGCCCGCGTCCAGGAGGGACATCTTGATGCCGTCGACCTTGTCCGGGTGCGCGGCGATGACGTCGACGAAGGTGTCGGTGGCCGCGTCCAGGTCGGACGAGCCCCAGTAGCCCTCGAGCGCCGGGTCGAACATCGGGCCGAGCCAGTGCAGGACGACGGGCTCCGCGGACTGGCGCAGCAGCCTCCCGTAGACCTCCAGGTAGTCCTCGGGGCCCTTCGCGACCGCCGCGAGGGCGCGCGAGGCCATGAGGATCGGCTGGACGCCGGCCTCCTCGACGACCGCCAGCTGCTCCTCGTATGCCGCCACGACCTCGTCGAGCGAGGTGGCGGGCGCGGTGAGCTGGTCGGTGCCGACGCCGGCCGCTATCCGGCCGCCGACGGCCTTCGCCTCGGCCGCGGACCGCTTGATCAGTTCGGCGGCACCGGCCCAGTCCAGGCCCATGCCGCGCTGCGCGGTGTCCATGGCCTCGGCGACGCCCAGGCCGTGCGACCACAGGTGCCGGCGGAAGGCGAGGGTGGCGTCCCAGTCCACGGCCGCCGGGGAGTCCGGGGACACGTCCGCGTACGGATCGGCGACCACGTGGGCCGCGGAGAAGACCGTACGGGAGGCGAGCGGGGCGCCGCCGGGGGTGAACACGGAGGGCTGGGTGCGCGGTTCGTAGGCGCGCAGGGCGCCGGTCGCGTCGGGCAGGCGGATGGTCACAGCGCGACCTCCGGAACCTCGAGACGGCTGCCCTCGGCCGCGGACTTCAGGCCGAGCTCGGCGAGCTGGACGCCGCGGGCGCCGGCGAGCAGGTCCCAGTGGTAGGGCGCGTCGGCGTAGACGTGCTTGAGGAACAGCTCCCACTGGGCCTTGAAGCCGTTGTCGAACTCGGCGTTGTCCGGGACCTCCTGCCACTGGTCGCGGAAGACCTCGGTGGCCGGGATGTCCGGGTTCCACACCGGCTTCGGCGTGGCGCTGCGGTGCTGGACGCGGCACTTGCGCAGGCCCGCGACGGCCGAGCCCTCGGTGCCGTCGACCTGGAACTCGACGAGCTCGTCGCGGTTGACGCGGACCGCCCAGGAGGAGTTGATCTGCGCGATCGCGCCGCCCTCGAGCTCGAAGATGCCGTACGCGGCGTCGTCGGCCGTGGCGTCGTAGGGCTTGCTCTGCTCGTCCCAGCGCTGCGGGATGTGCGTGGCGGTAAGGGCCTGGACGGACTTCACACGGCCGAACAGCTCGTGCAGCACGTACTCCCAGTGCGGGAACATGTCGACGACGATGCCGCCGCCGTCCTCCGACCGGTAGTTCCAGGACGGGCGCTGCGCCTCCTGCCAGTCGCCCTCGAAGACCCAGTAGCCGAACTCGCCGCGGATGGAGAGGATCCGGCCGAAGAAGCCGCCGTCGATGAGCCGCTTGAGCTTCAGCAGGCCCGGCAGGAACAGCTTGTCCTGGACGACGCCGTGCTTGATGCCGGCCGCCTCCGCCAGGCGCGCCAGCTCCAGGGCGCCGTCCAGGCCGGTGGCGGTGGGCTTCTCGGTGTAGATGTGCTTGCCGGCCGCGATCGCCTTCTTGATCGCCTCCTCGCGGGCCGAAGTGACCTGGGCGTCGAAGTAGATCTCGATGGTCTCGTCGGCGAGGACGGCGTCCAGGTCGGTGGAGATGTTCTCAGGGTCCAGGCCGTGCTGCTCGGCAAGCGCCTTCAGCGCGTGCTCGCGGCGGCCGACGAGGACCGGCTCGGGCCACAGCACCGTGCCGTCGCCGAGGTCGAGGCCGCCCTGCTCCCGGATGGCGAGGATCGAGCGGACCAGGTGCTGGCGATGGCCCATGCGTCCCGTCACGCCGTTCATGGCGATGCGCACCGTCTTGCGTGTCACGAGTTTCCCTCCGTACGGCCCCGTACGCCCTGTCCGCGTACGGCGAGCGTCTCTCTTTAGCAAGCGCTTTCTATACGGTAAGAAGCTAGCCTCTGCACAGCGGCTCGGACAAGTACCTCGTACAAGTACTGGAGGGCGACCAGTGCACATGGGTTCGGACAAGCACCGGAGGACGACCAGATGACTGTGACCCTCGCGGACGTGGCAGCGCGCGCGCAGGTCTCGCCCGCCACCGTCTCCCGCGTGCTGAACGGCAACTACCCGGTGGCCGCGAAGACCCGGGAGCGGGTGCTGCGCGCGGTCGACGACCTCGACTACGTCCTCAACGGCCCCGCGAGTTCGCTGGCCGCGGCCACGTCCGACCTGGTCGGCATCCTCGTCAACGACATCGCCGACCCGTTCTTCGGGATCATGGCGGGCGCGGTCCAGTCGGAGATCGGGGGGCAGCCGGACGGGCGCGCGGGCGGTGAGCGGCTGGCCGTCGTGTGCAACACGGGGGGCTCTCCGGAGCGCGAGCTCACGTATCTGACCCTGCTGCAGCGGCAGCGGGCGGCCGCCGTGGTCCTCACCGGTGGTGCGGTCGAGGACGCGCCGCACGTGGAGGCGGTGTCCGCGAAGCTGCGCAGGCTCGCGGACGCGGGCACGCGCGTGGTGCTCTGCGGGCGGCCGCCGGTCCCGGGCACCGACGCGGTCGCGATCACCTTCGGCAACCGCGGCGGCGGGCAGCGGCTCACCGGGCATCTGATCGCGCTCGGGCACCGCCGTATCGCCTACATCGCAGGTCCCGAGGAGCGCACCACCACCCGGCACCGGCTGGAGGGCCACCGCGATGCGCTGGCCGAGCACGGCATCGAGGACGACCCCAAGCTCACCGTGCACGGGCCGTACGACCGCCGCTCCGGGTACGACGCGACGGTCGAACTCCTGCGCCGCGACCGCTCGTTGACCGCCATCGTGGCCGCCAACGACACGGTCGCCCTCGGCGCCTGCGCGGCCCTGCGCGACGAGGGCCTGCGCATCCCGGACGACGTGTCGGTGGCGGGCTTCGACGACCTGCCGTTCGCGATCGACGCGGTACCGGCCCTGACGACGGTACGGCTGCCGCTGGCCGCGGCGGGGGCGCGGGCGGGGCGGATTGCGATGGGACGGGAGAATCCGCCGCCCGGGGGGATCGCGACGGTGCAGGGGGAACTGATGGTTCGGGGGTCTACGGCGGCGCCGGGCCGGTGACGTCTCGCTGTCGCTGACGCGACGCCTCGCCACGGTTGCAGCACCGGGTCCGACGAGCGCGAGATCACTGTGAGGATCGACGGCTTCCCCACGGCCCCGTGACCGCCGCCGGACCGGCGCAGCACTGCGCCCCTGCTGCGGGCAGCCGTCCTCTCCCCGGTTCCGGGGGCTTGCGGACGGCGCCCTGCGGCTCAGCCGACGCCCGCCACGCTCCGATCCACCCGGCGAGCCGACTCGCCTGCATGTGCCGGTTGGCCATCGCTGCCTACCGCCGCGCCAGTCGGAGTCCCAGCACAGGCGGGTGTCGGGGCCGAGAGGATGAGGAGATAACGCTGTTCGGCTTCAGCCGGCGTCTTCCGCGCCCCCGTCGACCCGGCGCGGCGACTCGCCTCCATGCACGGGTCCACCACCCCCTCCCTCCGCCAGCCGCAGCTGCAGCCACAGCACCAACCGGGTGTCCGGGTCCGAGAGCCTGAGGTGGAAGAGGGACTCGGCGCGGGAGAGGCGGTAGCGGCAGGTGTTGGGGTGGATGTTGAGGGTGCGGGCGGCGGTGGAGATGTCGCTGTCGGCGGCGAAGTAGGCGAGCAGGGTCTCGGCGTAGGCGGTGCGGTGGGTGGCGTCGTGGGCGCGGATGGCGGGGCCGGCGCCCTCGGCGAGGCGGGGTGTCAGATGGGCCTGCTCCGCCAGTTCGGCGAGGGTGACCGTGGGGCGTACGTCGTCGATCGCGGCCACGGCGGTGTCTGCGGGTGCGAGGGTGCGCAGCACGGTGTCGGCGTCGCGGCGGGAGGCGGGGGCGGCGCGCAGTGAGGGCGCCACCGAGCCGAGGGCGGCGCGGACGGGCAGGTGCAGCGCGCGGTGGGCGCGGCGGGCGACGTCGGCCACGAAGTCGCGGTGGGCGTCGGCGGGCAGCAGCGCGTAGACGGTGCCGTCGATGAGGGCGCAGCCGTGGTGGCTGTAGTGGGCCTCGCAGTGCAGGCTGACCAGGTCGGTGAGCTGGAGCGCGGCCCGGGCGGTGAGCGCGTCGTCGGGTCCGGCCGCGGTGAGGTGGAAGGCGGCCACCACCGCCGGTGCGTCGACCGGCAGTCCGAGCTGCGGGCCGACCAGGGGCGCGCTGGCCGGGTCGTCCAGGAGCCGCCGCAGCAGGTCGCCGCGCTGCCGGCGGACCAGGTCGTGGGACGTACGGGCGCGCAGCAGATGGAGGCCTGCGATGCGGGCGGCGTCGTCGAGCGTGCGCACGGCGTCCTCGCCCAGGTCGTCGTGCGCGTCGACCACCCAGATGGAGCCCAGCAGTTCGCTGCCCGCGCGGACCGCCACCGCGAGCCGGGCAAGGCCGCCGGGGCTGGCGGCGAACCGCAGGACCCCGGTGGCGCGGGCGAGTTCGCGGTACTGGGGCACGTTGATGGGCGCGTACGGGACGTGCAGACCGAGAATGCCCTGGCGGCGTTCCTCGTCGATCTCCTGACCGCGCAGCGTTGAGTAGGCGAGGATCCGCTGGTACGGGTCCTCGATCGCGGTGGCTCCGCCGACGGCCGCGGCGATGGCGTTGGCCAGCGAGAACAGGTCGCCGATGTCCGGCCCCGCGGTGCCCTGGCCGGTGTGCGCGACGGCGGCCAGCGCCGAGGTGACCAGGGCGTCGAGCTGCTGCCAGGCCAGGTCGTCGTCGGCGGTCAGCAGTGCCACTTCGGCCTTCTCGGCGGCCAGCGCGAGCTCGGCGACCGGCTCCCCGTACTGCTTGACGACGATCCCGGCGAGCCCGGCCGCGGCGGCAGCGTCGATCAACTGCGGGGCCTCGGAGGGCGGGACGCCGACCGCGAGCAGCAGGGCGCCGTCCCGGCGGGGCAGCGGGCTGCGCGGTTCGTGGACCAGGGTTCCGGAGACCTGGCACTCCGCGCCGCGCGGGGCGGTCACCAGCCGGACGGGCGACGGGCCCAGCGCGTCGCAGAGGGCCCGCAGAGACGAAGGCATGGCCGGGATGCTAGATCGAATTTGGACGATCTCCCAGTCCCCTATTTGTGACCTTGGGGGATCGGCCGAAGCGGGACGGTGGGTACGTCCCCAAGGCTTGGAGGGTGTTCACCACCACCCCGTCATTCGATTCCGCGACCCGGCAGGCCGAGGCCGCCGCCGGGGCTGCGGGTGTCCGGATCGAGACCGTCGAGTCCCCCGAGCGGCTGCTGGCCGTGTCCGGCCTGTTCGCCGAGGTCTGGGGGACCGATCCCGGACACGAGCCGTTCGCCGGTGACGTACTGCGTTCCCTGGCCCACGCGGGCGGCGCGGTGCACGCCGCCTTCGGGCCGGCCGGCCTGCTCGGCGCGAGTGCCGCCGTGTTCGGCCCTCCACGTAAGGGAGACCTCTACAGCCTGATCGCGGGCGCCACCCGCATCAGCCAGGGCGTGGGATACGCGCTGAAGCTGGCCCAGCGCGCCTGGGCGCTGGAGCAGGGCGCACGGACGATCACCTGGACTTTCGACCCGCTGGTCCGCCGCAACGCCTGGTTCAACCTGGTCAAACTGGGTGCGGTGGCCGGCGAGTACACCGTGGACTTCTACGGCCCGATGGACGACGGCTTCAACGCGGGAGACGAGACGGACCGGTTGACCGCCGTCTGGCAGCTGGACACCGTCGGCAGCGCCGAGGCGCCGACGGCCGCCCGGCCGGAGCCCGATCCGCTGCCGGGCCCCGATGGGCAGCCGTTCACCGCCCGCGACGGCCGCTCCCTGTGGTGCCGGATCCCCGAGGACATCACGGCGATCCGCCGGCAGCGGCCCGAAATCGCCCTGGCCTGGCGCACGGCGGTACGCGACGTGCTCGCGGACGCGCTGGCCGACGGCTACACCGCCACGTCGATGACCCGCGACGGCTGGTACCACCTGACCCGCTCCGACCGCGAGGACACCCCGTGAAGATAGAGCGCATCGAACTGATCCACGTCCGGCTGCCGCTGGTCGGCGCGTTCCGTACCTCCTTCGGCACCGACACCGTCCGGGACACCTTCCTGCTGCGCGTCGTCACCGACACCGGGGAGGGCTGGGCGGAGTTCGCGGGCGACCCCGACCCCCTGTACTGCCCGGAGTTCGCCGCCGGTGCCGAACTGGCGCTGCGCGACCACCTCATCCCCCGGGTCGCGGCGCTGCACGACGTCACCGCCGCGCAGGTCGGCCCCGCCGTCGAGGAGATCAAGGGCCATCCGCTGGCCAAGGCCGTGCTGGAGACCGCGATCCTCGACGCCGAACTGCGCTCGTACGGCATGTCGTTCGGCACCTACCTCGGTGCCGTGAAGGACCGGGTGCCGGCGGGCGTATCCGTCGGGATCATGGACACGATCCCCGAGCTGCTGCGTGCCGTGGAGGGCTATCTCGCCGAGGGCTATCTGCGGATCAAGCTGAAGATCGAGCCGGGCTGGGACGTGGAGGCCGTCCGCGCGGTGCGCGCCGAGTTCGGCGAGGAGCTGCTGCTCCAGGTGGACGCGAACACCGCCTACTCGCTGAGCGACGCCGAGCATCTGCGCCGCCTGGACGAGTTCGGCCTCGTCCTGATCGAACAGCCGTTGCCCGAGGACGACTTGATGGGCCACGCCGAGCTGGCCAAGGTCGTCCGCACCCCCATCTGCCTGGACGAGTCGATCACCTCGGCGCGGGGTGCCGCCGCCGCGCTCGCGCTCGGCGCCTGCCGCGTGATCAACATCAAGCCGGCGCGGGTCGGCGGCTATCTGGAAGCCCGCCGCATCCACGACCTCGCCGTCGCCAACGGCGTGCCGGTCTGGTGCGGCGGAATGCTGGAGACCGGCGTCGGCCGCTCGGCGAACCTCGCGCTCGCCGCGCTGCCCGGCTTCCTCCTGCCCGGCGACACCTCCGCCTCCTCCCGCTACTACGCGGAGGATCTCACCGCCCCGTTCGTCCTGGACGAGGGCCATCTGACCGTCCCCGACGGACCGGGAACCGGCGCCACCGTGCTGCCGGACGCCCTACGCCGCGTCACCGTCGCCCGGCGCGATCTGCTCACGTCCTGAAAGCCGCCCATGGATGCCGTCGGCCTTACGGCCTGAAAGCCACCTGAGCCATCCAGCCCCACCCCCGAGAAACGGCCTGCGCCGCGTCAACGTCGCCCGGCGCGTCCCTCCTCACGCCCTCAGACACGCCCCGAACGCCTGAAAAGAGAAGAGGACATGACTTCCCAGCCCGGAAAGCTCCTCGTCACGGCCCTGACGGCCGCGGTCGTCGCCGCATCGGCCACCGCCTGCGGTGGCTCCACCGACTCCGGCAAGCCCGCAGCCAAGACCAACTCCTCCGCCCCGCTCTATGCCAAGCTGCCGCAGGAGCAGCGCAAGGCCGGCAAGATCGTGGTCGGCTCGGACATCAGTTACGCGCCGATGGAGTACTACGACACCGACGGGACCACCGTCCTCGGCTTCGACAAGGAGCTCGCCGACGCCCTGAGCAAGCAGCTCGGCGTCCCCTTCGAGTTCAAGAACGCCTCCTTCGACGGCCTGATCACCTCGCTGAAGTCCCAGCGGATCGACGTGGTGATGTCCGGGATGTCGGACACCAAGGAGCGCCAGGGCAGCGTCGACTTCGTCGACTACTACACCGCCGGCGCGATGCTCCTGGTCAAGAAGGGCAACCCGGAGAACCTGAAGACGCTGGCCGACCTGTGCGGCAAGACCATTGCCGTGCAGCGCGCCACCACCCAGGAGGGATACGCCGAGGAGCAGAGCAAGACCTGCAAGAAGGACGGCGAGAAGGAGATCGAGATCCTCTCCTTCGACCGCGAGACCGAGGCGCTGCTCCAGGTCAAGCAGGGACGCGCAGTGGCCGGTCTGGAGGACTACCCGGTCGCCAGCTACAACGCCCGTACGTCCGGCGACGGCGCGGACTTCGAGGTGGCCGGCGACCAGATCGAGGCCGGGCCGCTCGGTATCGCGGTCGCCAAGCAGGACACCGCGCTGCGCGATGTCATCCAGAAGGCGCTCGACGCGATCATCGACGACGGCACGTACAAGAAGCTGATCGACAAGTGGGAGATCCCCGCGGGCGCGGTCACCGAGGCGAAGATCAACTCGGGCACATGAGCGAGCAGATCAGGGCGGTCCCGGTCCGCCACTACGGACGGCTGGTGTTCCTGGTCGCGCTGGTCGCCTTCCTCGCACTGGCGGTATGGGCGTTCGCGGGTGCGGACATCGACTACTCGGTCACCCTCCACTTCCTCACCGCCTCCACCGTGCTGAGCGGCCTGGGCAACACCATCGTGATCAGTGTGCTCGCCCAGGCCCTCGGCATCGCGCTGGGCGTGGTCTTCGCGATCCTCGGGCGGTCCCGGCACGCCGAGATACGCGCGTTCTCGGCCGGCTACGTCTGGCTGTTCCGCGGCACGCCCGTCATCGTCCAGCTGCTGCTCTGGTACAACCTCTCGCTGGTCATCGACACCGTGACGCTCCCGGGCCTGGGCAGCTGGCAGACCAACCAGCTGATCACGCCGTTCGTCGCGGCCCTGCTCGGCCTCGGCATCAACGAGGGCGCGTACATGGCCGAGATCGTCCGGGCCGGCATCGACTCGGTCGACAAGGGCCAGACCGAGGCGGCGCAGGCCCTCGGCATGTCCCGGCTGCTCACCCTGCGCCGGGTCGTACTGCCGCAGGCCATGCGGGTCATCGTGCCGCCGACCGGCAACGAGTTCGTCGGGATGCTCAAGACCAGCTCGCTGGCGTACGCGATCCAGTACGGCGAACTGCTCCAGTCCGCCGTGAAGATCTACTCCAACAACCTGATGATCGTCGAGCTGCTGCTCACCGTCTCGATCTGGTACGTGGTGCTGACCACCGTCGCCACGGTGCTCCAGCGCTTCCTGGAGCGGCGCTACTCCAAGGGAGTCCAGCGATGACACCCGTCGTCCGCGCGCGCGGGGTACGCAAGAGCTACGGCGACACCGAGGTGCTGTCCGGGATCGACCTGGACGTCGAGCCCGGCGCGGTGGCCTGCGTCATCGGGCCGTCGGGCTCGGGCAAGTCCACGTTCCTGCGGTGCGTCAACCACCTGGAGAAGATCGACGCCGGCCTGCTGGAGGTCGACGGCCGGCTGGTCGGCTACCGCGAACACGGCGGCAGGCTCTACGAGTTGCGCGAGAAGGAGGTGGCCGCGCAGCGGCGTGAGATCGGCATGGTCTTCCAGCGTTTCAACCTGTTCCCGCACATGACGGCGCTGGAGAACATCATGGAGGCGCCCTGCCGGGTCCGCCGTGAGCCCAAGGCCGTCGTCCGCGAACGCGCGCTCGCCCTCCTCGACCGGGTCGGCCTCGGCACCCGCGGCGACGCCTACCCATCCCAGCTGTCCGGTGGACAGCAGCAGCGGGTGGCGATCGCGCGTGCCCTGGCCATGGAGCCCAAGCTGATGCTGTTCGACGAGCCGACGTCCGCGCTCGACCCCGAACTGGTCGGCGAGGTCCTCGACGTGATGCGCGACCTGGCGGCCTCTGGCATGACGATGCTCGTGGTCACCCACGAGATCGGCTTCGCCCGCGAGGTCGGCGACTCCGTCGTCTTCCTCGACGGCGGCACGGTCGTCGAATCCGGAGCGCCCCGGGAGGTCCTGGCGAAACCGTCGCACGAGCGCACGCGGGCGTTCCTGTCCAAGGTGCTCTGATCCAAGGTGCTCTGATCCAAGGCGCCCTGATCCAAGGTCTCCGACGTTCCCCGAGTAGCGTGGACGCCACTGCACGGGGCGCCGTAATCTCTGACTCAGTCAACTGTTCTCTGTCCGGGGCCGGGCCGTCCGGGGACGACGGCGGACCGGCCATCGGTGCCTAGCAGGGCAGGTGTCCCATGACCGTGCACGACATCCGCTCGTTCAACCGCTTCTACACGAACCTCATCGGCGCGCTGGACTACGGCCGCCACCTGTACGCGCCGTACACACTGACCGAGTCGCGCGTGCTGTACGAGCTCGCGCACTCCCCGCGTACCGACGCCGCCGATCTGCGGGCCGAGCTCTCGCTCGATGCGGGGTACCTCAGCCGGATCCTCGCCAAGTTCGAGAAGGAGGGGCTGATCGAGCGGGCGGCGTCAGAGCGGGACACGCGGCGCCGGCAGGTCACGCTGACCGCACGCGGGCGTGAGACCGCCGCCCTGCTCGACGAGCGTTCGAGCCAGGCCGTGGCCTCGCTCCTTGGCGCCGTGCCGGCCGGCGAGCGGCCGAGGCTCGCCGAAGCGATGCACACCGTCCGCGAGCTGCTGTCCAGCGGCCGCCCGCCGCGGCCCGAGGACGTCGTGCTGCGCGAGCCCCGTCCGGGCGATCTGGGGTGGATGGTGCAGCGCAACGCCGCCCTGTACGCCGCCGAGTACGGCTGGAACACGGACCACGAGGGCCTGGTGGCCCGTATCGTCGCCGACTTCGCCGAGGACCACAACCCGCATCTGGAGCGGGTGTGGATCGCCGAGCTCGACGGGCGTCCGGTGGGCTGTGTGATGTGCGTACGCGACGCGGCACCCGCGACCTCGCGACTGCGGCTGCTGCTCGTCGAGCCGGACGCGCGCGGCCTCGGCATCGGCGACCGGCTGGTGCGCGCGTGCATCGACTTCGCGCGGGGCGTGGGCTACCGGGACCTGGTGCTGTGGACGAACGACGTGCTGACCGCGGCCCGCAGGATCTACCAGCGGCACTGCTTCGTTCTGGTAGCGGAGAAGCCCCACCGTTCGTTCGGGGCCGATCTTGTCGGACAGGACTGGCGCCTTGCTCTGCACGAGGACGCCGGGTGACGGGTAGGGTCCGGAGCGCGCCCGCCGACCCCGGGCGCGCCCACGGACCCCGGCCGGCATGCCCGCCGTCGCGCACGCCCGGCCCGCCCCAGTGAGGTGAACAGCGGTGAAACTGGCCTTCTCCACCCTCGGCGTGCCGGGGCTCCCCATCGCCGACGTGGTACGGCTCGCGGCCGAGAACGGCTATCACGGCGTGGAACTGCGCGCCCACGAGGAGGAGCCGGTGCACCCGGGCATCGGCCTCACCGAGCGGGCCGATGTCGCGGCCGAGTTCAAGGCGGCCGGCGTCCAGATCCTGGGAATCGCGGGGTACGCGCGCGTGGCGGCCCCCGGCGAGGACGAGCCGGTGCTCGCGGAGATCCGCCGGCTGCTGGAACTCGCCCGGGACCTCGGCGCGCCCTTCATCCGCGTCTTCCCCGGCGGCGGCACCAAGCAGAGCGCCGAGGAGGCCGACGCGACGGCCGCCCGCCGGCTGGGCACAGCCGTGGAGTACGCCGGCGACCTGGGCGTACGCATCCTCCTGGAGACCCACGACTCGCACCGTACGGGCGCCGCCGCCACGCGCATCCTGGGCCAGGTGGGCCACCGCCGCCTTGGCGCCCTGTGGGACGTGATGCACACCTGGCTCGGCGGTGAGCAGCCCTCCGAGACGTACGCCGCGCTGTCGCCGTATCTCGGCTACGTCCAGGTCAAGGACATCGCGTCCGCCGAGGACAAGACACCGCTGGCGCTCGGTGCGGGAGTCCTGCCGCTCACCGAGTGCGTGGAGCTCCTCAGCCGGAACGGCTGGGACGGCTGGCTGTGCTGGGAGTACGAGAAGCGCTGGTACGAGGCCGCGGCGCCGCTGCCCGGCCTGCTGGGGCCGGGCCGGGCACACCTCGCGCGGCTGCTCAACGAGTCGGCGTGACCGGCTCGTAGGGCACCCGCGGGCCCGGTTCACAGGACACCCCGGGCCTAGGCGGGCGTGTTCTCCTCGAGTTCCTCCTCCAGCTTCCGATCACCGTGGTTCGGATCACCGTGGTTCGGATCACCGTGGTAGTAGGCGTGGCTCCAGCCGGTCGCGGCGGCGGCCTGCGGAGAGAGGCGCTGCACGCCGGACGGGTGTGCAGCCCGCTGCGCGGCGGGCACGGCCTGGGCCGGGGCGGTCGAGGGCGTAGGTGCGGCGGACGACACCGGGCCGTCCACACGCGCGAGTTCGGCCGCAGCAGGCTGGGGAGTCGCCGCGGCGGACCGCTTGCCCCGCCGTTCGAAGGCATAGGCTGCGATGAGGAGCACCGCGCCGGCGACGACCCAGAGCGCCAGCCGCAGCACGTACCCTCCGACGTCGAGGCCGTCGAAGTACACGGCGTTCCGTGCCGCCTCGAGGAATCCGGCGCCGTTCCAGAAGGCGTGCAGAGCGCCGAAGAACCCCGGCTGGAGCGCCGGTTCGAAGATTCCGCCGCACGACGTGAAGTTCAGCGCTACGAACATGATCGTCATGCTGAGGGTCGTCCAGCGCTTGAAGAACGTGTGCAGGCCGGTGCCGACCCAGATGATGCCCAGCGAGTAGAGCCAGGACAGGGCCCAGACCGCGGCGAGGTCGTGGTCGACGAAGTCGAAGACGGGGCCCGCGAAGAGCAGCCCGAAGACGCTCACCACGAACGAGGTCCCGAGTCCGATGAGCGCCCGGATCCAGGTCGCCAGCACCGCGCCCGCGCCGCCGATGACAGCCACCGACGCGTAGGAGCCGATGCTGACGGCGACGAGCAGGAAGAACAGCGCCTGACCGGTCGGGTCGTTCTCGCCCAGCGGCACGACGTCGGTGACCTCGAGGGGCCGGTGCTCTTCCGCGGCGACCTGCGTGAACACCTTCTGCACCACGTTGGCCGTGGTCTCGGAACCCGCCTTGGCGATCAGCAGTTCCGGGTGCTTGGCGCTGGGGACGAAGGCCCCGGACACGTCGCGGTCCTGCAGCCGGGAGACCGCGGCGTCGCGTGAGGCGACCGTGCGGATGTCGAGCGCGTCACCGGCCTCGTCCTGCAGCGTCTGGGCCATGACCTGGACCTTCGTCCCCGATCCGACGATGTCCACGCGCACCCCGTGCGGCTGCGGGTTGGACAGGCCCCCGAGGTACGCCAGGCCCATGCCGACGCACATCAGGAGCGGGACCAGGAGGTGGCTGAAGACGTGGCGTATCGCGCCTGGCGGTACTCCCCGCTTCGAGGGCGCGGGGTCTTCATGGGCGGCTGAGGCCTGGCTGGCATGGCCGGAAGCTGACATCGTGGCGCGATCCTCCCCAGAGCTAGGTGGGTAATACAACTAAATTCTGTTGTATCATACAACTAGATGCTTTCGAGAGAGGTGCCATGACGGACGTGAGCGCGGAGAAGAGCGAGGAGACCCTCGACCGGGAGACCGCCAGTCAGGCAGTCGACCGGGAGACCGCCAGTCAGGCGATCGCGCGAGAGGTGATCGCCCTCACCCGGCGGGCTCGCGCCGCAGCCGCCCGGCTGCACCCGGAACTCTCCCTTGTCACGCACACGATCCTGACGCACGTACACGATCAGCAGGGCTGCAACGCGACCGATCTCGCGACGCACTACATGCTCGACAAGTCCACGGTCAGCCGACAGGTCTCGGCCCTGCTGAAGATGGGCCTGCTCGAACGCCGGCCCGATCCCCGTGACCATCGCGCGCAGATCCTCGAGGTGACCGAGGCCGGGTACAGCGCCCTGGCGGCGGCAGCGCACAGCCGCCAGGCGATGTTCGACGACCGCCTCGGCGACTGGGACACGAGTGACCTGGTGCGCTTCGCCGCCTACCTGGAGCGGTACAACCGAACACTCCCGGGTGGCGGCAGGGCGGCAGCCGGCGAGGCCGCCGCCTAGCCGGTCGCCGCCACCATGGGTACCGCTACTCGGCCAAGGCCGGCGACTTCCGCGGGACCTCCACCGGAACCTCCGCCTTCGCCGCGCGCACCCGCCCAGCGCCCGAGAGCGACGTCAGCGCCACTCCACCCACCAGCAGCGCCGCCGCGCACCACCGCAGCGGGCTCACCGGCTCGCCCAGGAACAGCGCCGCCGACGACATCCCGAAGACGGGGACGAGGAGCGAGAAGGGCGCGACCGTGGACGCGGGGTGGCGGTGCAGCAGCCAGCCCCAGGCGCCGAAGCCGAAGACCGTGGTGATCCAGGCGACGTAGACGATGACACCCGCGCCCTGCCAGTCGAGGGAGCGCAGCGCGGCGAGGTCCGCGGACGGACCCTCGGTGAGCAGGGACAGCAGGAGCAGCGGCAGGACCGGGACAGTGCTGACCCAGACCATGAAGTTGAGGGAGTCCGGCGGGGACGCCTTGCGGGTCAGGACGTTGGAGACGCCCCAGCAGGCGGCGGCCGCGATTACCAGCGCGAAGGCGAGGAGCGGCCCGGATGTGCCCTCGTCCACCACGGCGACCGCGACGCCGCCGAGGGCCACCACCATGCCCGCCACACGGACGCGGCCGGGCCGCTCGCCCAGCGCCACCATGGCGAACAGCGCCGTGAACACGGCCTGGATCTGCAGCACGAGCGAGGACAGACCGGCGGGCATGCCCGCGTCCATGCCGACGAAGAGCAGCCCGAACTTCGCCACACCGAGGGCGAGACCGACCGCCACGATCCACTTCCAGGCGACCTTGGGCCGCCCCACGAAGAAGACCGCGGGCAGCGCCGCCACCAGGAAGCGCAGGGCCGAGAAGAGCAGCGGCGGGAAGTGGTCGAGGCCGATCTCGATGACGGTGAAGTTCACGCCCCAGACTGCGGCGACGAGGACGGCGAGGCAGATGTGTACGGGACGCATGCAGTGAGCATCGTCGGCCACCATCGTGAAGCACCAGCGCGAGTTCCTTCATGGTTGGATGAAGCATTGCTTACGTGAGTGGAGCATCGCTCAGGCGCGTGCCGACCTGAGCCGACGCGAGGGGTCCCCATGCTCGATCTCCAGCGGCTGCGCGCCCTGCACGCCGTATCCGTCCACGGCACGGTCGGCGCTGCCGCGGCCGCCCTCGGCTACACCCCGTCCGCGGTGTCGCAGCAGATAGCGAAGCTGGAGCGGGAGACTCGGACGGTTCTCCTCGAACGGCACGGGCGCGGGGTCCGGCTCACCGACGAGGCACGCCAGCTCGCCGACACTGCACAGCAGTTGATGGCGATCGTCGAGCGGGCCGAGACCGAGCTGGAGGAGCGGCGCGGACTGCCCGCCGGGCGGCTGACCGTGGCCGCGTTCGCCTCGGCGGCACGCGGCCTGCTCCCCCGCGTACTGGCCGATCTGGCCGTGCGTCATCCGGCGCTGGACGCCCGGCTGTCCGAGGTCGACCCGCATCTCTCCGTCGACCTGGTGGCCAAGGGCGCCGTGGACGTGGCCGTCGCGCACGACTGGGACATCGCGCCGCTGCCCGCCCCGCCCGGCGTCGAACAGGCCGTCATCGGCGAGGACCTGTGCGACCTGCTCGTACCGGCCGGACATCCGCTCGCGGGGCGGACGTCCGTACGCCGTGAGGACCTCAAGCGGGAGCGGTGGGTGTGCCAGCCGCCGGGGCGGGTCTGCCACGACTGGCTGGTGCGCACGCTGCGCGAGGCCGGTTGCGAGCCGGACATCGCGCACCAGGCGGACGAGAACCCGACGCTGGTCGCGCTCGTCGCGGCCGGGCTCGGCATCGCGCTGCTGCCCCGCCTTGGGCGCGGTCCGCTGCCCGACGGTGTCGTCGAGGTGCGACTCGATCCCATGCCCGTACGGCGGTTGTACGCGCTGTGGCGGACCGGGGCGGCGCGGCGGCCCGCGATCGCGGAGGCGGTCCGGACCCTGCAGGCCCACTGGCCGGACGTCTCGGCACACGCGCCCCTGTGAGCGCCGGCGCATCAACTTCGCGGAATCTCCGCGATACGCGGAACCTGTGCCCATGCGGCCGCGTCCAAGCGGCATGCTGACGGATGAGTCTCCGCAGGGCGGTGTCGGCCTCGCTGCTGGCTGCGATCGCTGACCACCCTCTCCACCGCCTGCGGCCGGCAGCACGCCGTCACCGGCGCGCCCCCCTCCAACTGCGCCGGTGACGGCCCCTCATCCCGCGTCTGCCTGCCCCTTGTTGACCGGCCCTGACCCCGTGCGTTCCTGCCACGGCCCTCGCGCGCACCCTTGACTGGAAGAAATTGTCAGGATATCCGTGGCGTCGCGGAAGTTTCCTTCATCGCCTCTCTTCACCACGCCCCTCCATGGATCCCCGGGATCTCCTCCGGAAGGAGCGCACGTGCAGTACAGACACTCCGGAACCTCCAGACGCACTCTCCTCGCGGCCACCGCGGGCGCGGCCGCCGCCGTGGCCGCGGGCGCCGGCACAGCGCACGCAGACGCCGCCGCCGACGCGGACAGCGGCCAGGACGACAGGCTCAGGGCGCTCATATCCCGTATGAGCCTCGAGGAGAAGGTCGGCCAGCTCTTCGTGATGCGGGTGTACGGCCACTCCGCGACCGAACCCGACCAGGCCGACATCGACGCCAACCTCAAGGAGATCGGGGTCAGGACGGCCGCCGAGCTCATCGCCGAATACCGCGTGGGCGGCATCATCTACTTCGCCTGGGCCCACAACACCCGCGATCCGCACCAGATAGCGGATCTGTCCAACGGCATCCAGCAGGCGGGGCTGTCCCAGCCGAACGGGCTGCCTCTGCTCATCTCCACCGACCAGGAGCACGGCATCGTCGCGCGCGTGGGCAAGCCCGCGACGCTGTTCCCCGGCGCGATGGCGCTCGGCGCGGGCGGTTCGCGGTCCGACGCACGCCGGGCCGCGCAGATCGCCGGAGCCGAGCTGCACGCGATGGGGATCCGGCAGAACTACGCGCCGGTCGCCGACGTGAACGTCAACCCGGCCAACCCCGTCATCGGCGTACGCTCCTTCGGCGCCGACCCCGATGCCGTGGCCGGACTGGTCGCCTCGCAGGTCAAGGGCTATCAGAGCGCGGACATCGCCGCGACGTCCAAGCACTTCCCGGGGCACGGCGACACGGCGACCGACAGCCACTACGGCTTCCCGGTCATCGAGCACACCACGGAGCAGTGGGGCCGGCTGGACGCACCGCCGTTCCGGGCGGCGATCGCGGCGGGCATCGACTCGATCATGACCGCGCACATCATGGTCCCGGCGCTCGACCCGTCCGGCGACCCGGCCACGCTCTCGCACCCCATCCTCACGGGCATTCTGCGCGAACAGCTCGGCTACGACGGTGTCGTGGTGACGGACTCGCTCGGCATGGCGGGCGTACGCCAGAAGTACGGCGACGACCGCGTCCCCGTCCTCGCGCTCAAGGCGGGCGTAGACCAGCTGCTGAACCCGCCGAGCCTCGACATCGCCTGGAACGCGGTGTTGAACGCCGTGAAGAGCGGGGAGCTGACGGAGGCCCGCCTCGACGAGTCGATCCTGCGCATCCTGCGGCTGAAGGCGAAGCTGGGGCTCTTCAAGGACCCGTACGTCTCCCATGAGGGCGTCGACCGGACGGTCGGCACCGACGCGCATCTCGCGGCGGCGGACCGGATCGCCGAGGAGACGACGACCCTGCTCGTCAACGAGCAGGGCCTGCTGCCGCTGTCGCGCCTCACCCACAGGAACGTGCTGGTCGTGGGCGCGGATCCGGCCTCCCCGTCCGGCACGACCGGCCCGCCGACGACCGTGCTCGCGGGCGCGCTCACCGAGTCGGGCTTCTCCGCCACCGCCCTGTCCACCGGTACGGCACCCTCGCAGGCGAAGATCGACGAGGCGGTGGCGGCGGCCCGGGGCAAGGACGCGGTGGTCGTCGGCACGTACAACGTCACGGCCGGCAGCTCGCAGCGCACCCTCGTCAACGCGCTGGTCGCGACCGGCGTGCCGGTCGTCGCGGTGGCGATCCGCAACCCGTACGACGTGGCGCAGCTGCCCGGCGTCGGCGCGTGTCTCGCCGCATACTCCTGGACGGACGTCGAACTGCGCGCCGCGGTACGGGTGATCGCGGGTCGCGCACAACCGGAGGGCAGGCTGCCGGTTCCGGTGCAGCGGGCCGACGACCCGGCGCAGGTGCTGTATCCGATCGGCTACGGGTTGACGTACTAGCTGCGCAGTCCGGCGTACGCGGCGTACGCCGGACACCCCGCGCGCCACCCCCAAGAGACGCAAATCCCCTGTACATCTGGCGTGTGCCCGTTCCGGCAGGTCACGCTTGGTGCATCTATGGGGGGTTGGGGATGCACAACGCGCGGACCGCGGGGGTGGTGTGCGCGCTGCTGGTCGCTGCAGCGGCGCTCACGGGATGTCAGAAGTCCCCGTCTTCGGGGGCGGGTTCGGAGGACGGCAGGCTCGGCGGGGAACCGTCGCCGACCCGTCCTTCGGGGTACGGCGCGGTGTTCCTCGCCCTCGACGAGTGCAGCTCGCGGGGGCGCGAGACGTTCACCGAGGTGTCGTGCACCAGCGAGAAGGCGGCGGCGCGGGTCGTCGCGCGCCACGACGGCAGCGTGCCGGACGGGCCGTCCTGTCCTGAGCGTACGGACTTCGTGCTGCACATCAGCGAGAACAGTCCGGCCCTGGACGAGGACGGCGACGGGGCGGTGCCGCAGGGGTACGCGTGCATGCGCAACCTCGAGGCGCCGCACCCCGGGGATCCCGGGGGCGGCGGGGGGCCGCGCACCATCGTCGGGGACTGCGTGTACTCCGCCGGGCGCGGGGAGGTCCGCGAGACGTCGTGCGACGGCAAGGGCGAGGAGGCCCCCGAGTACCGGGTGACGAAGGCGGTCCCGTCCCGCCCCAAGTGCCCGTCCTCGACGGCCCTCTACGTCGACCTGGGCGGCACGACACCGGTGGGCTGCGCGAAACGCGTCTGACGCCGCCGCCTCTGCGGGCGGCGCGCCGCCCGTCTGTGGGCGGCGCGCCGCAGGGCGGAACGCCTGCCCACAGCGGGGGCGGCCGGCGGCCTACGGCCGCAGTGCCGGCTCCCGACGGAGCTGCTGCCGGTCCAGCTTCGCGTCGTACGCGGCCAGCGGCTTCGCCTCAGCCGTAGCCGCAGCCGGGACGCCGCCCCACGCAAGGATCCGCGACGTCGCAAGGTCGCGTTCGGACTCGGCCAGACCGGCGACCCGCGCACCGTGGTTCGCACCGGGCGCCGTGAAGACATAAGAGTCCCGTGCCCCCTTCCCGAGCCGGAAGGGCTCCGCACCCCACGGGTCGTTCTCCCCGTACACGTACAGCATCCGCTGCGCGTTGTGCCGCACCCAGCTGTCCACGTCCCGCATCACCCACGGCTGGAACGTCATCGGGATGGACCGCGGCACGAAGTTCCGCGGCGGCTGGTAGCCGTACCGGGAGAGGTCGCCCAGCCAGGGCTGCTGGATGGTCGGCGCGCCGAGCTGGGTGCCCGCCTGGTAGTAGTACGGCGTGTAGGGCTCGAGCCCCTGGTCGGTGTAGAAGGACCAGCCGGAGATGGCGTCGACGTAGTCGAAGAGCTCCTGGTCGGTCGTGGTGGACGCGTCGGGCACTTCGGCGCACTCGTCCTCGAGGTGGTACTGCCAGAAGCCCCACACCAGGTCGAGTACGACGGCCTCGTACGCCTTGTCGAGGGAGCCGACGGTCGTGAACGTGTAGCCCTTGTCCTCGGCGTACGCGGCGTACTTCTCCTCCAGCGGCTCACGCCGTACCAGCGCCTCGCGCTGCACCGCGTTCAGCCTGTCGCGGCACTCCTCGGTGCCGACCTGCTCGAAGAACTCGTCGTACGCCGAGTCCTCCTTGTTGACGACGTCGTTGGGCGCGACGTACGCGACGACGCCGTCCATGTCGTGCGGATAGAACCGCTCGTAGTACGTGGCGGTCATGCCGCCCTTCGAGCCGCCCGTGGCCAGCCAGTTCTTGCCGTAGATGGGCTTCAGCGCCTGGAAGATGCGGTGCTGGTCGCTCGCAGCCTGCCAGATGTCGAGCGTGGACCAGTCTGCCGGGTCGGGCCGGGACGGCGTGAAGAAGCGGTACTCCATCGACACCTGGTTGCCGTCGACGATGCGCGTCGGCTCGGAACGACTGGGCGTGGTGGAGACGTTGTAGCCCGAGGTGGAGAAGACGGTCGGGCGGCTGGTGTCCTTGTGCAGCACCGTGATGCGCTGCTCGAAGGTGCCCTTGGACGGGTGCCGGTGGTCGATCGGCTGGGTGTAGTCGAGGACGAAGTAGCGGTAGCCGGCGTAGGGCTTCTCCTCTATGAGGCTCATGCCGGGAACGGCCAGAAGCCGGTCCTTGATGTCGGTGTCGGCGGCCGCCGGTTCTGCGGCGGTGGCCGCACCGGCCGTGCTCAGGGTGCCGATCAGCACCACGAGCGACAGCAGCCATCTGACTGCCTTGCGCATGCACCCTCCCCTGACGGAACACAGATGTGCGCCGGAACCTAGCGGAGCAACTGGCGTCACACCAGGGGAAGTTGGGTTTGGCGAGGAACGAGGGTGAACGAAGAGGGATTACCCTCAGCAGAGGATCCAGCCCGAGCTCACCGAGCCCGAGCCCACTGCTCCCTTGATCCATACGCAGCGGTGGCCCGCGTGCACTGTGATCGGGCCCGCGTGATGGGTGTAGCGCCCTCTGTCCCGCACCGGACGGCTGCCGCGCGCCTGCACGCTGACGGACATCTGCTTGCGCGTGCCGGAGCGCTCGGCCATCGTCACCGCGCAGATGTAGCCGCGGCTCTTGTAGACGCGCACATCACCGGTGGAGAACGGGAGAGTACGGACCTTGCGGCCGGGACAGAGGGAGGAGGCGGCTTGGGCGGTGCCGCTGGCCGGGCCCGCGAGGAGCAGCAGTGCCGCCGCGGTCAGTACGGCCGTACCGAGCATGCTGCGGCGCCGGAATCCCCGGCGTATCGCACCACTGTCCACTGCAGCCCCTCTCGTCACACCAGCATCACCGTACTGGTGAACGGGACGCGCCGTGCCGGGCCCGTGGTTGCGTGCACGCCGCCGTACGGACGAACCGGGAGCCTCCCCCAGTGCCTTAAGGGCCTTGGAGGTGCCCCCAGACCTCAGGGCGCCGTGCCGACCTCCACGGTCTCCTCCGGCTCTCCGATGAAGGTCCGCCACAGCGCCGCGTACCGCCCGTCGCGCGCGAGCAGTTGGTCGTGGGTTCCCTCCTCCGCGACCCGGCCGTCGGCCATCACCACGACGCGGTCCGCGCGGGCCGCCGTGGTGAGCCGGTGGGCGACGACGAGCGTGGTGCGCTTGCCTGCCAGACGATCGGTGGCCTGGTTGACCTGGGCCTCGGTGGCCAGGTCCAGGGAGGCCGTCGCCTCGTCGAGGAGCAGGATGTCCGGGTCGACGAGCTCGGCGCGGGCCAGTGCGATCAACTGACGCTGTCCGGCGGAGAGATTGCGGCCACGCTCCGAGACCTCGTGCAGATAGCCGCCGTCGAGCTTGGCGATCATGTCGTGCGCGCCGACCGTGCGGGCCGCCGCCTCCACCTCGGCGTCCGTGGCGTCCGGGCGGCCGTAGGCGATGGCGTCGCGCACGGTGCCGGAGAAGAGGTACGCCTCCTGCGGGACGACGCCCAGCCGGTGGCGGTAGCTGGTCAGATCGAGGGCGCGCAGGTCGGTGCCGTCCACCGCCACGCGGCCGTCCGTCGGGTCGTAGAAACGTGCGACGAGCTTGACCAGTGTCGACTTGCCCGCGCCGGTCTCGCCGACGAAGGCCACGGTCTGTCCGGCCGGGATGTGCAGCGTGACGTCGCTGAGGGCCTCTTCGGCGGCCCCGTCCTCGTCGGCGGCCCGGTACGCGAAGGTCACGTCCTCGAAGGCGATCTCGCCGCGCAGCGACAGCACTTCGAGCGGCTCGTCGGCGGCCTTCGTGGACGTCGGCTCCCGGAGCAGCTCCTGGATGCGGCCGAGCGAGACGGTCGCCTGCTGGTAGCCGTCGAAGACCTGCGACAGCTGCTGCACGGGCGCGAAGAACAGGTCGATGTAGAGGAGATACGCGACCAGGGCGCCGGTGGTGAGCGTGCCCGCGTCGACGCGTCCCGCACCGACGATCAGCACGGCGGCCGCGGCGACGGACGACAGCATCTGCACGAAGGGGAAGTACACGGAGATCAGCCACTGGCCGCGGACCCGGGCCTGGCGGTAGCTGTCGCTGCGCTCCGCGAACCGCCGTACGCCGGACCGCTCGCGCCGGAACGCCTGCACGATCCGCAGCCCGGCGACGGTCTCCTGGAGGTCGGCGTTGACCACCGAGACGCGCTCGCGGGCGAGTTCGTACGCCTTCACGCTCTGCTTGCGGAAGAAGTACGTGCCGACGATCAGCGGCGGCAGCGTCGCGAAGACGACGAGCGCGAGCTCCAGGTCGATCACGAGGAGCGCGGCCATGATGCCGAAGAAGGTGACGACGGAGACGAACGCGGTGACCAGGCCCGTCTGCAGGAACGTGGACAGCGCGTCCACGTCCGTGGTCATGCGGGTCATGATGCGGCCGGTCAGCTCGCGCTCGTAGTAGTCGAGTCCGAGCCGCTGCAGCTGCGAGAAGATCTTCAGTCGGAGTGAGTACAGGACGCGTTCGCCGGTGCGTCCGGTCATGCGCGTCTCGCCCACCTGCGCCGCCCACTGGAAGAGCACGGTCACCAGGCCGAGCCCGGCCGCCGCCCATACCGCGCCGAGGGCCATCCGTGTGACGCCCTCGTCGATGCCGTGCCGGATCAGCACGGGCAGCAGCAGTCCCATGCCGGCGTCGACGGCAACGAGGAGCAGCGCGAACAGCAGGGGCCTGCCGAAGCCGCGCAGCAGCCTGCGCAGTCCGTACGACTCCTCGGGGGTGACCGCGCGGGCCTCGTCGATGTCGGGCGTTTCGGTGGCCGGGGGGAGCGCCTCGACCTGGGCGAGGAGTTCGGGTGTGGCGGGGGATCCGGACAGCGAGGTGTCCTTCGGTTCGCGGTCGCCGGTCCACAGATGCGGGGTGATGCCGCGTTCGGCGTCGAACTCGGCGTCGAGTTCCGCGCGGACCGAACGGTCCTCCTCGGGCTCTGCGGCCGGGGGCTGGTGGCCGGGCGAGACGCCGCCCATCTCGTCGGGGTCGGTCAGCAGCCGCCGGTAGAGGGCCGAGCGTTCCTGCAGCTCGTCGTGCGTGCCGATGTCGGCGAGCCGTCCGCCGTCGAGAACGGCGATGCGATCGGCGAGGCCGAGGGTGGAGCGGCGGTGGGCGATGAGCAGGGTCGTCCGGCCCTGCATCACGTGCGCCAGCGCCTCGTGGATCTCGTGCTCCACGCGCGCGTCGACCGCCGAGGTGGCGTCGTCGAGGACGAGGAGGCGGGGGTCGGTGAGGATGGCGCGGGCGAGCGCGACGCGTTGGCGCTGGCCGCCGGAGAGGGTGAGCCCCTGCTCGCCGACCTTCGTGTCGTAGCCGTCGGGGAGCTCGGAGACGAACCGGTCGGCCTGGGCGGCGCGGGCGGCCCGGAGGATCTCCTCGTCGGTGGCGTCCGGCTTCCCGTACGCGATGTTGGCGCGCACCGTGTCGGAGAACAGGAAGCTGTCCTCCGGTACCAGCCCGATGGCGGCGCGCAGCGAGTCGAGCGTCAGCTCGCGCACGTCGCGGCCGCCGACGAGGACGGCGCCGTGCGTCACGTCGTAGAAGCGCGGCAGCAGCAGGGAGACGGTGGACTTGCCGGAGCCGGACGCGCCGACGACGGCGACGGTCTCGCCGGGCCGGATCTCGAAGGACAGCCCCTCGAGGACGGGCCTGCCGTCCGCGTACGCGAAGGACACGTCGTCGAACTCGACGGTCGCGGGGGCGTCCGCGGGCAGCTCCGTGGTGCCGTCCTTGAGGCTCGGCTCGGTGTCGACGAGTTCGAGGACGCGCTCCACGCCCGCGCGTGCCTGCTGGCCGACGGTGAGCACCACGGCGAGCATCCGGACGGGTCCGACGAGCTGCGCGAGATAGCTGGAGAAGGCCACGAACGTACCGAGCGTGATCTGCCCGCGCACCGCCAGCCAACCGCCGAGCGCCAGCATCGCGACCTGCCCGAGGGCCGGTACGGCCTGCAGGGCAGGGGTGTACCTGGCGTTGAGCCGGATGGTGCGCAGCCGCCCCGCGAACAGCCGCCGGCTCACCTCGCGGAGCTTCCCGGTCTCCTGCTCCTCCTGCCCGAAGCCCTTGACGACGCGCACACCCGAGACGGCCCCGTCGACGACGCCTGCGACTGCTCCGGCCTGCGCCTGCGCGTACCAGGTGGCAGGGTGCAGCCGGGAGCGGCTGCGCCGGGCGATGAACCAGAGGGCGGGGGCGACGGCGAGCGCGACGAGGGTGAGCGGCAGCGACAGCCACGCCATGATCACCAGGGAGATCAGGAAGAGCAGGACGTTGCCGATGGTCATCGGCAACATGAAGAGCAGGCTCTGGATGAGCTGGAGATCGCTGGTGGCGCGGCCGACGACCTGCCCGGTGGACAGCTCGTCCTGCCGCCGCCCGTCGAGCCCGGTGATCGTCCCGTACATCTCGGTACGCAGGTCGTGCTGCACGTCGAGCGCGAGACGGCCGCCGTAGTAGCGGCGGACGTAGGTGAAGACGTAGACGAGGACGGCGGCCCCGACCAGCGCACCGGCCCAGACGGCCATGGACCGCGCCTTGTCCTCGATCACGTCGTCGATGATCACCTTGACGATCAGCGGCACGAGCGCCATGACGCCCATACCGGCGAGCGACGAGCCGAGCGCGAGCACGACGTCCTTCGGGTACCGCCACGCATACCCGGCAAGCCTCCGCGCCCAGCCGGGCTCCTCCCCCTGCCCGACCGAACCCTTCTCCGCTGCCACGCCGGCGCCTTCCGTTCGTCCTGTCCCGCCGGAAGATCCCAACGCGCCTGACGGCGGATTTCATCCCGCCGCAACAATTCCGGGGCGGGGTCGGGACCAAGGTCCTTGGCCGCATGGGGCTGTGGTCCTACGTCTGCCTCGGCGCGAGTACGCCGCCCCGGGCCCGCGGCCTCTGATGTCGCCCTTGGTACGCGGTTGCACCGGATCGGGTGACTTCCCGACCGAACAGAGGGGCCATACACTCGGAGATATATACGTTCGGCTGTATGGGAGAGCCGTACGTGATCGAGATCGAACCGGAGGTCCGGCTGTGGTTGATGAACCTGGGCGAACGTGACTACCGAACCGTCGAGCATGTCGTTGAGGCGCTCTTGGCACATCCAACGACCCTCGGTGAGCCATACTCGCGACATCTGGGCGATGGCGTACGGGAGCTGCGCTTCGATCTTGGGAACAACCGCGAGGCCGTACGAATCCCGTACTGGCTCGCCCCGGGGCGGAGGATCGTTCTGTTGACAGTGTTTCGCAAGACCAGGCAACGCGAGGAATCCGAGGTGTCCCGCGCAAAGCGCGTGAAGTTGATCTGCCATGCCGAGCACCCTCCCGCCCACGGGGAATTCAGCCGCGATTTTTGAAGAGGAGAGCTGCGATGGTCGGCCACTCACAGTGGAAGCTCAGCCGGGACAAGAAGATCGCCCAAGGCATCGCCGAGAGCCCCGAGACCGAGCGCATGCGCGAGGAGATCCGGCTCGCGTTCGACCTCGGCCAGGCCGTCTACGACCGCCGTACCGCGCTCGGGATCTCGCAGACCGAACTCGCCCGGCGCGCCGGCATGACCCAGCCGCAGGTCTCCAAGCTGGAGCTGGGCGGGACCGTGCCGACGCTGCCGCTGCTGGCCCGGCTCGCCAGGGCGCTGGACGCGGCGCTCTGCCTCGAACTCGACGGGGAGACCTCCGTCGTCGAGTTCAAGGCACACTCCGCCGCGTGACCCTCAAGGTGGCTCCGTCCCGGGAACCGCGTCGTCACAGGTGCGTCGGCGCAAACATCCGCAGGAGCGCCGGGAGCACCACCACCGAAGGGCCGGGGGTCGACACGGCCTTCGCCAAGTCGTCCTCGAGGGTCTCCGGTGTCGTGCGGATGCCCGGGACGCCGAAGGACTCCGCCAGGGCCGCGTAGTCCGGGCGGGTCAGCTCGGTGGCCGTGGCCTGGCCGAAGGCGTCCGTCATGTACTCGCGCAGGATGCCGTAGCCGCCGTCGTCGACGATCAGCCAGGTGACGTTCAGGTCGTGCTGCCTGGCCGTGGCCAGTTCGGCTATGGAGTACAGGGCGCCGCCGTCGCCCGAGACCGCCAGGACCGGGCGGGTGGGGTCGGCCACCGCGGCTCCGAGCGCGGCCGGGAAGGCGTAGCCGAGGCCGCCCGCGCCCTGCGCCGAGTGCATGGTGTTCGGCCGGCGGGCGTCGAACGCGGACCAGGCCCAGTACGCCAGGATCGTCATGTCCCAGAAGGAGGGCGCCGTGTCGGGCAGGGCGGCGCGGATCGCGGCGAGCGTCTGCTGCTCCAGGGTGAGGTCCTGGGACGCGATCCGGTCCCGGACCTTCGCGAGCAGCGTGGCCACGCGCTCCGGCGCGGACGGGTCGTGGCGCTCCTCCACCGTCTCGAGGAGTGCCGACAGCGCCAGGCGAGCGTCGGCGTGGATGCCGAGCGCCGGGTGGTTGGACTCCAGCTTGCCGAGGTCGGCCTCGATCTGGATGACCCGGCCGCGCGGCTTGAACGTGCCGTAGTTCGAGGACAGTTCGCCCAGGCCCGAGCCCACCACCAGCAGGACGTCCGCGTCCTCCAGGAAGTCGGTCGTGTACCGGTCCTCCAGCCAGGACTGCAGCGACAGCGGGTGCTCCCAGGGGAAGGCGCCCTTGCCGCCGAACGTCGTCACGACCGGGGCCTGGATCTTCTCCGCGAGCGCGCACAGCTTTCCGGACGCGTCGGCCCGTACAACGCCGCCACCTGCGATGATCGCGGGGCGCTCGGCGCGCGACAGCAGGTCGGCCGCCACCGCGGTCAGCTCCGGACGCGGCACGAGGTCGTGCGGCGTCGCGTCGACCGCCGTGACGACGGGCAGGGCCGTTTCGGCGAGCAGTACGTCCTGCGGGATCTCCACCCAGACCGGCCCGTGCGGCGCGGTCAGCGCCGACTGCCAGGCCTCGGCGATCGCCGAGGGGATCTGGGACTGCGTACGCACCGTGTGCACCGACTTCACGATCCCGCGGAACGACGCCTGCTGGTCGGGCAGCTCGTGCAGATAGCCGTGGCGCCCGCCGCCGAGTCCGGCGACCGGGATCTGGCTGCTGATCGCCAGCACGGGGGCGCTCGCCGCTGCCGCCTCCTGGAGGGCGGCCAGGGACGTCAGCGCGCCAGGGCCCGTCGACAGCAGCAGCGGCGCCGCCTCACCGGTGACCCGGCCGTACGCGTCGGCGGCGAACCCGGCGTTGTTCTCGACGCGCAGCCCCACGTACCGCAGGGACGAGCGGCGCAGCGCGTCGAACATGCCGAGCGCGTGCTGGCCGGGGAGGCCGAAGACGGTGGTGGCGCCGAGGCCCTGCAGGGTCTCGACGACGAGGTCACCGCCGTTGCGCCCCGGGGGAGGGTTGAGCGCGGCCTCGGTCTGTGCGGCGGTCGGGCGCAGCTCCAGGTCGTGGTCGTGGGTCACTTGGCCCCACCGCTCTCACGGGCCTCCGCGATCTGCCGGGACATGATCGTCGTCAGTTCGTACGCGGTGTGCGAGGCGGCGACGGCCGTGATCTCCGCGTGGTCGTAGGCGGGGGCGACCTCCACGACGTCCGCCGAGACCAGGTTGCAGGAGGCCAGGCCGCGCAGGATCTCCAGCAGCTCGCGCGAGGTCATGCCGCCGGCCTCGGGGGTGCCGGTGCCGGGGGCGTGCGCCGGGTCGAGGCAGTCGATGTCGATGGAGATGTACAGCGGGCGGTCGCCTATGCGCTGGCGCAGCTGGTCGGCGACCTCGTCCGCGCCGCGACGGTAGATGTCGGCGGACGTGACGATGCCGAAGCCCATCTTCTCGTCGTCGGTCAGGTCCTGCTTGCCGTACAGCGGGCCGCGCGTGCCGACGTGGGAGAGCGCGGAGGTGTCGAGGATGCCCTCCTCGACGGCCCGGCGGAACGGCGTGCCGTGCGTGTACTCGGCGCCGAAGTACGTGTCCCACGTGTCGAGGTGCGCGTCGAAGTGCAGCAGCGCCACCGGGCCGTGCTTCTTCGCGACCGAGCGCAGCAGCGGCAGCGCGATGGTGTGGTCGCCGCCGAGTGTCATCATCCGCGCGCCGGTGCCGAGGATCTCGTCCGCCGCGGCCTCGATGGTCTCCACGGCCTCGTTGATGTTGAACGGGTTCGCCGCGATGTCACCGGCGTCCGCGACCTGCGCGAGGGCGAAGGGGGACGCGTCCTGTGCCGGGTTGTACGGCCGCAGCAGGCGCGAGGCCTCGCGGATCGCGTTGCCGCCGAATCGGGCGCCCGGCCGGTAGGAGACGCCCGTGTCGAACGGCACGCCCACGATGGCCACGTCGGCGGCGTCGACCTGGTCGATGCGCGGCAGCCGGGCGAACGTCGCGGGCCCGGCATACCGCGGCACACGGGAGGAGTCGACGGGGCCGCGGGGGCTGCCCTCGCCGCCGATAACCGGGTAGTCGGTGCTGTTCACGGTCGAACTCCTCCAGGTGGTACGGATCCAGTGGGTGGGGATCCAGGTGGTGCGGATCCGGTGGTGCGGATCTGCTCGGTCAAGTGTTGCGCGGCCCACTGACAGTCACCGGTGCCGGTCCCGACCAACGGGGGCGGGACGCAACAGCGGGCCACGCGTGGGCGGGTCGGTCAGGCCCCCGCGGCGCTCGGCGCGGCTGCCTCGGCCTCCACCGGGGCCTCGTCCCCCCGCCCCGCCAGTCGCTCGCGCCAGTGCGCAAGGACCGCCGCGTCCGTCGGCTTCGTGGCCAGGGACACCACGACGTACGCGGCGAGCGAGGACAGCAGGCCGTAGTACACGGGCTCGTTGGCGAGGATGCCGTACCCCCACATCAGCCCGATGACGGCAAGACCGCCCACGACGACGGATGCGAGCGCGCCCTGCACGGTGCCGCGCCGCCACAGCAACCCGCCGAGGATCGGCACGAGCAGCCCGCCGACGAGCAGGTTGTACGCGACGGTGAGGGCCTCGACGACGTCGTTGAGGGCGATCGCGATACAGACCACGGCGACACCCATGATCAGGATGAAGACGCGGTTGCCCTTCACCTCGTCGTGCTCCTCCCCCTTACGGGACACCACGCCCCGCAGCCGCGACCAGATGTCGTTGTTCGCGACGGTCGCACACGCGATCAGCGCGCCGGAGGACGTGGACATCACCGCGGCGAGGGCCGCGGCGAGCACGAGACCGCGCACGCCCATGGGCAGTTCGTCCTTGACGATGGTCGCGAAGGCGTCGTCCGCGCTCTCCAGCTTGGGGTAGAGCACCTTGGCCGCCGTACCGATGACGGCGCCCGCGAGCGCGTACGCGAGGCAGTACGTGCCCGCGACCGTGCCGCCCCACTTGGCGGTCTTGTCGCTGCGCGCGGTGAACACGCGCTGCCAGATGTCCTGCCCGATCAGCATGCCGAACGTGTAGATCAGGACATACGTGAAGATCGTCTCGCCGCCGATGCCCAACGGGTCGAAGTACTCGGTGGGCAGCTTGGCCTTCATCTCGCTGAAGCCGCCGGCCTTGACGACCGCGATGGGCAGCAGCAGAAGCAGCACACCGATGGTCTTCACGACGAACTGGACCATGTCGGTGATCGTGATGGACCACATGCCGCCGAGCGTCGAGTACGCGACGACGATCGAGCCACCGAGGATGATCGCAAGCGTCCGGTTCATGTCGAAGAGGACGTCGAAGATCGTGGCGTACGCGATGGTGGACGTGACCGCGAGCATGAGCGTGTACGCCCACATGACGACGCCGGAGATGACCCCGGCCCGGCCGCCGTAGCGCAGGTCGAGCATCTCGGAGACGGTGTAGACCTTCAGCCGCGCGATACGGGCCGAGAAGAAGACCGAGAGGGCAAGCAGGCCGAGCCCGATGGTGAAGACCATCCAGGCGCCCGAAAGACCGTACTGATAGCCGAGACCGACGCCGCCGATGGTGGACGCGCCGCCGAGGACGATCGCGGCCATGGTGCCGGAGTACATGGCCGGGCCGAGCCGGCGGCCCGCGACCAGGAACTCGCTCTTGGACTTGGCGCGGCGCATGCCCCACCAGCCCATGGCCAGCATCCCGGCCAGATAGACCACGATCACTGTGTAGTCGACGGCCATGCGGCCCTCCTTCGCGCACCTCGGTGGCGTGTCGTGCAGATGGGGTGGGTGGGCCGGCGAGCGCACTCGGCTCGCGGACCCTGCGGCCGACGACTGGTCGCGGGGACATCCGCCCGTACCCGCGGCCGCCGACGGCACGACACTAGGTGGCCGGAATGCGACGCTGAAGTGTACGTTTCATCCATTCCTCCGGAACGAAATGGAGGGAACGTCCACCGTGCCGGACCCCGCCGCCCCACCGACCCCGCCCGTCCCGCTCGCCGCCCTGCTGGCCCGCGAGGACCTCGGGCTGCGCCAGATCGCCGGTCCCGCGCCCGCGGACGAGCCGACGATGATCCTTTGGGCCCACACCTCCGAGATGGCCGACCCCTATCCGTATCTTCTCGGCGGCGAATTGCTGCTCACCGCGGGCGTGCACGCCACGGAGGCCGCGGGCACCGGGCCGTACTTCGACGACTACGTGTCCCGGATCGTCGCGGCGGGCGGCGCGGCCCTCGGCTTCGGAGTTGCGCCGGTGCACGACACCGTGCCGCGCGCCCTGATCGCGGCCTGCGACCGGTACGGGCTGCCGCTCATCGAGGTGCCGCCGCAGACCACGTTCAGCGCGGTCGCCCGTGCGGTGTGGGGGCTCATGGCCCAGGCCCGGCATGCGGAGCTGCGCCGGGTCACCGAGGCCCAGCAGGGCCTCGCGATCGCTGCGGCCCGGCCAGATCCGGTGCCGGCGGTCCTGCGCCAGCTGGCGCAGCGCCTCGGCGGCTGGGCGGTGCTGTTCGCCCCGGACGGCACGGAGGCGGCGACGGCGGGCCGCCCGCCTGGCAGCGAGGCGCTGCATGCCCTGCGCGAACTGGCATCGGTGGTACGGCCGGCGGAAGGCGCGAGGGACACCGACAGCGAGGCCGGCCCCGGACCCGGACCCGGACGGGGCTCCGCGAGACGGGGCCCCGGTGCGCGCCCGTCCTCGGCCGCCGACACCGCGTCCGGCACACACCTCACCGCGTACGCGCTCGGCGGCGGGCAGGGCTTCGCGCTCGGCATCGCCACGGACCGCCGCGAACCCGGCGACCACACGATCGCGGGCGTCGCCGTGGTCCTTCTCTCACTACTCACCGGGGAACACCAGAGCACCACGGAGACCGCCCGCTCGACGGCACTGGTCCGGATGCTGCTGGGCGCGGCTCCGGAGGATGTGGCACCGCTGCTGGGCGGCGAACGGTGGGTCGTGGTGCACGGGCGGCCGGACCGTGGTGGTGCGAGTGCGGGCGAAGAACACGCAGCCGACGCGGCGAGTCCGGTCGGCACTGCGGGTGCCTCCGCCGCCCCCGTAAGCGCCGCCGCGCTGGGCACCGCGCTGGGCACCACCCTCGTGGACGCGGACGGCGACGTCGTACGGCTCCTCGTCCCCGCCGACCGCCAGGTCACCGCGCAACCCGGCTGGACGCTCGGGACGAGCGCGCCCTCCGGGGCACACGAACTCGGCGTCGCCGACACGCAGGCGGCCAGGGCCCTGACCCGGGCCCTGGTCACCCGTAGGCCGCTCGTGCCGCACAGCGACCGCTCCGGGTTCGCCGCGCTCGTCCCTGCGGACGAAGCCGACGCCCACGCGCGCGTGCTGCTCGCCCCGCTCACCGGCACCCCGCAGGCCCCCGCGCTGACCGAGACGTTGCGCACCTGGCTCTCACTCCACGGCAGCTGGGACCGCACAGCGGTCGCCCTTGCGGTCCATCGCAACACCGTCCGTCAGCGCATCGCCCGCTGCTCGGCACTGCTCGACAGGGACCTGGACGACCCGGACGTACGCATGGAGCTGTGGTTCGCGCTGCGGCAGACGGAGTAGCACTGCGCCGGGCGCGGGGGCGGACGCGGACGTGAAGCACGGCGGCGCCCTCGAGCCCCGGCGCGGACGTGAGGCGCGTCCCAGCGTTCGGGACATCGCCGCCAGTCCGGTCAGCCGACGGCAGAATGGGGCCCATGCCGATATCCGGGACACCCAGCCGCGCCGACCTCGTCGGCCACCTCGTCCGCACCCGCATAGCGGGCGACGTCGCCACGCCCCGCGAGAACAACCTCTCCCACTACCGCAAGCTCGCGAACGGCGACCGCCACTACTGGCTCGGCCTGGAGCTCGGCGACCGCTGGACCGACGAGCAGGACGTACTCGCGGTGATGGCCGAGCGGTGCGGTGTCAACGACGACCCGCAACACCGGCACGGGCAGGACACCATCGACGCGGAGCTCACGGTCGACGCGCTGGAGCGCATGGCGGCCCGGCTGCGCAAGGCGGCCGCGGGAAGGCAGCGCGTGCTGTTCGCGACGGGTCACCCGGGCGGCCTGCTCGACGTGCACCGCGCGACGGCCGGGGCCCTGCGCGCCGCCGGGTGCGAGATCATGGTGATCCCGGAGGGCCTGCAGGCGGACGGGGGCTACGTCTGGCAGTTCGCGGACGTGGCGGTGCTGGAGCGGGGCGCGACCCTCTGGCACACGCACTCCCCCGAACCGATGGCCGCGATCCTCGACGGCCTGGAGCGGGAGGGCCGCCCGCTGCCCGACCTGGTGGTCGCCGACCACGGCTGGGCGGGCTGCGCGGGCCAGCGCGGCATCGACTCCGTCGGCTACGCGGACTGCAACGACCCGGCCCTCTTCATCGGCGAGGCCGAGGGCACCGTCCAGGTCACGGTCCCCCTCGACGACCACGTGACGAGCCCGCGCCACTACGACCCGATGACGGCGTACCTGCTGGCACAGGCAGACCTGAACGAGGCGGCGTGAGCGACGCCGCGGAGCGGGACCAAGGCCCCGCCCCCGGCCGAGCTCACCTCGGCCGAGGCACCCGCACAACCCCTTCCTGGATCACGGAAATGGCCAGCCGCCCGTCCTGCGTATAGATCCGGGCCTGCCCGAGCCCGCGCCCGCCGGACGAGGAGGGCGACTCCTGGTCGTACAGAAGCCATTCGTCGGCCCGGAACGGCCGGTGGAACCACATCGCGTGGTCGAGGGACGCCCCGACCACGTCGCCGATGGCCCAGCCGCCGCGCCCGTGCGCGAGCAGCACGGAGTCGAGCAGCGTCATGTCGGAGACGTACGTGGCGAGGCAGACGTGCAGCAGAGGATCGTCCACGAGCTTGCCGTTGGTGCGGAACCACACCTGCGAGCGCGGCTCGCGCGGCTGCCCGACCGTGCCGAACGGCGGCTCGTCGACGTACCGCAGATCGACCGCTTCCCGCGCCTCGAGCATCCGCTCGGCGACGCTGGGGTCGCGGAAGACGTCCGCGTACTTCGGCAGTGACTCGGCGGCCGTGGGCAGCGTCTCGGGATCGGGCGCGTACGGCATGTCCGCCTGGTGGTCGAGCCCTTCCTCGTACGTCTGGAAGGACGCGGACAGATGGAAGATCGGCTGTCCGTGCTGGACGGCGACCACCCGCCGCGTCGTGAAGGAGCGCCCGTCGCGGATGCGGTCGACCGTGTAGACGATCGGCGCGCCGGGGTCCCCCGCGCGCAGGAAATACGAGTGCAGGGAGTGTGCGTGCCGATCGCCGGGGACGGTGCGCCCGGCGGCGACGAGGGCCTGCGCCGCGACCTGGCCGCCGAAGACGCGCGGAACCAGGGAAGGGCGGGACTGGCCACGGAAGATGTCCTGCTCGATCTGCTCGAGGTCGAGCAGATCGAGCAGGGACTGGAGTGCCTGATGCATGCAGCTAGTTTGCAGGTGCCGTGTTACAGCTGTTGATCAAGAACCTTGCCGGGGACTACAGGCCCATGTCCTTCGCGATGATCGACTTCATGATCTCGCTGGTGCCGCCGTAGATGCGGTTGACGCGGTTGTCCGCGTACAGGCGGGCGATCGGGTACTCGTTCATGAAGCCGTAGCCGCCGTGCAGCTGGAGGCAGCGGTCGATCACGCGGTGCGCGACCTCGGTGCAGAACAGCTTGGCACTGGCGGCCTCGGCGGGGGTCAGCTCACCGGCGTCGAGGGCCTCCGTCGCGCGGTCGGCGACGGCCTCGGCGGCGTCGACCTCGGCCTGGCAGGCGGCCAGCTCGAACTTGGTGTTCTGGAAGGCGGCGACGGGCTTGCCGAAGACGACGCGGTCCTGGACGTACTGCTTGGCGAACCGGACGGCCGCCTTGGCCTGCGCGTAGGCGCCGAAGGCGATGCCCCAGCGCTCGGAGGCCAGGTTGTGGCCGAGGTAGTAGAAGCCCTTGTTCTCCTCGCCGAGGAGGTCCTCGACGGGCACCTTGACGTCGACGAACGCCAACTCGGCGGTGTCGGAGGTCCTCAGGCCGAGCTTGTCGAGCTTGCGGCCGACGGAGTAGCCCTCGGCCTTGGTGTCCACGACGAAGAGGGAGATGCCGTGGCGGCGGTCCTCGGCGGTGGGCGCGGCGGTGCGGGCGCAGACGATCATGCGGTCGGCGTGCACGCCGCCGGTGATGAAGGTCTTGGCGCCGTTGAGGACGTAGTGCGTGCCGTCCTCGGAGAGCTTGGCGGTGGTCTTCATGCCCGCGAGGTCGGAGCCGGTGCCCGGCTCGGTCATCGCGATCGCCCACATCTCCTCACCGGAGACGAACTTCGGCAGGTAGCGCTTCTTCTGCTCGTCGGTGGCGAGCAGCTTGATGTACGGCAGGCCGAGCAGCACGTGCACGCCGGAGCCGCCGAAGGAGACACCCGCGCGGGCGGTCTCCTCGTACAGGATGGCCTCGAACTTGTACGAGTCGATGCCGGCGCCGCCGTACTCCTCGTCGACCCGGATGCCGAAGACGCCCAGCTCGGCGAGCTTGTAGTAGAACTCGCGCGGCGCCTGGCCGGCGGCGAACCACTCGTCGTGGACCGGCACGACCTCGGCCTCGATGAAGGCACGCAGGGTCTCCCGGAACGCCTCGTGGTCCTCATTGAAAACGGTACGGCGCACGGACATGCTCCTTCGTTACGGCTCGCGACCATCGGAACCAGCGGACTGGGCAAGCAGACAGACACAGGACTAAGCGCTTGCTCAGACTCAGGTTACCGGCCAGTTACCGCGACAGTCCAGAGACGCAGGTCACGTCAGAACGGCTTCTCGGCCCCACTCCCCGCAGCCGCCGCGAACGCGCCCCGCGCCAGCCGGTGCAGCAGCTCCGCCGTGGCCGCCCGCCCGGGCAGCGCCCCCGGCCTGCTCAGATGGGGCGTGGAGTTCAGCAGCCCGAACACCGCATGCACCGCGGCCCGCGCCGCCGGCTCGACCAGGTCCGGGTAGACCTGGCGCACGACCTCCACCCACAGCTCGACGTACTGCCGCTGCAGCTGGCGCACCAACTTGCGGTCGCTCTCCCGGAGGCGGTCCAGCTCACGGTCGTGCAGGGTGATCAGGGGGCGGTCGTCGAGCGCGAAGTCGATGTGCCCCTCGATGAGGGAGTCGAGCAGCGCCTCGGGATCCCCGTCGGTCTCGGCGACCCGCCGCTTGCCGCCCGTCAGCAGCTGCCCGCTGATGCCCACGAGCAGCTCGGCGAGCATCGCGTCCTTGCCGGCGAAGTGGCGGTAGAGACCGGGGCCGCTGATGCCGACGGCGGCTCCTATCTCGTCGACGCCGACGCCGTGGAAGCCGCGCTCGGCGAAGAGCCGGGCGGCCTCCTTGAGGATCTGCTCGCGCCGGGTGGGGGCGTCGGTTCTGGTGACCATGCAGATAATTCTAGACAGGGAGGTTAGCGCTCGTTAACCTGAGGGAAATGGGTTAACGGTCATTAACTTCGGCCACGCGGCCGCAGCAGCCGCACAGGTGGGCTGCCGCGACGGCTTGACCGGCTTCACTGGCTTCATCGGTACGGGCAAGGGGGCTCGACGCGATGCACGAGGCACCGGAGCTGACGAGCGCGGCGGACCCCGCGTCGGAGGCCTGGCGGGTCAACGAGGCGGCGCACCGCGCCCTCGGCGAGGAGCTGCGCTCCCGGCTGGCCGAGGCGAGGCTCGGCGGGGGCGAGCGGGCCCGCGCCCGCCATGTGGCGCGCGGCAAGCTGCTGCCGCGCGACCGCGTGGACACGCTGCTCGACCCGGGTTCGCCGTTCCTGGAGCTGGCCCCGCTGGCGGCGGACGGGATGTACGGCGGGGACGCCCCGGCGGCGGGCGTGATCGCCGGGATCGGCCGGGTCTCGGGCCGCGAGTGCGTGATCGTCGCGAATGACGCGACGGTCAAGGGCGGCACGTACTACCCGATGACGGTGAAGAAGCATCTGCGCGCCCAGGAGGTGGCCCTGGAGAACCGCCTCCCCTGTGTCTATCTGGTGGATTCGGGCGGCGCCTTCCTGCCCATGCAGGACGAGGTCTTCCCGGACCGGGAGCACTTCGGGCGGATCTTCTACAACCAGGCCCGGATGTCGGGCGCGGGGATCCCGCAGATCGCGGCCGTCCTCGGGTCGTGCACGGCGGGCGGCGCGTATGTGCCCGCGATGAGCGACGAGGCCGTGATCGTCCGCAATCAGGGCACGATCTTCCTGGGCGGCCCGCCGCTGGTGAAGGCCGCGACGGGCGAGGTCGTCACCGCCGAGGAGCTGGGCGGCGGCGAGGTCCACTCGCGGGTCTCGGGTGTGACGGACCATCTGGCGGAGGACGACGCGCACGCGCTGCGCATCGTGCGGACCATCGTCTCGACCCTCCCCGCGCGCGGGGAGCTTCCCTGGCCGGTCGAGCCGGCGGTGGAGCCGAAGGTGGACCCGACCGGGCTGTACGGGGCGGTGCCGGTGGATCCCCGCACCCCGTATGACGTCCGGGAGGTCATCGCGCGCGTGGTCGACGCCTCCCGCTTCGCCGAGTTCAAGGCGGAGTTCGGGCAGACGCTGGTGACGGGCTTCGCGCGCATCCACGGCCATCCGGTGGGGATCGTCGCCAACAACGGCATCCTGTTCTCCGAGTCCGCGCAGAAGGGCGCCCACTTCATCGAGCTGTGCGACCAGCGCGGCATCCCGCTGGTCTTCCTGCAGAACATCTCGGGCTTCATGGTCGGCCGGGACTACGAGGCGGGCGGCATCGCCAAGCACGGCGCCAAGATGGTCACAGCCGTGGCCTGTACGCGCGTCCCGAAGCTGACCGTGGTGATCGGCGGGTCGTACGGCGCGGGCAACTACTCGATGTGCGGTCGGGCGTATTCACCGCGGTTCCTGTGGATGTGGCCCGGCGCCAAGATCTCGGTGATGGGCGGTGAGCAGGCGGCTTCGGTGCTCGCGACGGTCAAGCGCGATCAGCTGGAGGCGCGCGGCGAGGAGTGGCCCGCCGAGGACGAGGAGTCCTTCAAGGCCCCGATCCGCACCCAGTACGAGTCGCAGGGGAATGCCTACTACGCGACGGCGCGGCTGTGGGACGACGGCGTGATCGACCCGCTGGAGACCCGGCAGGTGCTCGGTCTCGCATTGACGGCGTGCGCCAACGCCCCGCTTCCTGAGAAGGACTCGACCGCCGCCGGCTTCGGCGTCTTCCGGATGTGAGGGTGGGAATGTTCGACACGGTTCTTGTGGCCAACCGGGGCGAGATCGCCGTCCGCGTCATCCGTACGCTCCGGGCGCTGGGTGTGCGCTCGGTGGCCGTCTTCAGCGACGCGGACGCAGGCGCCCGGCACGTACGGGAGGCGGACACGGCCGTACGGATCGGTCCGCCGCCCCCCTCCGAGAGCTACTTGTCCGTGGAGCGGCTGCTGGACGCGGCACGCCGCACGGGCGCCCAGGCGGTCCACCCCGGATACGGATTCCTGGCGGAGAACGCGGCCTTCGCCCAGGCCTGCGCCGACGCCGGTCTCGTCTTCATCGGGCCGCCGGCCTCCGCGATCGAGCTGATGGGCGACAAGATCCGCGCCAAGGAGACCGTGCAGGCGGCCGGGGTGCCGGTCGTGCCCGGCTCGTCCGGCAGCGGCCTCACGGACGCCCAACTGGCCGATGCCGCGCGCGAGATCGGTCTGCCCGTGCTGCTGAAGCCGTCGGCGGGCGGCGGCGGCAAGGGCATGCGTCTCACCCGCGTCGAGTCCGCGCTGCTCGACGAGATCGCGTCCGCCCGCCGCGAGGCGCGGGCCTCCTTCGGCGACGACACGCTGCTCGTGGAGCGCTGGATCGACCGGCCCCGGCACATCGAGATCCAGGTCCTGGCGGACGCGCACGGCCATGTGATCCACCTCGGCGAGCGCGAGTGCTCGCTGCAGCGCCGCCACCAGAAGATCATCGAGGAGGCGCCGAGCGTCCTCCTCGACGAGAAGACCCGCGCGGCGATGGGTGAGGCGGCCGTCCAGGCGGCCCGCTCCTGCGGGTACCGGGGCGCGGGCACGGTCGAGTTCATCGTCCCGGGCGGCGACCCGTCCTCGTATTTCTTCATGGAGATGAACACCCGCCTCCAGGTCGAGCACCCGGTGACGGAGCTGATCACCGGCCTGGACCTGGTCGAGTGGCAGCTGCGGATCGCGGCGGGCGAGCCCCTGCCGTACGGGCAGGAGGACATCCGGCTCGACGGTCACGCCGTCGAGGCCCGTATCTGCGCGGAGACCGTGTCCATCAAAGAGGGCGCGCGCGGCTTCCTGCCCTCGGGCGGCACGGTGCTCGCGCTGCACGAGCCCCAGAGCGACGGGGTGCGCACCGACTCGGGGCTCAGCGAGGGCACGGAGGTCGGCAGCCTCTACGACCCGATGCTGTCGAAGGTCATCGCCCACGGACCCGACCGCGCCACGGCGCTGCGCAGGCTGCGGGCCGCCCTGGCCGGGACGGTCACGCTTGGCGTGCAGACGAACGCCGGGTTCCTGCGCCGGCTGCTGGCCCATCCGGCCGTGGTCGCGGGCGACCTGGACACCGGCCTGGTGGAGCGTGAGACGGACGCCCTCGTGGACCAGTCGGTGCCGGACGAGGTGTACGAGGCCGCGGCGGCCGTGCGCCAGGCGGCGCTGGAGCCCCGGGGCGAGGGCTGGACCGACCCCTTCTCGGTGCCGAGCGGCTGGCGGCTCGGCGGTGAACCCGCCCCGGTCAGGCACTGGTTGCAGCTCCCGGGCCTGGACCCCGTCGAGTACGTCGCCCGGGGCACACACACCGTCGAGCCCGACCGCGTCACGGTCACCCTCGACGGCATCCGGCACACCTTCCACCGGGCGGGCGACTGGCTGGGCCGGGACGGGGACGCCTGGCACGTGCGGGACCACGACCCGGTGGCCGCCGCACTGACCGGCGCCGCCCTCTCGGGGGCCGACTCGCTGACGGCGCCCATGCCGGGCACGGTCACCGTGGTGAAGGTCGCCGTGGGCGACGAGGTGACCGCGGGCCAGAGCCTGCTGGTGGTCGAGGCGATGAAGATGGAGCACGTCATCTCCGCCCCGCACGCGGGCACGGTCAGGGAGCTGGACGTCGTGCCCGGCTCGACCGTCGCCATGGACCAGGTGCTGGCCGTCGTCGACCCGCATGAGCCGGCTGATCACGGCCCGTCCGCCGACGAGCCGCCCTCAGCCGGGGAGTCGTCCCCACCCGCTGCGGGCCGCCCATCGGCACCCGACGGGTCATCCGCCACCGAGAAGTCATCAGCCCCCGAGGAGGTGGCGTCATGACCGCAGCCGGACTGCCCATGGCCGTCCCGGTCCAGGACCTGCCCGCGCGGGTGCGGATCCACGAGGTGGGCGCGCGCGACGGGCTGCAGAACGAGAAGTCCGCCGTGCCCACCGAGATCAAGGCGGACTTCATCCGCCGCCTCGCGGACGCGGGCCTCACGACCATCGAGGCGACGAGCTTCGTGCACCCCAAGTGGGTGCCCCAACTGGCGGACGCCGAGCAGCTGTTCCCGCTCGTACGGGACCTGGAAGGCGTCGCCCTGCCCGTGCTCGTACCGAACGAACGCGGCCTCGACCGTGCCCTCGCGCTCGGCGCCCGCCGTATCGCCGTGTTCGCCAGCGCCACCGAGTCCTTCGCCAAGGCCAATCTGAACCGGACGGTGGACGAGTCCCTGGCCATGTTCGAGCCGGTCGTGGCCCGCGCGAAGGACCAGCAGATCCACGTACGCGGCTATCTGTCGATGTGCTTCGGCGACCCGTGGGAGGGCCCGGTGCCCGTCGCCCAGGTCGTCCGGGTCTGCCGGGCGCTGCTGGACATGGGCTGCGACGAGCTGAGCCTCGGCGACACCATCGGCGTGGCCACACCGGGCCATGTGCAGGCGCTGCTCGCCGCGCTGAACGAGGCGGGCGTGCCCACGGACGCGCTCGGCGTGCACTTCCACGACACCTACGGCCAGGCCCTCGCCAACACGCTGGCCTCGCTGCAGCACGGCGTCACCACCGTCGACGCCTCCGCGGGCGGCCTCGGCGGCTGCCCGTACGCGAAGAGCGCCACCGGGAACCTCGCCACCGAGGACCTGGTCTGGATGCTTCAAGGCCTCGGCATAGAGACCGGGGTCGACCTCGACCGTCTCACCGCCACCAGCGTGTGGATGGCCGCCCACCTCAGCCGGCCCAGCCCGTCCCGCACGGTGCGTGCCCTCTCCCACAAGGAGTCGTAAGCATGACGATCGACCACCGGCTGTCGCCGGAACACGAGGAACTCCGCCGCACGGTCGAGGAGTTCGCGCACGACGTCGTCGCCCCGAAGATCGGCGACTTCTACGAGCGGCACGAGTTCCCGTACGAGATCGTGCGGGAGATGGGCCGTATGGGCCTGTTCGGCCTGCCGTTCCCGGAGGAGTACGGCGGGATGGGCGGCGACTATCTGGCGCTCGGGATCGCGCTCGAGGAACTCGCCCGAGTGGACTCGTCCGTCGCCATCACCCTGGAGGCCGGGGTCTCGCTGGGCGCGATGCCGGTCTTCCGCTACGGCACCGAGGCACAGAAAGAGGAGTGGCTCCCCCGCCTCTGCTCGGGCGAGATCCTGGGCGCCTTCGGTCTGACCGAGCCTGACGGCGGTTCGGACGCGGGCGCGACCCGCACCACCGCCGTACTGGACAAGACAACGGACGAATGGGTGATCAACGGCACGAAGTGCTTCATCACCAACTCGGGGACGGACATCACGGGCCTGGTCACGGTCACCGCCGTCACCGGCCGCACGGACGACGGCAAGCCACTGATCTCGTCGATCGTCGTGCCGTCGGGCACCCCGGGCTTCACGGTGGCACCGCCGTACTCGAAGGTCGGCTGGAACGCGTCGGACACCCGGGAGCTGTCGTTCGACGACGTACGGGTCCCGGCCGCGAACCTGCTGGGTGAACTAGGCCGCGGATACGCCCAGTTCCTGCGGATCCTCGACGAGGGCCGCATCGCCATCTCGGCCCTGGCGACGGGCCTGGCGCAGGGCTGCGTGGACGAGTCCGTCAAGTACGCGAAGGAGCGCCACGCCTTCGGCCGCCCGATCGGCGCCAACCAGGCCATCCAGTTCAAGATCGCCGACATGGAGATGAAGGCCCACACGGCCCGGCTGGCCTGGCGGGACGCGGCATCGCGCCTGATCAGCGGCGAGCCGTTCAAGAAGGAGGCCGCACTGGCCAAGCTCTACTCGTCGACAATCGCCGTGGACAACGCCCGCGAGGCGACCCAGATCCACGGCGGCTACGGCTTCATGAACGAGTATCCGGTGGCCCGCATGTGGCGGGACTCCAAGATCCTCGAGATCGGCGAGGGCACGAGCGAGGTCCAGCGGATGCTGATCGCCCGTGAACTGGGGCTCGCGGGCTGACCTTGCTTCGACCACCGCCCGCCTTCGTGCGCGTCCATGCCCGCACGGGCGGAAATCCTCAACCTGCACAGCGGTGTTGCGGCCGGCCGACGATGCATGTCACTTCGGGCCGGCCGCGTGCGGACCAAGGTCCTGGAGGACATCACCGAGTTGTGCAGCGGTGAGGGACGGGGCAGGGAGGGAAGCGGTGGGCTGCGCACGGAGACCATCGAGGAGTACGGCCAGATAGCGTCGCCAGACATTCGGGACGACGGCGGTCAGGGCAGGCACTGTCCGTCCGAGCGCTGCCAGGAGCAGTAGCAGATCCTCCGCCGTGACGTCTGTGCGCATGGCGCCCTGCGCCTGGGCCCGACCGATCAGCAGGCCGATCGTTTCGCGGTTGTGGGCGTGCAGCGCTTCGAGGGATGCGACTCCTTGGATGCCGGTCGTCATCAGGTCGTTGGCCCCCCGGTCGGCTGCCAGCCCTTCGAAGATCCCTTCCAGATAGCGGGTCAGCCCGGCCCATGCATCGGCGTGGGCCCGAGCCTGCTCGCCCATGTGCCGGGTCCCGGCCAGCAGGTCGTGGAAGACGGCCTCGATCAACGCCGCCCTGCTCGGGAAGTGCCGGTACAGCGTGGCGTTGCCGACCCCTGCGCGCCGGGCGATCTCGTCGAGCGAGGCGTCGAGTCCCAGCTCCGCGAACACCTCCCGAGCTGCGGCCAGCAGAGCGTCCCGGTTGCGCTGCGCGTCGCGTCGTAGCGGCGCTGACGTCTCTTTACGGACAGCCATCTGCTGTACCCGCCTCTCGGCTCACACGGAAGCGTGGACTGCTCCCCGATTGCGATGCTAGCGTCGCCGCAATAACCGGGGACACATCCCCGGTTTCAGAAGGGGGCGGGCATGGCGGACACGGCGCTGGTGCTGGGCGGGGGCGGGCTGACCGCGTACGCGTGGCAGGTCGGCATGCTGGCAGGGCTGGCCGAGGCGGGAGTGGACCTCACCGGCGCCGATCTGTTCGCCGGCACATCGGGCGGCGCGCTGACCGCGCTGGAACTGGCCGCAGGGGCAGCGCCGGCCGACCTCTACGCGGTGCAGCTCAACGGGGAGCGCGCCATGCTGCAGGTGCATTTCACGTTCGGCATGACCGTCAAGTACCTCTGGGCCGCGCTGGGTTCCCGCGACCCGGAGACCGCCCTCAGGCGGATGGGAAGGCTGGCGCTGGCCGTTCGCGACGTGCCCGAGACCGAGGTGTTCGACGCGATCGGCTCGCAACTGCCGGTCCACACCTGGCCGGACAGGCCGTTGCGGCTGTTCGCGGTGGACGCGCTCACCGGAAAGCCGACCGGCTTCAGCGCCGACAGCGGGACCGACCTGGTGCGGGCAATGTCGGCAACCTGTGCGCTGCCCCCGCTGTTCCCGCCGATCACGATCGGGGAGGGCCGCTGGATGGACGGGGGCGTGCGCTCCACGACCAACGCCGACTTGGTGAACGACTGCCGACGGGTCATCGCACTGGCCCCTATTCCCAAGGCGCCAGGTGCGAGCCCGAGCACCGCCGACCAGGTGGCCTCCCTGGTGGCGGACGGTGTCCGGGCGGCCTTGCTCGTTCCGGACCGGGCGGCCCGCCGCGCTTTCGGCCGCAACCCCCTGGACGCTTCCCGCATCCCCGGCGCGGCCCGTGCGGGCCACCGGCAGGCCGCCGCGTACGCCGAGCAGGTCCGCGCCGTCTGGCACAGCTGAGACTCCAGCCGGACAGGCCGGCACGGCCGAAACTCCCGCTGCACAGGCTGCTCACCGGGGTTGCCGCGGCGCACCCCGGCCTCCGACAGGCACCCGCCCCCTGGACAAGCGCTGAGGTTAGGCTAACCTACCTTCGAATCGTCCGGGGGGCGCTACGCCCCGTCACGAAAGCAGCCGCCCCATGCCCAACGCCCGTGCCTCCCACCTCTCCCGCCGTGGCATCCTCGCCGCGGGCGGTGCCCTCGGTCTCGGCGCCCTGCTGACCGCTTGCGGCGACACCGACGCGAAGAGCGGCGGCTCGGACGCTTCGGCGGAGGCCACGAAGTCCGGCCCCTGGACCTTCAAGGACGACCGCGGCGAGACCGTGAAGCTGGACAAGATCCCGGCGAACATCGTGGCCTTCACCGGTGTCGCGGCCGCCCTCTACGACTACGGCATCGAGGTCAAGGGCGTCTTCGGTCCGACCAAGACCAAGGACGGCAAGGCCGACGTCCAGGCCGGCGACATGGACGTCAGCAAGCTGACGGTCATCGGCAACACCTGGGGCGAGTTCAACATCGAGAAGTACGCGACCCTCTCCCCCGACGTGCTGATCTCCACCATGTTCGACGCCAAGGGCACCCTCTGGTACGTCCCCGAGGAGTCCGCGTCCCAGATCCTCAAGCTGGCCCCGAGCGTCGGCATCTCCGTCTACGACCGCCAGCTGGACAAGCCGCTACAGCGCATGTTCGCCCTCGCCGAGTCGCTCGGCGCCGACGTGAAGTCGGAGAAGATCACCGCGGCGAAGAAGCGCTTCGAGGACGCGGCCGCGCGGCTGCGCAAGGCCGCCAAGGCCCACCCCGACATCAAGGTGCTGGCCGGCTCCGCGAGCCAGGACATCTTCTACGTCTCCGGCTCCAACCTCTCCATCGACCTGGAGTACTTCAAGGCCCTCGGCGTGAACATCGTCGAGCCGTCGGCGAAGGCCCTGGCGGCCAGCGGCGGCTGGTTCGAGAACCTGAGCTGGGAGAACGTCGACAAGTACAAGGCCGACATCATCATCATGGACGACCGCACGTCGGCCATCCAGCCGGCCGACATCACCGAGGCGACCTGGAAGAAGCTGCCCGCCGTCAAGGCCGGCCAGGTCATCGCCCGTACGCCCGAGCCGATCCTCTCCTACGACAAGTGCGCGCCGATCCTCGAGAACCTCGCGAAGGCCATCGAGACGGCGAAGAAGGTCAGCTGACCGCACCCCTACAGGTCGGCCGGCCCTGACAGGTTCGGCCGACCCGCTCGACACGAGCAGCCCGCTCGACCCGAGTAGCCCGCTCGACCCGAGCGAGGCCCTCGATCCACCCGAGCAGCGAGACAAGAACAGACCTCATAGCCCTCATCGACGCTCCAGGAGTCCGAGATGACGACAGCCGTGGCCGCCCCGTTCCGTTTCTTCGCACTTCACGTCGTACGGACGAGGCGGCTCGGCCCGTCCATGGTCCGTGTCACGTTCACCGGGCCCGATGCGCACGTCTTCGCCTCGGGCGGCCGCGACCAGAGCCTCTCGCTCTTCCTGCCGCACCCCGGCCAGACCGAGCCCGTCGTACCGCTCGAGGCGGGCGACAACTGGTGGCACGCCTGGCGTGAACTGCCCGACGACGTACGGGCGGTGATGCGCTCGTACACGGTGCGCGCCCAGCGGCACACGCCGGACGGCGTCGACGAGATCGACATCGATTTCGCGCTGCACGGGGTGGAGCCCGGGGCCGCCACAGCGGCCGGCCCGGCCTCGCGCTGGGCGGCCGGCGCCCGGGCCGGTGACCGCGTCCTGGTCCTCGGCCCGGCGATCGCCGACAACACGGCGGTACGTTTCCGCCCGCCCGCCGACACCGATCTCGTCGTGATGTGGGCGGACGAGACGGCCCTGCCCGCGGCCTCGGCCATCCTGGAGTGGCTGCCGCCGGGCACCCGGGCGCGCGTCTGGCTGGAGGTCGAGCACGCCGCGGACCGCGTGGAGTTGCACACCCTGGCCGACGCGGACATCACCTGGCTGGTGCGCGACGAGCGCAACCAGGGCGCCGAGGCCGCCGAGGGCTCCCCCATGGCCCTCGACGCCCTCCGGTCCGCCCAACTTCCCGACGCCACCGCCCCGTACGCCTGGATCGCGGGCGAGTCCGGGTGCGTGAAGGCGCTGCGCCGCCATCTCGTACGGGAGCGCGGGGTCGACCGCCGACGTGTCACCTTCGTCGGCTACTGGCGCCGCGGCCTGACGGAGGAACAGCTGCGCGAGCAGGCGTGATCAGGGTCTCAACAACAAAGCATACAGGCGTAATTACGCCAAACTTCGCAATCCAGGCACAGGAACACGCCACAAAGACACAGGTGGGACGGGTCGCACGATCGAGTTAGGTTAGGCTAACCTAAGTTCGTCGTCGCGACCCCTTCCCTTGTCCTGAGCCGTCCGGAGGACCCCCATGCGCTCGCACCTGCTCAATGACACGACCGCGGAGCGGTACCGCCGCTCCGTGACCGAAGGAGTCGAGCGGGTGGCGGCCAAACTCGCCACCACCGACCGGCCGTTCACCGGCGTCACGGTCGACGCCCTCACCCCCCGCATCGAGAAGATCGACCTGGACCGGCCACTGGGCGACACGACCGCGGCCCTCGACGAGCTCGAGGAGGTCTACCTCCGGGACGCCGTCTACTTCCACCACCCGCGCTATCTCGCGCACCTCAACTGCCCGGTCGTCATCCCGGCCGTGCTGGGCGAGGCCGTCCTGTCCGCCGTCAACTCATCCCTCGACACCTGGGACCAGTCGGCCGGCGGCACCCTGATCGAGCGCAAGCTCATCGACTGGACCACCGAGCGCATCGGCCTCGGCCCGGCCGCAGACGGCGTGTTCACCAGCGGCGGTACGCAGTCCAACCTCCAGGCGCTGCTGCTTGCCCGCGAGGAGGCCAAGGTCGACGACACCGCGCGGCTGCGCATCTTCGCCTCCGAGGTCAGCCACTTCAGCGTCAAGAAGTCCGCGAAACTCCTCGGCCTCGGCCCCGACGCGGTCGTCTCGATCCCCTGCGACCAGGACAAGCGCATGCACACGCTCGCGCTCGCCCACGAGCTGGAGCGCTGCGTCCGCGACGGCCTGGTCCCCATGGCGGTCGTCGCCACCGCGGGCACCACCGACTTCGGCTCGATCGACCCGCTGCCCGAGATCGCCGAGCTGTGCGCCCAGTACGGCACGTGGATGCACGTCGACGCCGCGTACGGCTGCGGGCTGCTGGTGTCGAACACCCGGCGGGAGCTCCTCGATGGCATCGAGCGCGCCGACTCCGTCACCGTCGACTACCACAAGTCCTTCTTCCAGCCTGTGAGTTCCAGCGCGGTCCTGGTACGGGACGCGGCCACGCTGCGCCACGCCACGTACCACGCCGACTACCTCAACCCGCGCCGCATGGTGCAGGAACGAATCCCCAACCAGGTCGACAAGTCCCTGCAGACCACCCGCCGCTTCGACGCGCTCAAGCTGTGGATGACGCTGCGCGTGATGGGCGCCGACGGCGTCGGCGAGCTCTTCGACGAGGTGTGCGACCTGGCCGCCGAGGGCTGGAAACTGCTGGCCGCCGACCCGCGCTTCGACGTCGTGGTCCAGCCGCAGCTCTCCACCCTCGTCTTCCGCTGCATCCCGGCGTCCGTCACCGACCCGGCGGAGATCGACCGCTGCAACCTGTACGCCCGCAAGGCGCTGTTCGCCTCCGGTGACGCGATCGTCGCGGGCACCAAAGTGGGCGGCCGCCACTACCTGAAGTTCACCCTGCTCAACCCCGAGACGACGGTCGCCGACATCGCCGCCGTCCTCGATCTGATCGCCGGCCACGCCGAGCAGTACCTGGGAGAGTCCCTTGACCGCGCTTCCTGAGCCCAGCAGCCACATCCACGACTTCGTGGGGATCGGCCTCGGCCCCTTCAACCTCGGCCTGGCCTGCCTCACCGAGCCCATCGACGAGCTCGACGGCGTCTTCCTGGAGTCCAAGCCGCACTTCGAGTGGCACTCGGGGATGTTCCTCGACGGCGCCCACCTCCAGACGCCGTTCATGTCGGACCTGGTCACCCTCGCCGACCCGACCTCGCCCTACTCCTTCCTCAACTACCTGAAGGAATCGGGCCGCCTGTACTCGTTCTACATCCGCGAGAACTTCTACCCGCTGCGCGTCGAGTACGACGACTACTGCCGCTGGGCCGCCTCGAAGGTCTCCTCCATCCGCTTCAACACGACGGTGACCGAGGTCTCGTACGTGGACGAGGGCGAGGTCTACGCCGTACGGACGGAGGGCGGCGAGACGTACTACGGCCGCCGCCTCGTCCTGGGCACCGGCACCCCGCCGTACATCCCGGAGGCCTGCCAGGGTCTGGGCGGCGACTTCATCCACAACTCCCGCTATGTGCAGAACAAGCAGGAGCTGCAGCGGAAGGAGTCGATCACGCTCGTGGGCAGCGGCCAGTCCGCCGCCGAGATCTACTACGACCTGCTGAGCGAGATCGACGTCCACGGCTACCGGCTGAACTGGGTCACCCGTTCCCCGCGCTTCTTCCCGCTGGAGTACACCAAGCTCACGCTGGAGATGACCTCGCCGGAGTACGTCGACTACTTCCACGCGCTGCCGGAGGGCACCCGCTACCGGCTCGAGACCCAGCAGAAGGGCCTGTTCAAGGGCATCGACGGCGATCTCATCAACGAGATCTTCGACCTGCTGTACCAGAAGAGCCTCGGCGGCCCGGTCCCGACCAGGCTGCTCACCAACTCGGCCCTGCACACGGCCGCCTACGAGGACGGCACGTACGCCCTCGGCCTGCGTCAGGAGGAGCAGGGCAAGGACTACGAGCTGAGCACCGAGGGCCTGATCCTGGCGACCGGCTACAAGTACGCCACGCCCGCCTTCCTCGAGCCCGTGCGCGACCGCATCCGCTGGGACTCCCACGGCCGCTTCGACGTCGCCCGCAACTACTCCGTCGACACGACGGGCCGCGGGATCTTCCTGCAGAACGCGGGCGTGCACACGCACAGCATCACGAGTCCCGACCTCGGCATGGGCCCGTACCGCAACAGCTACATCATCAGCGAGCTGCTGGGCCGGGAGTACTACCCCGTCGAGAAGACCATCGCGTTCCAGGAGTTCGCCGTATGAGCAGCACGAGCCGCATGAGCCGCACGAGCAGCCCGCAGGACCTGGGGACCTTCGCCGTCCGGCCCCTCGACCCGCTGGCCGACGCCGAACTGCTGCACGGCTGGGTCACGCATCCCAAGGCCGCGTTCTGGATGATGCAGGACGCGAAACTGCAGGACGTGGAGCGCGAGTACATGGCCATCGCGGCCGCCGAGCACCACGACGCGTTCCTCGGCCTGCACGACGGCGAGCCCGCGTTCCTGATGGAGCGCTACGACCCGGCGCACGTCGAGCTGGTCGGCCTGTACGAGCCGCAGCCGGGCGACGTCGGCATGCACTTCCTGGTCGCGCCGACGGACACGCCCGTGCACGGCTTCACCCGCGCCGTGATCACCGCGGTGATGGAGCACCTGTTCGCGGACCCGGCGACGGAGCGCGTCGTCGTCGAACCCGACGTACACAACAAAGCCGTGCACGCGCTGAACGAGGCCGTCGGCTTCGTACCCGAACGCGAGATCGAAAAGCCCGAGAAGAAGGCCCTGCTGAGCTTCTGCACACGCGCGCAGTTCGAAGCAGCGGTCGTACGAGAAGCAGCAGTACGCGAAACCGCACGAGCGGGCGCTCAGGCGTCCGCGAAGGCGGACGCACAAGGAGTGGCCATATGACCCTGTCCGACGCCGTGGCGCACCTGTCCCCCGAGCGCTGGGCGCAGGCCAACCGCCTCCTCATTCGCAAAGCGCTCGCCGAGTTCGCCCACGAGCGGCTCTTCACGCCGGAACCGGTCGGCGACGACCGGTACGTCGTCCGCAGCGACGACGGCACCGTCGAGTACCGCTTCACCGCCCGCCGTCTGCGCCTGGACCACTGGCAGGTGTTCCCGGAGTCGATCACACGTCACCGGGACGGCACGGAACTCCCGCTGCACGCCCTGGAGTTCTTCATCGAGCTGAAGGACTCGCTCGGCCTGAGCGACGCCATCCTGCCGGTCTATCTGGAGGAGATCTCCTCCACCCTCTCCGGCACCTGCTACAAGCTCACCAAGCCGGCCGTCCCGGCGGCCGAGCTGGCCCGCGCGGACTTCCAGGCCATCGAGACGGGCATGACCGAGGGCCACCCCTGCTTCGTCGCCAACAACGGCCGACTCGGCTTCGGCGTCCACGAGTACCTCTCGTACGCCCCGGAGACCGCGAGCCCCGTGCGGCTGGTATGGCTCGCCGCCCACCGCTCCCGGGCCGCGTTCACGGCGGGCGTCGGCCTGGACTACGAGTCGCTGCTCCGGTCGGAGCTCGGCGAGGAGACGCTGAAGCGGTTCTCGGGGACGCTCACGGACCAGGGTCTCGACCCGGACGACTACCTCCTCATCCCCGTCCACCCCTGGCAGTGGTGGAACAAGCTCTCCGTGACCTTCGCGGCCGAAGTCGCCCAGCGCCACCTCGTGTGCCTGGGCGAGGGCGACGACGAGTACCTGGCCCAGCAGTCGATCCGTACGTTCTTCAACACGAGCGACCCGGCCAAGCACTATGTGAAAACGGCCCTGTCGGTCATCAACATGGGCTTCATGCGCGGGCTGTCGGCCGCGTACATGGAGGCGACGCCGGCGATCAACGACTGGCTGGCGGGTCTCGTCGAGAACGACGAGGTGCTGAAGTCCACGGGCCTGTCGGTCATCCGCGAGCGCGCCGCCGTCGGCTACCGGCACCTGGAGTACGAGGCCGCGACCGACCGCTACTCGCCGTACCGCAAGATGCTCGCCGCGCTGTGGCGCGAGAGCCCCGTGCCGTCCCTGCAGGAAGGCGAGCGGCTCGCGACCATGGCGTCGCTGCTGCACACCGACCGCGAGGGCGCGTCCTTCGCGGCCGGGCTGATCGAGCAGTCCGGCCTGACGCCCACCGAGTGGCTGCGCCACTATCTGCGGGCCTACCTCACCCCGCTGCTGCACAGCTTCTACGCGTACGACCTGGTGTTCATGCCGCACGGCGAGAACGTGATCCTGGTCCTCAAGGACGGCGTCGTGCAGCGGGCCGTCTTCAAGGACATCGCCGAGGAGATCGCGGTCATGGACCCGGACGCGGTGCTGCCGCCCGTGGTCGAGCGGATCCGGGTCGAGGTCCCGGAGGACATGAAGCTGCTGTCGATCTTCACGGACGTCTTCGACTGCTTCTTCCGCTTCCTGGCCGCGAACCTCGTCACGGAGGGCGTGCTCGACGAGGACACCTTCTGGCGGGCCGTCGCCGACTGCGTACGGGACTACCAGGAGTCCGCGCCCGAACTCGCCGACAAGTTCCGCCAGTACGACATGTTCGCACCCGAGTTCGCCCTGTCCTGCCTCAACCGGCTGCAGCTGCGCAACAACGCGCAGATGGTCGACCTGGCCGATCCGTCGGGGGCGCTCCAGCTGGTGGGCGACCTGAAGAACCCCATAGCGGGCCTCTGATGAACCTCATAGCGGTCCTCTGACGGCCCATGAACGGGCGGGCGCCCCCGGAGTACGGTCCTCCGGGGGCGCCCGTCGGAGGTATAGACCACTCGCCGTGGAGCCGGATGCCAGAATCGCCGTATGGTGGAAATCATCCAGCGCGACGGGACGTGGACCTTCGACGGAGAGACACTGCGGCTGGTGCCGGGAAACGACAAGGGCGTCGGCCTCCTCCGCAGAACGCTGGGTGAACTCGCCGTACCGCTGGAAGCGTTGGCGGGCGTTTCGTTCGGGCAGGGCAAGAAGTCCGGGCGGCTGAGGCTGCGGCTGCGCGACGGCGCCGATCCGCTGCTGCAGGCCACGGGCGGCAGGCTCGCGGACGCCTCGGACCCCTATCAGCTGACGGTCGAGCCCGACCGGTACGGGGTCGCCGAGTACTTCGTGGACGAGGTGCGCCACGCGCTCCTGCTGGAGCAGGTGCCGCCGGGCGCCGTCGGTTCGTATCTGCTGCCGGGCCCGCCCGTGCCGCTGTCGGTCTCGGCGGGCGACGGCACGGCGAGCTTCGACGGGGAGCACGTCCGGCTGGAGTGGAACTGGAAGACGGAGGACGCCAAGTCCGCCGCGGGCCCCCGGGCGCTCGCGCTGACCGACATAGCGGCCGTCGAGTGGCACCCCGCGGTGGGCCTCGAGAACGGCTACCTCCGCTTCACCCTGAAGAACTCCCCCGCCACCAAGGCTCCGCCCAAGTACGACCCGTATTCGGTGGAATTGTGGGGGTTCAAGAAGGACCCCCTGATGGCCCTGATCGCGGCAGCGGTGCAGGCCCGCCTGGCGCACCCGGGTGCACCCGGGGACGCGCTGACGTCCGCCCAGCAGCCACTGTCCGCGCCTTCGCCCGAATCCGTGCCCGTACCCGCCCCCGCGCGCCCGGCCGCTGGGGGCAGCGACCACGACGCCCTGCTGCGCCGCTTGCGCGAGCTCGGCGAGCTGCACCGGTCGGGGATCCTCACGGACGAGGAGTTCACCATGGCCAAGCAGGCGGTCCTCAAGAGCATGTGAGGGCCGCCTGCGGGTGTGCGTGTGCCCCGCCTTCCGGGCGCGCGTGAGCTACTTGGCCTTGCGCGCCACCGTGAAGTGGTCGATCCGGTCACCCGTCTCGGCGATGCCCTGGACCTTCAGCGTGGTGTAGCGGCCCTTCGGCGCGGGGGTGACGTCCACGCGCAGGAAGGAGTAGTTGAGGTAGCGCACCCGGGACCAGGCGACCGTCTCGTTCTGCTTGCCGTCCTTGAGGTTGATGAACGAGGCCACGGAGTCCACCTCGTGCTCGTGACCCTCGTACGAGTCCGGGGCGGTGAACGCGTACAGGCTGCGACCCGCCGCACCCGCCGTCACGTACACCACGCCCTCGGTCTCGGGGTATGCCGTGCCGCCGATCGGCAGCTTCTTGGCGACCTCGTTGCCCTTGATGACGTCGGTGCGCTCGTACTGGTGGTTGTGGCCGTTGATGACGAGGTCGACGTTGTACTTCTCGAACAGCGGCACCCACTCCTGGCGCACGCCCCCCTCCGAGGCGTGCGCCGTGGACGTGCAGTACGCGCAGTGGTGGAAGAACACGATAATGAAGTCGATGTCCTGCGCGGCCCGGAACTTCTTCAGCTGGGCCTCGAACCAGGTGGTCTGGGTGCCGCCGGAGATGCCGAGGTTGGCCGGGATCTCGAAGGAGACGTCGTTGGGGTCCAGCGAGACGATCGCCGTGTTGCCGTAGACGAAGGAGTAGACGCCCGGCAGGTTCTGCTTGTCGGGGCCGTTGTCGGGAAGCGTGAAGCGGGCCTCCTCGCCGCCGTAACCGTTGGGCGAGTACCACGCCTCCATGTCGTGGTTGCCGTACGACACCATCCACGGGACCTGCTTGGCGACCGACTCCGTCTGATAAAGGAACTGGTCCCACACGCGCGAGTCGAAGCCGGTGTCGGCGGTCTTGCCCGCGCCGGACGGGTCGGCGTAGGCGATGTCGCCGGCGTGCAGGTGGAAGGCCGGGTTCTGGCCGAGGATCAGGCCGTCGTTGGCGAGGCCGTGGTAGCTGACGCCCTGGTCGCCGAAGGCCGTGAAGGTGAACGGCTCCGCGCTCGCGGGGGCGGTGGTGAAGGTGCCGAGGGTGCCGAGCAGGTGCGGCTCGGCCGGGTCGAAGCCCGCGTGGCCGACGCCGTAGTAGTACGTCTTGCCCGGCCGCAGGTTCGTGAGCTTGGCGTGCAGGTAGTACTGCGTGTGGTCGCCGCTCGCGCCGACGCCGGCCGGGGTGTACAGGGTGCGCACCTCGGCCTCGATCTTGCGGGAGAGGTCCCAGGGCTGGGCGCCGATCCGGATGAAAGGGTTCTTCACCGCGACCGGGACCTGCCAGGAGACGGTGATCTCCGTGCGCGCGTCGTTGCCGTAGGCGAGGTGGCGGCCGAAGGGGGCGACGAGGGCGCCGTCGACCGTCTCGGTCGCGGAGGCGGTGCGCTGCGTCGGGACCGCGGCCTGGGCGGTGGCGCCCGACACGAACGCGCCACCCGTGACGGCACCCAGCGTGACGGCGCCGCCCCTGATCATCGAGCGCCGCGAGAATCTGGCGCGCAGGTATTCGTGCTGCTCGGCCATGCTCATGCGCTCGGCCAGCTTCTCGGGTACTCCCATGCGAGGAATGTCCATGAGGCCTGAAAATCGTCTCCACAGGCAACGAGTCGCAGGACGCAGGATGGACAGCTCGCGAACAGCCGCTCATAAGAGCTTCAACAGCTCGCTGCCCGATATCGGGCAGGATTCTTGCGAAACCGTCGCTCGTACCCCAAGATCTACCGGGTGCACGACGAACTTGTTGATCATCTGACGCGGTCCACGCCCCTCAACCGGGGCGAGGCGCTGCGCGTGATCCAGGACGTGCTCGCCTACTTCGACGAGACGACGGATGAATACGTCCGTCGCCGCCACCGTGAGCTGCAGGCCCAGGGCCTGGTGAACGCGGCGATCTTCGAACAGATCGAGGCGGACCTGAAGTACCGCGCGGTGGCACCGCCCGAGCTCTCGCTCAGGCAGCTGCGGCGCATCGTCTACGGCTGACACCGTCCAGGGATCGGCGCGCGGGCGACAACTACATCGACTCGGGGAAACAGAGGGACGACTTAAATGTGCGGAATCGTCGGATACATCGGGAAACGTGACGTGGCGCCGCTGCTGCTCGAGGGCCTGCAGCGGCTGGAGTACCGGGGGTACGACTCGGCGGGCATCGTCGTGACCTCCCCGAAGACCGCCGGCCTGAAGATGGTCAAGGCCAAGGGCCGCGTCCGCGACCTGGAGGCCAAGGTCCCGGCCCGCTTCAAGGGCACGGTCGGCATCGCACACACCCGCTGGGCCACGCATGGCGCCCCGTCCGACGAGAACGCGCACCCCCACATGGACGCCGAGGGCAAGGTCGCCGTCGTCCACAACGGCATCATCGACAACGCCGGCGAGCTGCGCGCCAAGCTCACGGCCGACGGTGTGGAGTTCCTCTCCGAGACCGACACCGAGGTGGTCACGCACCTCATCGCCCGCTCCCAGGCCGAGAAGCTCGAGGACAAGGTCCGCGACGCCCTCCGCCTGATCGAGGGCACGTACGGCATCGCGGTCCTGCACGCCGACTTCTCCGACCGCATCGTGGTGGCCCGCAACGGCTCCCCGGTCGTGCTCGGCATCGGCGAGAAGGAGATGTTCGTCGCGTCGGACGTCGCCGCGCTGGTCGCCCACACGCGCCAGATCGTCACCCTCGACGACGGCGAGATGGCCACGCTGAAGGCCGACGACTTCCGTACGTACACCACCGAGGGCACCCGGACGACCGCCTCGCCGACCACCGTCGAGTGGGAGGCCGAGTCGTACGACATGGGCGGCCACGACACGTACATGCACAAGGAGATCCACGAGCAGGTCGACGCCGTGGACCGCGTGCTGCGCGGCCGCATCGACGACCGCTTCTCCACCGTGCACCTCGGCGGCCTCAACCTGGACGCCCGCGAGGCGCGCCAGATCCGCCGCGTGAAAATCCTCGGCTGCGGCACCTCGTACCACGCGGGCATGATCGGCGCCCAGATGATCGAGGAGCTGGCGCGCATCCCGGCCGACGCCGAGCCGGCCTCCGAGTTCCGCTACCGCAACGCGGTCGTCGACCCCGACACCCTGTACATCGCCGTCTCGCAGTCCGGTGAGACGTACGACGTGCTGGCCGCCGTGCAGGAGCTCAAGCGCAAGGGCGCCCGGGTCCTCGGCGTGGTGAACGTGGTCGGTTCCGCCATCGCCCGCGAGGCCGACGGCGGCATGTACGTGCACGCGGGCCCCGAGGTCTGCGTCGTCTCCACCAAGTGCTTCACCAACACCACGGTCGCCTTCGCGCTGCTCGCGCTGCACCTGGGCCGCACCCGTGACCTGTCGGTCTCCGATGGCAAGCGGATCATCGCGGGCCTGCGCAAGCTGCCCGCGCAGATCGCGGAGATCCTCGAGCAGGAGGACGAGATCAAGAAGCTGGCCGACGAGTACGCCGACGCCAAGTCGATGCTGTTCATCGGGCGCGTGCGCGGCTACCCGGTGGCCCGCGAGGCCTCTCTGAAGCTCAAGGAGGTCTCGTACATCCACGCCGAGGCCTACCCCGCCTCGGAGTTGAAGCACGGCCCGCTCGCCCTGATCGAGCCCGCGCTGCCGACCGTCGCGATCGTCCCCGACGACGACCTGCTGGAGAAGAACCGCGCCGCGCTGGAGGAGATCAAGGCCCGCAGCGGCAAGATCCTCGCGGTGGCCCACCAGGAGCAGGAGAAGGCCGACCAGACGATCGTGGTCCCGAAGAACGAGGACGAGCTGGACCCGATCCTCATGGGCATCCCGCTCCAACTCCTCGCTTACCACACGGCGTTGGCCCTGGGCCGGGACATCGACAAGCCGCGAAACCTCGCCAAGTCGGTCACCGTCGAATAATCCCGCGCGGACCGCAACCATTAATTGAGGAACCCCCACGGCGAGCAACCAGGTCCGCGAGAGCGGCGCCGGTTCAGGCGCAAAAAGGGGTGAACGACCCCCTGTGTGTGCCACCAAGCACACAGGGGGTCGTTCCTTTCAGTGGCCGGGGCTGCCCAACCCCGGCCTGCGGCTGCCTCAGCCGGTGGCCGTCACCCCCCGGCCGGCAGCGCGCCGCGGAAGCGATGTGGGCCAGTGGGCCAGGGCTGCCGTCGCCCCGTACCAGGACGCCGCGCCCGCCACCACGGCGAACCAGCCGCCGGCCTTGGCGAGGGCGTCATTGCCCGCGAAGCCCGCGATGGCGAGAAGGACGAGGGAGACGAAGAACAGCCCGTACGTGCCCTGGGTGAGCTTGCCGCCGCCGGCGGCGCCCAGCGTCAGACTCAGCGCGACGAGGGCGAACAGAAGCATGAACAGTCCGGCCGCGTTGTCGGAGACCCGGTCGCCTGCCGTGACGCCCCAGGTGAACCAGAGGGCACCGAGGGCCGAGAAGGCGGTGCCGGTGGCCGCGTCGCGGTCGCGGAGGGCCAGCAGGCCCGCGACGAAGAGGGCGACGCCGCCCACGTAGGTGGCCAGGGACACGGCGTCGGACGCCGTCACGCCGTCGATCACATCGGCATGTCCGAGGCCGAAGGCCAACAGGGTGAGACCGAGGGCGAGATGGCCGAGAGTCGAGATGCTGCTTCCCGCAGAGACGTCGTTGTCCACAACGGGCTCCCTTCATGTGCAGTTGTGCTGCGTGACGCCGGCCCGTACGGTGCGGGCCCGGCGACCGGTATGTACCCTTCACAAGGGCACAAATCACCTCTACGCATGAGTAGATTGCCCCGCGGACGAGCGGAAGTTGACTCCGCTCGCGCTCTATCTCACCTGGGACAACGGGAAGTTACGGAATGACGACGACGGGACGCTGGGCGCGCTTCGCGAGCCGTCCCGCGACGGAGCCGAAGATGCGGCCGACGATGCCGTGCGTGGAGCCGACGACGATCGCGTCCGCCGCGTACTCCTGGCCCACCTCTTCGAGCTCGTGGCAGATGTCGCCGCCACGCTCGACGAGGATCCAGGGCACCTCGGCCAGATAGTCCGCACAGGCGAGCTCGAGGCCGAGCACCTCGGTGCGGTGGTCAGGGACGTCGACGAAGACCGGGGGTTCGCAGCCGGCCCAGACCGTGGTCGGCAGCCGGTTGGCGACATGCACGATGATCAGGCCGGAGCCGGAGCGGCGGGCCATACCGATCGCATACGCAAGGGCCCGCTCGCTCGAGGTCGAACCGTCGAAGCCGACGACGACGCCGTGCTTGAAGGCGGGATCGCAGGGGTGTCGTGTTTCCTCTGCCGCGAGGGGGTCGGCCGTGTGATCGGCGACCTGCCTCTTGCGGTCCGCGGGATCGAAGAATTCGTGACCGGCCATCGGTGTCTCGGCGAAGGGAGTCCTCTTGGGAGGGTCGGCTATCAAGGATGTGCGGTGTGCGAGGCGGGACGGTGGTTGGCGCCGGAGCTGTGTCCGGGAATCATCTTCCCAACCCCATACCCCCAAGGGTACGGCGGCACTCCTCTCCTGCCCAGAGCACGCCGACCTCGCGACGGCGTTCCCCGGAGCATGCATGAGGAGCGCCGGTATGGCAATGGTTGCTGCCCCGTACAGCCGCTTCACCCGCCTCCTGGCGCATGCCAGGGCGCGCGGGACGGGCAGGCGCCGCCGCTCGCGTTGCGGGCAGGCATCACCGCTCCCTGTTGTGGGCAGGCATCACCACCCGCGTTGTGGGCAGGCGTTCCGCAGGGCTGGGGCACCTCCCAGCGGTAGCTAGGAGAGGGTGGGCACAACCCACGACGGCAGTCACTGGAACATGGGCTGTAACTCACGTGACCTCAGGGACACCAGAGGCGCATCGCCCCCCTTGAGGGGCGCACCCCGGCGCTCCTCACACAGGCCAAAACACGCCGGTGAACCACCGGCCCACCAGCCCGCACCCCCACCTCTTTTCGGCCAACTTCGCCCGACCTCAGCCCCCTTGGCCGAACCGCCCCCCAACCCGGGTTCCACCAGGGTCGAAAGCCCTCCGGAGGGACCCCGCACCCTACGGGGACCAGCCACGGAGCCCACGCGCACTTCCCTGCCCGCTGCCGGAATGCAACGCTTCGTGATCGAATGCTTCACGCCAAGTTGCCATGTCGACATAGCGTCGGATGCAGAACTGGTCACGCCGGCACCACGGGACACAGTAGATTCGATCATGACTGTCTTACGGCGGGGGACTCGTGCAGGACCGAGGGGAAACGTGCAGGAGCGACAAGCCCGACACGAACAGGGAGCCGCGACCACCGAGGGGGGCTTAGCAGCATGAGCCACGACTCCACTGCCGCACCGGAGGGTGCAGCCCGGAAGCTCTCCGGGCGCCGCCGCAAGGAGATCGTCGCGGTGCTGCTGTTCAGCGGCGGACCCATTTTTGAGAGTTCCATTCCGCTTTCGGTGTTCGGGATCGACCGCCAGGACGCCGGAGTGCCCCGTTACCGCCTGCTGGTGTGCGCCGGCGAGGAGGGGCCGCTGCGCACGACGGGAGGTCTCGAACTCACCTCGCCGTACGGCCTGGAGGCGATCGCGCGGGCGGGCACCGTGGTGGTGCCGGCCTGGAGGTCGATCACCTCGCCGCCGCCCGAGGAGGCCCTGGAGGCGCTGCGCCGGGCCCACGAGGAGGGGGCCCGCATCGTCGGGCTGTGCACCGGGGCGTTCGTACTGGCCGCAGCCGGCCTCCTGGACGGCCGTCCGGCGACGACGCACTGGATGTACGCGCCGACGCTGGCCAAGCGCTACCCGTCCGTCCACGTGGACCCGCGGGAGCTCTTCGTCGACGACGGCGACGTCCTCACCTCCGCGGGCACGGCGGCCGGCATCGACCTGTGCCTGCACATCGTGCGCTCGGACCATGGCAACGAGGCCGCGGGCGCGCTGGCCCGCCGCCTGGTGGTACCGCCGCGCCGCAGCGGCGGCCAGGAGCGCTATCTCGACAGGTCTTTACCGGAGGAGATCGGCGCCGACCCGCTCGCCGAGGTCGTCGCCTGGGCGCTTGAGCACCTCCACGAGCAGTTCGACGTGGAGACCCTCGCCGCGCGCGCGTACATGAGCCGGCGGACCTTCGACCGCAGGTTCCGCTCGCTCACCGGGAGCGCTCCCCTGCAGTGGCTGATCACCCAGCGGGTGCTGCAGGCGCAGCGGCTGCTCGAGACGTCCGACTACTCGGTCGACGAGGTCGCGGGCCGCTGCGGCTTCCGTTCGCCCGTGGCGCTGCGCGGCCACTTCCGGCGCCAGCTCGGCTCGTCCCCGGCCGCCTACCGGGCCGCGTACCGTGCCCGCAGGCCGGGGGCCGAGAAGCCGGCGGACGCCGGGACGTCCTCGGCTCCGGAGACCCCGCTGCCGCCGCAGAACAGGCGCACCGCCGGGGCGAACGGGCTGGGAGCGGCCGCGTCGCCACCCGCGGAGGCGGGCAAGCCCAGCTCGGATACGTACGCATCCGCTCGCCCGAGTCTGCCCGGCCCACGGAGCGCGCCGTAGGGTAAGACACATGAACGATCGCATGGTGTGGATCGACTGCGAGATGACCGGGCTCTCGCTGGCGAACGACGCGCTCATCGAGGTGGCCGCCCTGGTAACCGACTCTGAGCTGAACGTGCTCGGCGAAGGGGTGGACATCGTGATCCGCCCGCCGGACGCGGCGCTGGAGACCATGCCCGAGGTGGTGCGGCAGATGCACACCGCCTCGGGCCTCCTCGACGAGCTGGCGGGCGGTACGACGCTCGCCGACGCCGAGGAGCAGGTTCTGGCGTACGTACGTGAGCACGTCAAGGAGCCCGGGAAGTCCCCACTGTGCGGAAACTCGGTCGGCACTGACCGCGGCTTCCTGCTGCGCGACATGCCGCGCGTGGAGGAGTACCTCCACTACCGGATCGTCGACGTGTCCTCGGTGAAGGAGCTGGCCCGCCGCTGGTATCCGCGGGCGTACTTCAACAGCCCCGAGAAGAACGGCAACCACCGGGCGCTCGCCGACATCCGCGAGTCCATCGCCGAGCTGCGCTACTACCGCGAGGCGATCTTCGTACCGCAGCCGGGACCGGACTCGGAGACCGCGAAGACCATCGCGCTCAGGCACGTCCTGCCCGCCGAAGGGGCCCCTGCCGCGCCTCGGCAGTAGGGCGCCGGGAAAGGCGGGCGCGAGCACCCCTTCGGACCCTGTACACTTTTTCTCGGCCGGTCGGGGAATCCTCACACGGAGAACCGCCGGTCATGGTGGGTGTAGCTCAGCTGGTAGAGCACCTGGTTGTGGTCCAGGATGCCGCGGGTTCGAGTCCCGTCACTCACCCTGAACGATCAAGGCCCGGCCTGCGAGAGCAGGCCGGGCCTTCTTCGTGTGCGAGCTGCTGGGGCCCGTACTCAACCCGCGGTGCCCGGTTTGGTGCCCCACACATAGACGCGGTCGCCCGTCCGCAGCAGGTCCCACAGGGCCTTCGCATCCCCGAGGGAGAGATTGACGCAGCCGGCCGACCCGCCGCCGTCGAAGAGGGAACCGGGGTGGCCGTGCAGGGCCTGGCCCTTGTCGAAGAACTGGGAGTACGGCATGGGCGCGTTGCCGTAGAGCGTCGATCTGTTATCGCGGTGGCGCCGGTAGATCGTGTGCCAGCCCGGCCTGGTCTCCTGGCTGTCGCGCCCCGTACGGATGGGTGCCGGGCCGAAGCGCACCTTCCCGGCCACCTGCACCCACAGCAGCTGGCGGGTCAGATCGACGCAGGTCACCCGGTAGGAGCGGACCGGGCACGCGCCCGCGGCGTTGGGGTGGGACCGGGCCTGGACGGCGACGAGCGCCCGGTAGGTGGCCAGGTCCGCGTACCCGCGGGCGGGGCTGATGCGGTGCCCGGCCTGGAAGCGGCGGATCGCCTCGCAGTCCGCCGGGGACTGCACACCGTCCACCGGCCGCTTCAGGTACTGCTCCAGCTGGCGCTGATACGGGCCCGTGGGCGCCGTACAGGCCGGTGGGGCGCCGGGTGCCGCCGTGGCCTGCGCCACCGCGGCCGTGGACAGGGCCATGGCTGCGGTGGCCAGGGGGACGGTCAGGCGGGACAGGGCGGGCCGAGTGCGGCGCGCGACTGGCCCTGCGTGCGGTCTCGTGCTTCCCATGGGCCCGCTCGCCTACTTGCCCTTGCCCGGCTCGCCCCGGCGGTTGCTGAGCCTGACCGTGACGCCCTGCGCGGCGTTCCGGCGGGTGAGGGCGTGCGGACCGCTCACCGGAGTGCGCGGCATCACGTAGCCCTCGGGGACGGCGGTCTCGCGCAGGTAGTACGCGCCGAGCCGCAGACCCGTGAAGGAACAGCCACCCGCGCCGTCGGTGGCGCATCCCGCCCCGAGCCGGGTGTCCGGGCGCCCGCCGGAGGTCTGCAGCCCGCGCACGCCGTTGGTCTCGCGCCACAGCTCGAAGACGGCGCCCGCCAGCGGGCGGCCGTTTTTGGCGTCGGCCTTCCGGACCCGGACCGTGCCCGTCACGGGCGGCGGTTGCGGGATACGGGTGTTCTCCGCGACGACCTCGACGCCCTCCTCGGCGTTGTCCGCGGAGAGCTCCAGCGGCCCGAGGACACCGGGGTCGAGCGGTGCGTAGCCCTCCGGCGCGGCCGTCTCGCGCCAGTAGTAGGTACCGAAGTCGACCGTCTGACGGCACTCGCCGGTGGCGTCGGTGGTGCAGACGTCACCGACCTGCTCGTCCGGAGTGAGACCACCCGTCTGGAGGCCCGCGGTGCCGTTGGTCTCGTGCCACAGCTCGAACCGGGCGCCGGGCAGCGGGGCGCCGGTCGCGGCGTCCGTCTTGCGCACCCGCACCTTTCCGGTGAGCAGTACGTCCGAGCAGTCCGGAAGGTCCCCGTTGAACGGGTAGGCATGGAACTCCTCGCCTCCGCCGCCGGGGGCACTGGTGTGGATCAGGGAGCCGGTGGCGAAGAACCGTCCGTTGACACTGGGCATCGAGACCGTGGTCAGCGAGCCCTGCTCGCCCACCAGCACGCTGCCCTGGAACTTCCCGTTGCCCTGCAGGTTCACGGTCTCGGCGTCGGGAAAGTTCCACAGCAGCCGGTCGCGGACGGCGTTCCACGGGTCCGTGTCGTCGAGGCCGCCGCTGAAGGTGCTGATGGTCCGCTCGTCTCCGAAGACGTTCACCAGGATCGTCGCATCGTCCGGGATGTTCGTGAAGGCGATGGCCTGCTGGGCGCCTGCGGTGCCGACCAGGTCGAAGTCGACGTCGAACACCTGGAGCGAGGACACGCCGTCCCCGGTGAACGTGGTCTGCGCCGACGTGTGGACGACCGTGCCCGTCTCCTGCCGTGGCGCACCGTCCACCCACGCATAGCACTGGCTGGCGTTCGTGAGCTCGTCGCGCAGCGGCAGGTACGGAGCGACGGCGTCCGCGTCTCTGACGACGGTGCCGGTGACCTGACCGGTGACGGTGCCCGCGTGCCGGACGACTCCGCCGTCGGCGAGCAGCGTCTGTCCGGGGGCGACGGTGATGTCACCTCCGGTGGCCAGGAAGTCCGCCCCGTCCTCGGGTGGCACGCGGGACCCCACACCCGCGATCCCGACATTGTAGGTGGCGCTTCCGCCCGAACCCTTCGCCATGTCGAAGTCGTCCAGTACGACGATCCGGCCCTCCGCCTCGGCCACCTGGCCGCGCACCAGGAAGTCGTCTCCGACGAGGACGTTGATGCCGTTGTCCCGCCCCGCGAACGGACCGTTGTTGACAGGGGGAAACGGATCGGGGCAGTCACCCGGGACACACGGCCCCAACCCGCCTGGCAGCGTCGCCGCCAGGGCCGGTACGGCACCCGGTCCCACGACCAGAGCCGGGACCGCGGTCGCCACGACAGCACACGCCAGGCCCATGCTCCGCACCCTGGCAAGCACGGTGCCGAATCGGCCGTCAGAGCGGGAGCAGATCACAGCGGGCCAGAAGGTAGCTGTCCGGCGATCCGGGCCCCTGGACACCGGCCCAGGGGACACCGCTCACGCTGAACCAGGCCGAGGGGCTGTACACGGCAAGGGGCTGGCCGCCCTTCGCCGGGGGCCTGCCTTTTCTTCGCTCGTACACCAGCAGTGTGCCGTTCGCGCCTGTCGCGTAGCAGTAGACGGAGGCCCCACCGCCCTGATCGGCGTATTCAAGACATTCGCCATTTGTGAATCTGATGCGAACAGTCATGGCGAAAACCGTAGATCACCGGCATATCGGACTCTGGCTGATCCATTCGGCGCCCAAGGCGAACACATGATCAAGGGCACACCCGCGCGCGCATCCCGGAGCGTCCCCACGCACCCCGCTCACGCATCCGCCCATCCGCCCCCGGCACCGGCACGGGCACCGGGCGAATCCTCAGGACGAGGCCCGCTCCACCAGCTGCGTCGGCAGGACGACCTGCTGGCGATCCAGACCCCGGGACGCGGCCGGGCGGGCGTCCGCGATCTCGGCGAGCAAGAGATCGATCATGGCCCGGCCCATCTCCTCGACCGGCTGCCGCACGCTCGTCAGCGGCGGATCCATGTGGCGGGCGATCGCCGAGTCGTCGAAGCCGACGAGGGCCACGTCGTCGGGGATGCGGCGGCCCGCCTCGCGCAGTGCCTGCCGGGCGCCGGCCGCCGTCACGTCGGAGGCCGCGAACACCGCGTCCAGGCCGGGACGCCGCCGCAGCAGCTCCACCATGGCGCGGCGGCCGCCCTCCTCGCTGAAGTCGCCCGCCTCGATCAGGTCCTCGTCCACCTCGTGGCCCGCGTCCCGCAGTCCGTCCCGGTAGCCGTCGATGCGGCGCTGCGCACCATAGACGTCCAGGCGGCCCGTGATGGTCCCTATCGTCGAGCGGCCGCGCGCCAGCAGATGTTCGACAGCCGAGCGCGCCCCCGCGTAGTTGTCCGAGTCGACCGACGGCAGGCTCTCCTCGGCGGACCGCGGGCCGCTGATGACGGCCGGGATCTCCAGCTGTGCCAGCAGGTCGGGCAGCGGGTCGTCGGCATGTACGGAGACCAGCAGCACCCCGTCCACCCGGTGCGCGGCCAGATACTGGGCCAGGCGCCTACGCTCCCGGTCGCTGCCCGCGAAGATCAGCAGCAGCTGCATCTCCGTCTCGGCGAGCTGTGAGCCGACGCCGCGCAGCATGTCCGAGAAGTACGGCTCGGCGAAGAACCGGGTCTCGGGCTCGGGCACCACCAGGGCGATGGCGTCGGTACGGTTGGCGGCGAGTGCCCGCGCCGCCGTGTTCGGTACGTAGCCGAGTTCCGCTACGGCGGCCTCGACCGCCTCCCGGGTCGCGTCGCTGACCCGTGGCGAACCGTTGATCACCCGGGAGACCGTGCCGCGGCCCACGCCCGCGCGTGCGGCGACCTCTTCCAGAGTCGGCCGCCGGCCACCCCGGCTCCGCGCTCCGTGCGCTGCCATTGCCCGCCTCCCGTTCACGTGCCAGGCGAGGAATCTAACAGTCCGATCTCCGGCCTGGTCAGGTCGATCGCCGACCGGGGGACTCGGCCCTCGGTCCAGCCTCGGCGTGACCCCGGTCCGACCCTCGGTCCAGCCCTCAGTCCGTCCGTCAGTCCGGTCCGCGGTACGGCCCTAACCCCGGCCCGCGGTCCGCCCGCCACCGCCCTGCAGCCCGGTACCTAACAGCCCGATAACTGAAGACATATCTCGCTGTCCGGTCCCTTGACACCCCCGCGCCGACCGGCGACCCTTCAACACATCACTTGTGGGAGCGCTCCCACAATACCTGGCACCTTACATCCCGCACGTTCCCCGCCCGAGCCGCAGCGTGAACACACGGGCCCAACAGAGCAGTTGGCCGGGGGGTCGGCACGTCAGGCAACTGGAGGACGCAATGCGCACGAGTACCCGCGGGTCCCGCCGAATGGTGGCCCTCGCGGCCGTGGCCGCACTCGCTACGGGGCTGCTGGCCGGCTGCGCCGAGGACTCGGAGAACGGTTCGAGCAATTCGGGCGGCAGCGGAGACGACCCGAAGGGCAAGATCACGCTCACGGTGGGCACCTTCGGCGTGTTCGGCTACAAGCAGGCCGGTCTGTACGACGAGTACACGAAGCTGCACCCGGACATCAACATCAAGGAGAACGTCACCACCCGCACCGACGTGTACTGGCCCAAGACGCTCACCCGTCTGCAGGCCGGTTCCGGTACCGACGACATCCAGGCGATCGAGGTCGGCAACGTCACCGAGGCCGTGCAGACGCAGGCCGACAAGTTCGTCGACCTCGGCAAGGAGGTCGACAAGTCCCAGTGGCTGGACTGGAAGCTGGCGCAGGCCACCACCAAGGACGGCAAGACGATAGGGCTCGGCACCGACATCGGCCCGATGGCCATCTGCTACCGCAAGGACCTGTTCGAGAAGGCCGGCCTGGAGACGGACCGCACCAAGCTCGCCGAGCTGTGGAAGGGCGACTGGTCCAAGTACGTCGACCTCGGCAACGACTACATGAAGAAGGCGCCGAAGGGCACCAAGTTCGTGGACTCCGCCTCCTCCGTCTACAACGCGGCGCTCGGCGGCGCGACCGAGCGGTACTACGACAAGGACGGCAACGTCGTCTGGGACAAGTCCGCAGGCGTCAAGGAAGCCTGGGACGTCGCCATGGAGGTGGCGACCAGCGACATGTCGGCGAAGCTGAAGCAGTTCGACAAGCCGTGGGACCAGGGCTACGCCAACGGCACCTTCGCGACCGTGGCCTGCCCCGCGTGGATGATCGGCTACATCCAGCAGAAGTCCGGTGACTCCGGCAAGGGCAAGTGGGACGTGGCGGCGGCGCCGACCGCGGCCAACTGGGGCGGTGCGTTCCTCGGTGTGCCCACGGCGAGCAAGCACCAGAAGGAGGCCATCGCCCTGGCGAAGTGGCTGACCGCGCCCGAGCAGCAGGCGAAGGTCTTCGCCGAGCAGGCGAGCTTCCCGTCGACTCCGTCGGCGTACGCGAACCTGAAGCCGGCGGCCGACACCACGGCGTACTTCTCGGACGCGCCCATCACGCAGATCTTCTCCGACTCGGCGAAGACCATCCCGACGCAGTACCTCGGCGCCAAGGACCAGCCGATCGGCACCGCGATCACCGACATCGGCATCCTGCAGGTCGAGCAGAAGGGCAAGACGCCCAAGCAGGGCTGGGAGTCGGCCACCAAGGAGATCAAGGACGTGCTCGGCCAGTGACCAGCTCCAAAGAGGCACTCGCGCATCCCGCGTCGAGCGCCGAGGCCGCGCCCGGCAATGAGCCGGGCGCGGCCCGGGGCGCTCACGGTCGCGGTACGCAGCCGGCCGGCACCGACTCATGGCGCAGCCGGCTGTACCGCTGGGACATGAAGGCGTCGCCGTACGTGTTCATCGCCCCCTTCTTCGTCATCTTCGGGGCCTTCTCGCTGGTCCCGCTGCTGTACACGGCCTGGTACTCGCTGCACAACGTGCAGCTGTCCGCGCTGGACAACCAGACCTGGGCGGGCCTGGACAACTACAAGAACCTGCTGTCCTCGGACTTCTTCTGGAACGCCCTGACCAACACCTTCACCATCGGTGTGATCTCGACCGTTCCGCAGCTGCTGGCGGCCATCTGGCTCGCGCACATGCTCAACTACCGGCTGCGCGGCTCGACCGTGTGGCGGGTCGTGATGCTCACCCCGTACGCCACCTCCGTGGCGGCGGCGACGCTGGTCTTCGTGCTGCTGTACTCCTGGGACGGCGGCATGATCAACTGGCTGCTGCACTTCGTCGGGGTCGAGCCGATCAACTGGCGCGAGTCGGACTGGGGTTCGCAGTTCGCCGTCTCCACGATCGTGATCTGGCGGTGGACCGGCTACAACGCGCTGATCTACCTCGCGGCGATGCAGGCGATCCCCGCTGACCTGTACGAGTCGGCGGCGCTCGACGGCGCCGGCCGCTGGCAGCAGTTCCGCCATGTGACGATCCCGATGCTGCGGCCGACGATCCTGTTCACGGTCGTCGTCTCCACGATCGGCGCGACGCAGCTGTTCGGCGAGCCACTGCTGTTCGGCGGGGTCAGCGGTTCCAAGGGCGGCGCCGAGCACCAGTACCAGACGCTCGGCCTGTACATGTACGACCAGGGCTTCATGATCGGCAATCTCGGCAAGGCGTCCGCGATCGCCTGGTCCATGTTCCTGATCCTGCTGGTGGTGGCCGCGATCAATATGCTGATCACCCGACGGCTGAGGAAGTCCCAATGACCACAACTGATGTGACCCTCCCTCAGGCAAGGGTGAAGGGCTCCCGGCGCCCCAGGATGCTAGGCGCGGGCAAGCAGTTGCACGCGGGCCCGGTCACCTACGTCGTACTGGCCGTCTTCGCACTGATCTCGCTGGCACCGCTGGTGTGGACGGCGATCGCGGCCTCGCGCACGGACCGGCGGCTCGCCGAGACGCCACCGCCCCTGTGGTTCGGCGGGAACCTGTTCAAGAACCTGCAGACCGCCTGGGACCAGGCCGGACTCGGCACCGCGATGTTCAACACCGTCTTCGTCGCCACGACGATCACGGTCGGCACGGTGGTGTTCTCCACGCTCGCCGGGTTCGCCTTCGCCAAGCTGCGGTTCCGGTTCTCCAGCATCCTGCTGCTGCTGACCATCGGCACGATGATGATCCCGCCGCAGCTGGCCGTCGTACCGCTGTATCTGTGGATGAGCGATCTGAACTGGTCCAACCATCTGCAGACAGTCATCCTGCCCACCCTGGTCAGCGCCTTCGGTACGTTCTTCATGCGGCAGTACCTCGTGCAGGCGCTGCCCACCGAACTGATCGAGGCGGCGCGCGTCGACGGTGCGAGCAGTCTGCGCATCGTGTGGCACGTCGTCTTCCCCGCGGCGCGGCCGGCGATGGCGGTGCTCGGTCTGCTGACGTTCGTGATGGCCTGGAACGACTTCCTGTGGCCGATCATCGCCTTGAACGGGCAGAACCCGACGGTCCAGGTGGCCCTGAACAACCTCGGCACCGGCTACATCCCCGACCAATCGGTGATCATGGCGGGCGCGCTGCTCGGCACGCTGCCGCTGCTGATCGCCTTCCTCCTGTTCGGCAAGCAGATCGTGGGCGGGATCATGCAGGGCGCCGTCAAGGGCTGATATCCGTGCGGGCCGGCTCCGTGCGGGCCGGCTTCCACGTGTCAGTCCGCCCTCGCTCCGACGGCCGCCGCGCGGGCCGGTCCGTACAGACGGCGTCCGTACAGACAGCGTCCGTACAGACGGCGTCGTACGGACCGGGTGTCCTATGGCACGGGTGTCCGTTCCGTACGGCGGCCCGTGCCGTACGGGGGCCGGGTCACCGTCGCCCCAGCCCCTTCACCTGGCCTGGCCCTTCCGCCTGCCCTCCGCCCCCGATCACGTCGCCACTCCCCCGGAATCCCCGATTCCCTTCCTCGCCCCCTCCCTTCCTTGATCCCTCCCTCCCTTCCTCGATCCCTTCCGTCCGGTCTACACGACCTTCCCATGGGAGCGCTTCCATGCCTGAACCCCTGACCTTCCCGTCCGCCTTCCTCTGGGGAGCCGCCACCTCGGCGTACCAGATCGAAGGAGCGGTGCGGGAAGACGGCCGCACCCCTTCGATCTGGGACACCTTCTGCCGCACCCCCGGCAAGGTGATCGGCGGCGACACCGGTGACATCGCCGTCGACCACTACCACCGCTACCGAGACGACGTCGCCCTCATGGCGGAGCTCGGCCTCACCGCGTACCGCTTCTCGGTGTCCTGGCCGCGTGTGCAGCCCACCGGCCGCGGCCCCGCCGTCCAGCGCGGCCTTGACTTCTACCGGCGCCTCGTCGACGAGCTCCTCGCGCACGGCATCAAGCCGGCCGTCACCCTCTACCACTGGGACCTCCCGCAGGAGCTCGAGGACGCGGGCGGCTGGCCGGAGCGCGAGACGGCGTACCGTTTCGCCGAGTACGCGGCGATCGTGGGCGAGGCCCTCGGCGACCGGGTCGAGCAGTGGATCACGCTCAACGAGCCGTGGTGCAGCGCCTTCCTGGGCTACAGCTCCGGGGTGCACGCCCCCGGGCGCACGGACCCGGCGGCCGCCCTGCGCGCCGCCCACCACCTCAACCTGGCCCATGGCCTGGGCACGTCCGCGCTGCGGGGCGTGATGCCCGCCCGCAACAGCGTCGCGGTGAGCCTCAACTCCTCGGTGCTCAGGGCGGTCTCGGACGCACCCGAGGACCTGGACGCCAAGCGGCGCATCGACAACCTCGCCAACGGGATCTTCCACGGCCCGATGCTGCACGGCGCCTACCCGGAGACCCTGTTCACCGACACGGCCCGGCTCACGGACTGGTCGTACGTCCAGCAGGGCGACCTCGCGGCGATCCACCAGCCGCTGGACGCGCTGGGCCTCAACTACTACACGCCCACCCTGGTCTCGGCCGCCGAGAACGCCCCCTCGGGGCCGCGCGCGGACGGCCACGGCGTCAGCGAGAACTCCCCCTGGCCGGCCGCCGACGACGTGGCGTTCCACCAGACGCCCGGCGACCGCACGGAGATGGGCTGGACCATCGACCCCACCGGCCTGCACGAGCTGATCATGCGCTACACCCGCGAGGCGCCGGGCCTGGCGCTCTACATCACCGAGAACGGCGCGGCCTACGACGACAAGCCGGACCCCGACGGCCGCGTCCACGACCCGGAGCGCATCACCTATCTGCACGGCCACCTCTCCGCCGTACGACAGGCGATCGCCGACGGCGCCGACGTCCGCGGCTACTACCTCTGGTCGTTGATGGACAACTTCGAGTGGGCATACGGCTACGAGAAGCGGTTCGGCGCGGTGTACGTGGACTACGCGACGCTGGCGCGCACGCCGAAGTCGAGCGCCCGGTGGTACGGGGATGTGGCGCGGACAGGGGCGCTGCCCGCAGAGGAGGCCACCACCGAATAGACCGGGGGACGGGAGGAGAGTGCGGCGCGGCGTTCGGGGGGGCGTCGCGCCGCACACCGGAAGCCGGATATTCGAATGCCGATCACCTTCCCGGCGAGCAGACTGGGCGCCGACGACCGACGAGACGACTCTCAGGGAGAGCGGACGGCCCATGACCGACAGTCAGACCCTCCCGCATCGTGACCGTCCGCTGGCGCTCGTCACAGGGGCGGGCCGGTCGGAAGGCATCGCCGCGTCTGTGGCCGAAGGCCTGGCCGGGGCCGGCTGGGACGTGGCGTTCACCTACTGGACGCCGTACGACGAGCGGATGCGGTGGGGAGCCGAGCCCGAGGCCCCCGGCCGGCTCACGAAGCGGCTGGCCGAGCTCGGCGCGAGGTCGACCGCGGTCGAGGCCGACCTGAGCGACCCGTCCGCGCCCGGGCAACTGTTCGACGCGGTGGAAGGCGAGCTGGGGAACGTCACCGCACTCGTCCTCTGCCACTGCGAGTCGGTCGACTCCGGTCTCCTCGACACCACCGTCGAGAGCTTCGACCTGCACTTCGCGGTCAACGCACGCGCGACGTGGCTGCTGATCAGGGAGTACGCGACCAGGTTCCGCGGCCCGGGCGCCACCGGCCGCATCATCGCCCTGACCAGCGACCACACGGTCGGCAACCTCCCGTACGGCGCGAGCAAGGGGGCCCTGGACCGCATCACTCTGGCAGCGGCCCGCGAGCTCGCCCACCTCGGCGTGACCGCGAACGCCGTCAACCCCGGGCCGACGGACACCGGTTGGATGACCGACCAGATGAAGAGGGACCTGGCACAGGCCACGCCGCTGGGACGCCTCGGGCTGCCACAGGACTGCGCCAACCTCGTCACGTTCCTCTGCTCGGAACAGGGCGGCTGGATCAACGGCCAGCTGCTGCAGAGCAACGGCGGGCTCGGTTAGTCGGTCGGGTGCCGTCCGGGAAGAGCACAGGGTCGCCGCTCAGCAGAAGGCGGACGGCGGCGGCGCAGCTGACGGCGGAAGACGGACGGCGGCGCTCAGCGGAAGACGGACGGCGGCGGCGCAGGTGAGGCGACCGCGCTGGCGTCCGTCACCGCTGCTGCTCCCCCGGTGAAGTCGGCGAGAGCCCGCCCGTGCTCGACCCGTCCGGGGTGCGGGTCGCTCGCGGCGCGCCGGGTCAGTTCGGCGACGGGCAGGGGCAGGCCGGAGGCGACGAGGACGGCGTTGCCGAAGCGCTTTCCGCGCAGCACGGTGGGGTCGGCGACGAGCGCGAGCTCGGGGAAGACGGCCGCGGCCGTCGCGATCTGACCGCGCAGATGCGCGAGCGGCGGCCCGTCGGCGAGATTGGCGGCGTACCAGCCGCCCGGTCCCAGGACCCTGCGTACGTCGTCCAGGAACTCGGTACTGGTGAGATGCGCGGGCGTGCGAGCACCGCTGAACACATCCGCGATCACCACGTCGGCCCAGCCGTCGGGGATCTTGGCGAGGGCGGCGCGGGCGTCGGTGGAGCGCACCCGGATGCGGGCGCCGGGGTCCAACGGCAGCTCGCGACGGACGAGTTCTACGAGGGCCGCGTCGCGTTCGGCGATCTGCTGGGTGGAGCGCGGGCGGGTGGCCGCGACGTACCGGGCGAGGGTGAACGCGCCCCCGCCGAGATGCACGGCCTGCACCGGCTTGCCCGGCGGCGCGACGAGATCGATGACGTGGCCGAGCCTGCGCTGGTACTCGAAGGCGAGGTACGCGGGGTCGTCGAGATCGACGTGCGACTGCGGCGCCCCGTCGACGAGCAGCGTCCAGGCCCGCACGCGGTCCCGGTCGGGTATCAGCTCGGCGAGCCCACCGTCGACCTCGGCCACGACGGCCGCCACGGCGTCCCGCCTGCCCCTCGCCTTTTTGTCTTTCGCCCGCGCCACCTGCTCATTATCGGGTGCCTGGGGCCTGAGGGCGCACCGGTGCCGCGGAGCGGCAGAGCATCGGCGGCGGAGCGGCACGAAGGGGCGGGTGGGTGGAAAACCGCCGCGGAGCGGCAGGGAGCCCGGTGCCGCGGAGCGGCGAGGAAACACGCCCCGCCCAGCGCGGGCGCTCAGCGGCAGTTGTCCGCCGCAGCAATCATCCGAGCCGCCTCATCCAGCGCCTCCCGGAGCACCACCGGGTCGGTGACCTGCGCCGTGACCTCCGCGTCGGCCGGATGCACCGAGCCGGCCGGCTGGGCCGCGGCGGGCGGCAGCAGCCAGCGCGTGCCCTCGATGGGCGGTACGGGCGCGGTGCCGATGCCACGGCCGAAGGTCTGGGTGCAGGCGCTGCCGGGAACGTCCCAGGCGTCCGCGGTGCCGGGCGGCACCAGGAAGCCGAGCACGTCGCAGCCCCCGTCGTGCAGCACGGGACCGACGGCCTCCGAGGCACCGCGCCGGAGGATGTCGACCGCCTCCAGGCCCTGACGGACCGGCACGGTGACCAGGTCGCAGGAGTCCTCTGCCCGTGCCAGCAGACCCTGGGAGGGGCCCCCGGTCTCCATTCCGCGCGCCGGTGCGCTGCCCTCCGGCGTCGGCCTGTGCTGCGCGGTCGACAGCGACGGACAAGGTGCGTGTGCGTTGTTCTCCATTCCGGCCTCCAACACGGAACCCCTCCACGCTCGAGTCGCTCGGTTCGGTGCCACGCGGCCTTCCGGGACCGTGCAGCTCCCTCTCCGCATCGTCCAACGTCCGTGCGGCGTCAACGGCTACGGCAGGACACCGCCGCAAAGGATGGCAGTTCATGGCAGATCCCGTATGAGTTATCCGGTTTGTGCTTAAACCGTGCGTGGCGGTGCTGTCACACGGGGTACCTTCTTGCCCCGCCGGAACAGAGGCAGCAAAAGGGGCGGCAGAGGTACGGCCCAGGAGTACAACTCCCCCCGGAGTCCGGCACGATGCGTAGGAGAGGGCCCGGCCATGGAGTCGTCACCGGCGACCTCGTCGTCACCGTCCCGCCGACGGGATCTCCAACCGAATCTCGCCTTCCGTGAGTTGCGGGGACCGCGCTCACCGGGCGAGTTCGCCGCCGCGGTACGGCGAGCCGCTCGCGAGATCGGCGAGCGGGTCAGCTGTGACGCGCGGTACATCGGGCGGGTCGAGGCAGGCGAGATCCGCTGCCCCAACTACGCCTACGAGCGAGTGTTCCTGCACATGTTCCCCGGCCGCTCGCTCGCGGACCTGGGGTTCGCCCCTCGCTCCGAGGTACGCGGCCGGGCGCGGACCCGGTCGGAAGCCCCGCCGCTCCCCACGGCCGAGCACCGCAGCGGCAGGCACGACGGACTCCCGCGCCGCGACATCCCGTACGACGAAATCCCGCACCACGAGACCGAGAACCACAAGGAGAGCGACGTGCAGCGTCGCGCGTTCATGACGGGCGGTACGGCCACGGTGGCCGCCGTCTCCTTCGCGCCTTTAGGGCTCGCCAGGGACGGCGCCGCCGCCGCCACGGCAGCCGGCCGGCCCGTCCGCAGGGTCGGGCACGCCGAGGCGAACGCGGTCGAGGAGGCCGTACGCAAGATCCGGCTGCTCGACGACCGGCATGGCGCCGACGGCCTGTACCGCCGTGCCGCGGCACCGCTGCGCGCCGCCTACGCCCTGCTCGACGCGGGCACCGCCCGGCAGACGACCGCACAGCGGCTGCAGGCGGGAGCGGGCGAACTCGCCATCTCGGTCGGCTGGTTGGCGCACGACTCCGGGCGCTTCGAGGACGCACGCTCGCACTACGCGGAGGCACTGGCGACCGCCCGGATGTCCGGGGATGCGGCACTGGAGGCGCATGCCTTCTGCAACACGGCGTTCCTCGCCCGGGACGCGGGCCGTCCGCGCGAGGCGGTGCGCGCCGCGCAGGCGGCGCAGCGCGTGGCCCGCAATCTGGCGTCGCCGCGACTGCTGTCACTGCTCGCGCTGCGTGAGGCGGGAGGCTGGGCGGGGCTCGGCGACCGCTCCGGCTGCGAGCGGTCGCTCTCCCGCGCCCAGGCCCTGTTCGACTGCGGCCCCTCGAACGCCGACCCGGAGTGGATGAGCTTCTACGGCGCGGCAGAACTGGAAGGGCTCGAGGCGCAGTGCTGGTCGGCCCTGGGCGACTGGGCCCGCGCGGCCCGCCATGCACGCCGCGCGACCGCGCTGCAGGACCCGCACTTCACCCGCAACGCCGCGCTGTACACGGCGGAACTGGCCGACGATCTGGCCCGGGCCGGGCACCCGGACGAGGCGTCGGCGGCGGGCCTGCGCGTACTGGACCTGCTGAACGAGGTCCAGTCGTCGCGCGTCCTGTCGATGCTGGCGACGACGGCTCGTGTGCTCGCGCCGCATCGCAGGGCACCGGGCGTCTCGACGTTCCTGGAACGCCACGGCGAACTGTCGCGCTCGGCGTGACTTCCCAGGGTCCCCGGGGTTTCGGCGGTGGCCGGGATTCCGGGGTCCCGGCCGCTACGCCCCGAAGGTCAGATGGCCGAGGTCGTTCCACGACTCGATCGCCGGCTCTCCGTATGCCCAACCCAGCACGGACAGCGACGTCGGATTGAGGCGGATGCGTGCCGCGAAGGCGAGGTCGAGGCCGAGCCATCGCGCGCCGATGGACCGCAGGATGTGGCCGTGCGCGAAGACGAGCACGTCGCGGTCGGCCGACCGGGCCCATGCGACGACCTCGTCCGCGCGGGCGGTCATCTGCGCGAGCGTCTCGCCCTCGGGCACCCCGTCGCGCCAGATCAGCCAACCGGACCTGATCGCCTGTATCTCGGCGGGCGTCATGCCCTCGTACGCGCCGTAGTCCCATTCCAGAAGCGCGTCCCAGGTGGTGGCCCGGTCACCGAAGCCGGCCAGTTCGCAGGTCTCACGCGCGCGTGCCAGCGGGCTGGTGCGCACCTCGGCGTCCGGGAGCCCGTCGAGCGGGGCGCGGTGCAGGCGTTCGCCTAGCAGCTTGGCGCCGCGCCGGCCCTCCTCCAGGAGCGGGATGTCCGTCCTGCCGGTGTGCTTTCCGGCCAGTGACCATTCGGTCTGTCCGTGCCGGGCCAGCAGGATGCGCGGTGCCATGGAGCGCCTTTCCGAGAGCGAACAGGACAGAGCGGGCGGATTGAGCTGATTTTTCGGGACAGGGTCCACCCGCCCCTCCATCATCGCGCACAGGTACGAACCGTCGCGCCCGGGTCCCGATCGAGCAACCCCGCGAGCGATCTCTGCGTCTTGAAGATCAGGAAGCGTCCCGGCTGACACCGTTCGCGTACACGGTTCACATACACCGTAAAGTGGGCGGGTTGTCAGCGGGCCGCTGGGAGGGCGGGAGGGAGACCATCGGATGGCGCAGACCGACGCACCGGGTGCGAGGACGCCTGGCGCGAGCCGGCCACGCTGGTGGACCGAACTGCCCCTGATCATGCTGGTGTACGCCGCGTACTCGGCGGGCCGGCTGCTCGCCCGCGGTGACGTGTCGACCGCCGTCGACCACGGCCTCGCGATCCTTCGTCTCGAGAAGACCCTGCATCTCAACGCCGAGCACCCGCTGAACCGTCTCTTCACGGCCGAGCCCTGGCTCGGCATACCCGCGGACTTCTGGTACGCGTCGCTGCACTATCTGGTCACGCCCGCGATCCTGGTGTGGATCTTCCGTTCCCGCGGGGTCCACTACCGCGCCGTCCGCACCTGGCTGATGACGTCCACGCTCATCGGACTCGTCGGCTTCACCCTGCTGCCGACGTGCCCGCCACGACTGCTGGCGGCGGGCCACGGCTTCGTCGACACGATGGCCCGGTACAGCTCGTACGGCTGGTGGGGCGGGGATGCGAGCGCGCCGCGCGGGCTGGGCGGCATGACGAACCAGTACGCGGCGATGCCGAGCCTGCACGTCGGATGGGCGCTGTGGTGCGGTGTGGTGCTGTGGCGGTACGGAGGCAGCCGGCTCACGAAGGTGGCCGCTGTGGCGTATCCGCTGATCACCACCGTCGTGGTGATGGGCACCGCGAACCACTACTTCCTCGACGCACTCGCGGGAGCGGCCGTGATGGGTGTCGGGCTTCTCCTCACCCAGCCCGTGATGCGGTTTGCGGATCTCGTGCGGGCCCGGCTGGGGGCGGACCGCGAGCCCCTCGGGACCGCTGTCCCGGGCGCCTCCCACGCCGCAGGTTCCCCGATTGTCAGTGCCGGATGCCAGACTTCGGCGGGTGAGCGAATTCCCGGACAGCGCGTACCCGGACAGCGCAAGCCGCGCACCGGGCCGAGTGCCAGCCCCGCCGACACGGGGGACGGCGCTCCGGCACCGGCTCGCTGAGCTGCGCGGCCCCGCCCGGCCGCCGCAGCCGCTCGACGCGCGCGCCCTGGCCGCGCTCGCGGCGAACCCCGGCTGCAAGCGGCGCGCGCTGCTGGACGGCGCCGGCGTGAACAAGGCGGCGCTGGCGAGCGCCCTCGGCTCGCCATCCTCCTTCGGGCAGTCGCAGTTCGCGTTCATCCGCGGCAATGCCTTCGAGGCGCGCGTCAAGGCCGACGGGGGCGCCGTGCTGCTGCGCCTGGTGCACGAGCGGCTGGACGCCTCCGCCGAGCCCCCCGAGCCGGGCCGCACGCACACCCCGGATCTGTCGGCGGCGGGCCCGGAAGGACGCGCGGCGCGTACGTCGCTGGCGCTGCGCGAGGCGACCAGCGCCGACGCGTGGACCCTGCTCGACCACCCCATGCTCGCGCTGGACGTCGCGGGCTCCCCCGCCTTCCTGGAGCCGGACGCGGTGGTGGTGCACCCCGACGGCAGCTGGACGGTCGTCGAGATCAAGTCGTTCCCCGTGATCGACGGTGCGGCGGACGCGGCGAAGGTCGGGGCGGCCGCGCGCCAGTCCGCCGTGTACGTGCTGGCGCTGGAGCAGGTCGCCGCCCGCATGGACCCCGTGCCGCCCGTGCGCCACCGCGTCCTGCTGGTCTGCCCCAAGGACTTCTCGAACCTGCCGACCGCGTCCGCCGTGGACGTCCGCAAGCAGCTGTCGGTGACCCGCCGCCAGCTGACCCGGCTCACCCGTATCGAGGACATCGCGGAGGCCCTGCCCGAGGGCACGACCTTCGACGTGGAGCGGCCCGCCGACGAGCTGCGGTCCGCGGTCGAATGCGTCCCCGCGGCGTACGCACCGGAGTGCCTGTCCGCCTGCGAGCTGGCCTTCCACTGCCGCGACCGGGCCCGCGCCGAGGGCGCCGTGACGGCGCTGGGCCGGTCGGTCCGCGGCGAGCTCGGCGCCCTGACCTCGGCCGACACCGTGCTCGCGGCCGCCCACGGCACGGCCGGCGACCTCGCGGACCCGGCGGTGAGGGCCCTGCGCAGGGCGGCCGCACTGCGGGCGGAGGCTCTGGGGAGCACCCCATGCTGACGGCGCTTGCGTCTGTTGAGGGCGCCCGGCCGGCGCCGCCCCCCGGCAAGGAGGCCCCGTGTCGCTGATCTCCACGCTCGCCCGGCTCGAAGCCATGAGCACCGGACGCGCCCAGCCCGCGGCCACCGTCCGGCACCGGCATCTGTCCGAGCGTCCGCTCGTCTTCGTGCCGCTCACCACCGCGGGCGAGTCGGGCGCCCCGCTCGGTGCGCTCGTCGGCACGGACCGCGACGCGCCCCGCCTGCTCGTCGTCCCACAGCCGCGCGACCGCGACCTGCGGTTCGCCTTCCTCGCCGAGCTCGCCGACATCGTCCTGCCCTACATCGACGAGTACGCGGCAGGCGTCGAGGCCGCCGAGCGCACCGAGACCGACCCGGAGACCGGAAAGCGCGTCAAGGTCGAGGTCGACCTGTGCTCGGACGCACCGCAGCTGATCGTGCCGAGCCGCGCGGGCGTCGAGTTCGTACGGCTGCTCGGGCGCTCCATGCGTTTCCGGCGCACCGCCGAGCAGGAACCCGAGGCGCCCTACCCGGCCCCGGCGCGCGTACCACTGCTCGGCCGCTGGCTGACGCACTTCGCGGAGCGCGCCCGCGTACCGGGCTCCTCGCTGCTGCCCGCCATGACCGAGCTGCTGTCCCGGCACTGGGCGACCGGGCAGAGCAGCCTGGAGGACCAGCACCTCGGCGCGCTGCTCGCCTGGATCGATCCGCCCGACGGCGAGTCCGGCGCGGAGGCCGCGCTGCGGGCCGAGCTGGCGCGGGACGCCCAGGGGCAGCTGGTGTGCCCGCCCGCGGGCCCGGCCACCGATCCGGCGTTCGACAACCGGCTGCTGGCCCCGGCTATGGAGCGCTACGACCGCGCGCGTACCGCCCTGGCCGCCGCCGAGGACGGCATCGAGGCGGACGTCCGGCTCGGCGAACTCACCGCCGCCGAGCGGCAGATCCGTGCCCTGGTCGAGAGCCGGACCCGGCCCACGTGGGACGCCGTGTGGCACGGTGTCGACCTCCTGCGGGCGCTGCCCGAGGCCGCGCATGCCGCCGACCGCTGGACCCGCGACCGCTGGTCCTTCACCAGTCACCGCGACCGGGTTGCCGCTGGTGAACCGCCTCAGCCGCGGCGCGACGACGCCGTCACCGCCGCGAACAAACTCGCCGCGCGCGAGCGCGAACAGGCCCGGCTGGAGGCCCAGGAGGCCCTCGACGACCCGCTGGTGATGGCCGGGCGGCGGCTCACCGGCGAGGCCTTCGCGGGCGAGGTGACGGACGTCGTCATGGCGTACAGCGAGAGCAAGCGGCCCAGTCCCCGGCCGCTCGTCACCGTCCGGACCGACGACCGCCCCCACCTCGGCGAGCGCGCCAAGGTGTACCGCTCACTGGACGGCAAGCCGCAGTCCGCGGAGTTCGTCGGGTACGACGAGGGCGTCGACGGCGAGGGAGCCGGCGGCGATGGGGTGGCGATCGTGCTGCGCATACTCGACAAGATGGGGCGGGGCAAGGAGCCCGAGACCGGTTCGGTGCCCGAGAAGGGCGACCGGCTGTGCTTCACGCTGTTCGAGCACGACCAGCGTGGCGGCCCTTCCCTGCCGGACCCGGAGGAGACGCCGTGGACGCACGGCGGCCCGCCGGGTGACGGCGCCGCCGCCGTGGAATCTCCGGATCCGGTGACCGAGGAGGACGTCCTGTGACTGCCGGCGCCCGCCGCTTGCTGGGGGCAGGGGCCGACCCCGGACCCGCGGCTCACCCCGGACCCGCGGCCCCCGCGGCCCGGCACAGCCTCGGGGCACGGATCGGCCTCGGCTCCCCGGGGCTGGAGAGCTCCGATCCTGCCGCCGCGGCCGCCCTGGCCACCGAGGCGATCCTGCGGGACACGCTGCACGGTGCGCACCGCGGGGTCGTCGTGGACTCTCCGCCGGGTGCCGGGAAGTCCACCCTCGTGGTGCGGGCTGCGCTTGAACTGGCCGCCGCGGGACACCCGTTGATGGTCGTCGCCCAGACGAACGCCCAGGTCGACGACCTGGTGGTGCGACTCGCCGAGAAGAATCCCGACCTCCCCGTGGGGCGACTGCACAGCAGCGACACGGATCCGTACGACAAAGCGCTCGACGGCCTGGCGAACGTCCGCAAGTCCGCCAAGGCCGCCGACCTCGCCGGGCTCGACGTCGTCATCTCGACCGCCGCCAAGTGGGCGCACGTCAAGGGCGTCGAGCCCTGGCGGTACGCCATCGTCGACGAGGCGTACCAGATGCGGTCCGACGCGCTGCTCGCCGTTGCCGGGCTCTTCGAGCGGGCCCTGTTCGTGGGCGATCCGGGGCAGTTGGACCCGTTCGCGATCGTGGGCGCGGAACAGTGGGCGGGTCTGTCGTACGACCCCTCGGCGTCCGCCGTGACGACGCTGCTGGCGCACAACCCGGAACTGCCGCAGCACCGGCTGCCCGTGTCGTGGCGGCTGCCCGCGTCGGCGGCGCCGCTGGTGTCGGACGCCTTCTATCCGTACACGCGGTTCCGCAGCGGTACCGGGCACGGTGACCGGCGGCTCGGTTTCGCCGTGGCGTCGGACGGTTCGGGGCCGGACCGGGTCATCGACGAGGCCGCCGAGGCGGGGTGGGGGCTGCTGGAGCTGCCGGCCCGGCATACGCCGCGGACGGATCCCGAGGCGGTGCGTGCCGTGGCGCAGGTGGTGCGGCGTCTGCTGGACCGCGGGGGTGCGGCCGTGTCCGAGCGGTCGCCCGATCCGGTGCCGCTGACGGCCGACCGCATCGCGGTCGGCACGGCGCACCGCGACCAGGCGGCCGCCGTGCGCTCGGCGCTTGCGGAACTGGGTGTTGTGGACGTCACGGTGGACACGGCGAACCGGCTGCAGGGGCGGGAGTTCGATGTGACCGTCGTGCTGCATCCGCTGTCGGGGCGGCCGGACGCGACGGCGTTCCACCTGGAGACGGGCCGGCTGTGCGTGCTGGCCTCACGGCATCGGCACGCGTGCATCGTGGTGTGCCGTGCGGGGGTCGCCGAGCTGCTCGACGACCATCCGTCCACGGAGCCGGTGCAGCTGGGTGTGACGGTGAAGTTCCCGGACGGTTGGGAGGCGAACCATGCGGTACTGGGCCACCTGGCGGAACATCGGGTGGCCTGGCAACCGTAGGCCGCGCGCCGCGCGTCGCCCTGCCGGTGGGCGGGTCGGCCGTACGCGCCTGCCGGTCCGCGCCTTGCGCCCTGCCGGTGGGTGGGTCGGGGCCGCGCCGGCATGTACGTCCTCGGTCTGGCGCCGAGCCGTACGTCGTCCAGCGAGCCCGGAATTCGCGCCAGCCGCTGCGGGCGCACAACCGCGCCACGTCCCCTTCGGCACGCTCGCGACCTCCGGCCGGTGGCCGGTTGCCGCTTGCAGCTGGCAGGAGCGCGGGCGGCTCCGCCGTCACCGTTGTGGGCAATCGTTCCGCTGGGGCGGAAGGGCGCAAAGCCACCCCGCAGGGGAACCCGGCGTACCAGTCTCACCCCGACAAGGGGGAACCCGGCGGCCTGGACCGGGGGCCTACTTGCGCGGCACGGGACAATGGAACGTGGCCCCCAAGGGCCACGGATAAGAGGAGGAGAACCATGGCGGAGCCCGAGCGGCCCCGTATCGAGCCGCGGCTGCGCCCCGCGCCGCTGCTCTTCGAACCTGCGGAGGCGGCCGCCGACCCGGAGCACTTCTTCGACCTGGAGTCGATCGAGGATCCTCGGGAGCTGCTGTCCCGAGCCACCGAGCTGACCCTCGCCTTCCGGGCCGCGACGGACCGGGCCGTCGAGTACCAGGCAATAGCCGCCGCGCAGCTCGCGGACCCGCGCCGCTTCGACCGTCTGACGCCTGCCGACATCGCCGCTCGCGCCGAGTGGACCGAGGACTACGCGAAGAAGATGGTCGAGTACGGGCGCGATCTGCTGCGCGGAGCCGACGCAGAGGCCTGAGCCCGTCCGGCTGCTCAGAGGGCAAGAGGCGCGAGCACGATCTTCCGGCATATGCCCGCGGGCAGAGTACTCCTTTCGTCCCGCCCGCGGCCCGGTTTCCCGCAACTAACCGAAACGTCACACTCACTGCGGGTACACACATATGCCATGAGCAGCAACCAGCTTCCTCTGGCCCTGTCCGTCCACGAGCAGTTCGATGTCTCGGACGTCACCTCCGAGGGGGCGTCCTGGCTCGCCTCAGCAGGCAGCGATCCGCGGAGCACCCTCGCGTTATGGCGTGAGCGACCCGGCGTCCCGATCGTGGTGCCCTGCGGTACGGCGTTCGACGTCGTGAACGTCCCCGCCGTCTTCGGGCGCCGCATGCTGGACCGGTTGTGGGACGAGGGAGCGGGATCGGGCCCCGTCGCCGCGTACCGCGGACGCATGCTGCTCTTCGCCGCGCCGGGAACGGCCCAGCGGCTGCCCTCGCTGCTGGCCTGGGAGGAGTGGGCCGGCCGCTGCCGCGGCGTCCCGCCGCTGCTGTGCCACGGCCGCGGGGACGCGGTGACGGTCCCGGCGCTCGTACCCGGGCCGACCGCCTCCGCCCGGCTCGACTGCCGCTGGCTCGTCGCGCCCGACACCCGGCGCCCGTGGCTGCCCGGGCCGGAGGTCGTTCTCTGGGCCGTCGTGCGGGCGGTCCGCACCACCGCGGAGCAGCCCGAAAAGGCCCGGCCGAGGGCTGCGGCGGGGGACGGGCGGGCGTCCGGGACGGCCCTGCGCTTATCGATTTTTCCTCCCGCCGACCAGGGTGCTAAGGTCTACGACGTCAGCAGGCGCCGCTAGCTCAGTTGGTTAGAGCAGCTGACTCTTAATCAGCGGGTCCGGGGTTCGAGTCCCTGGCGGCGCACAGACGGTGAAAGGCCCCTCGCGAGAGCGAGGGGCCTTTCACATATGTCTCTTCAGTCACTCGGCTCACCCCGTCGTGATCTTCACCGTCCACGCTCCCGACGGCGTCCGGTCCTCCGCCTCCACCCGTACCTTCGCGCCCGGCACCGTGAACGTCTCCCCGAGCCGCACCGGAGCATCCGCCAGCTCCGGGTAGACCGAGTCGCTCCAGCACGACTCCGAGTGCGGATGGGCGTCCACGACCTCGACCGGGCCGCCGCCGGACGCGGTCTCGCTGCGGACTCGGTAGACGAGGATGCCCTCGGTGCAGCTCGCGTCGTCGTTGCCGGCCGGCCCGCGGGCCTCGAAGGCGAGTGCGCTGCTGCGGCCGGTGCGGAACACCGCCAGCTTGGTGCCGCCTCCGGAACCGAACGGCTGACCGGCCAACGCGCCGCCGGGTTCGGGCCCCTCCGCGAGCGGCTCCAGCGTCAGCCGGGTGCTGCCGAGCCCCTGCACGCACGCGACCTGCCGCGGCTGGAGCCAGCCGAGCTTCCACTTGTGCCAGCCGAACAGGTCCGGGGCCAGCCCGAACTGGCTGCCCATGACGTCCCAGTCGCCGACGTACGTGTCCCAGTCGCCCTTGCCGTCGGACGGCCGATGGTAGAGATCCGGCAGGTCGAAGACGTGTCCCGTCTCGTGGGCCAGCACGTTGCGGTCCGGCGGATGCCGCTCGAAGACCGTCACCACACGTCTGATATCCGCGCCGTCGGCCCTGAGCGGGCGCTCGAAGTTGACCACCTTCGTGGCGTCCGAGTCGACGCCCGGCGCATCCGGGTCCGCGATGAGGTACACGATGTCGTACTTGCTGAAGTCGACCTGCGGATTGGCCGCGTTCACCGCGTCGCGCAGATAGGCGCTGCGTCGTGACGCGTTCCAGTCGCGCTTTATGGCGTACGAGGTGGAGGCGTGCGGCATCTGGATCCACGCGGGCTGCGGGTGCGGGCGCAGGATGAACTTGCCGTACGAGGCGTGCGTGAAGAAGCGGCTGGTGGCGGGGAAGTAGTCGGCGGCCAGTGCCGCCGGGGAGACGCGCGGCGTGGAGTCCGGGAAGGAGAGGAAGACCATCACCGCGTCGAGGGTGCCGGTCGGGCGCGGATAGGCCGAGTTCCAGGTGTCGACACCCTCCGAGTGGTGCGCCGCCGTGCGCTCCAGGGCACACGGCCCGCCAAGGGGTTCGGCGGACACCGGGCCGGCCACCAGGGAGGTCGCGGCGAGGGCGGTCAGCGAGGTGAAAGCGGCCGTGGTGCTGCGCAGGCGAGTCCGGTCGCCCCCGTGCCGGGGGGCCCGGGGGCCCGCGGCGGCAGCCGATGCCAGAGCCCCGGGGAGGCGCAGTAGCCCCCTGAGGGGGAGCTGACGCGGCAAGTCGACCTCCGGGTGGGGAATTCGGGAGACCCCACCCAGACTGGGTTGGTTTGTTGATGTTCGCCCTGTTTATCTGCACCACTCGGGTGAGCCCTCCGACACCCCGGTTGTTCACGCAATGTCACAAGCGGTCATCCATCGAAGGAACCCTGGCCGGGCCTGGGCAAAAACGATCTGGCGTCGTGCAGGGGTACGGCGTATCGCCGGAACGTGGCTGGAACGGGCCGGAGGCCAGCCTCTATGATCGGCACGATTTCCTGCCCGGACCGGGGCTCGGGCGGTCCTCCCCAGTCAGTGACCGCCTTCCCCGCAGCAGGAACGGCTTGGGGAGCGCCCCGTGGCCCTGACCGAGAACGACTGCACTGCGGGAGCGAACGGTGAGCGGAACATCCGAAGACCCGGCGCCCGCGGCGGATCTCGTCGGGCCTGCCGTCACGCAGCGTCGCGTATTCCCGGTCGACCGCGATGTCGTGCAGAGCGACCCGGATGCCGTGCAGGCCGACCCCGATGCCCTGCAGTCAGGCCCCGATGTCGTGCACGCCGCCTTCGCCGCCGCCCCGCTCGCCATGGCCGTCGTCGATCGCGAGGGACTCGTCCGCTCCGCCAACGAGGCGCTCGCCGCCCTCTTCGGCAGGTGCCCCGAGGCCCTGGCCGGGCAGGCCGCGGCGGACCTCATGGACCTGGCGTCCGACACGCGCACCTGGCATGCGTACCGCGATGTCCTGCGCGGCCGGCACGCCCGGCTGCGCTGCACCCGCCGCCTCAAACATCCCGACGGGCACTCGGTATGGGTGCAGATCACCGTCGCGCCGCTGCCGGACGCCGACGGTGGTGGTGGTGGTGGTGCGGTGCTGCTCTCGGTCCGGGACATCAGCGTCCGCCGCGAACTCCAGGCGCGGATGCGCCACCTGCAGATGCACGACCCGGTGACCCGGCTGCCCAATCGGACCCTGTTCTTCGAGCGCCTGGCGGCGGCCCTGGAGGCGAGCCCGTACGAGGAGGGCGCCGGGCGGATCGGGCTGTGCTATCTCGACCTCGACGGGTTCAAGGCGGTCAACGACACGCTCGGCCACCGGGTCGGCGACCGGCTGCTGGCCGCGGTCGCGGAACGGCTCACACGCTGCGCGGACCAGGTCGGTTACGCCCGGGCCGCCACTCCCCTCGTCGCGCGGCTCGGCGGCGACGAGTTCGCGCTGCTCGTGGAGGACTCGAAGGGCACGGAACAACTCGCGGATCTGGCCGAGTCCGTGCTGAAAGCCCTGCAGGAGCCGTTCGACCTTTCGGGGCAGCGGCTGTCCGTGTCGGCGTCCATCGGTATCGTCGAACAGCGGGCCGCGGACACCACCGCGACGGGGCTGATGCAGGCCGCGGACACCACGCTGTACTGGGCCAAGGCGGACGGCAAGGCCCGCTGGACGCTCTTCGACCCCGAGCGCAACGCCCACCGGATGACCCGCCAGGCGCTGTCGTCCACGCTGCGGCCCGCAGTCGATCGCGGTGAGTTCGCCCTGGAGTACCAGCCGTTGGTGAGCATGGAGGACGGGGAGCTGCACGGGGTCGAGGCGCTGGTGCGCTGGCACCACCCGCAGTTCGGGATGTTGACGCCGAATCGGTTCATCGGACTGGCGGAGGAGGACGGCTCCATCGTCCAGCTCGGCCGCTGGGTGCTGCGTACCGCCTGCCGCCAGGCCCGGCAGTGGCAGCTGGACCATCCGGGCGTGGAGCCGGTCTTCGTGAGCGTCAATGTGGCGGTGCGCCAGGTCTGGGACTCCGACCTGGTCGCCGACGTCGCGGACATCCTCGCGGACACGGGACTCGCCCCGCGTCTGCTGCAGCTGGAGCTCACCGAGTCCGCGGTGATGGGCTCCGCGGGGCGGCCGCTGCAGGCCCTCCAGGCGCTGAGCGACATGGGCGTGCGGATCGCCATCGACGACTTCGGCACCGGGTACTCGAACCTCGCGTATCTCAGCCGGCTGCCGGTGTCGGTGCTCAAGCTGGACGGTTCGTTCGTACGGGGGTTCCGGTACGACGACGGGACGCATCCCAACCCCGCCGACGAGGTCATCGTCGAGGCGCTGGTGCAGCTCGCCCACCGGCTGGGGCTTACGGTCACCGCGGAGTGCGTGGAGACCTCCGGGCAGGCGACCCGGCTGCGGCGCATCGGCTGCGACACGGGGCAGGGGTGGCTGTACTCCCGCCCGGTGACGCCGGACCGCATCTCGGAACTGCTGGCCGACGCCGGCGTTTGACGGGAGCGACTGGGGCGCCCTGCCATGAGGGCGCACCCGCCGTCGTGGGCTGCGCCCACCCTCCCCCATCGCCTTAAGGGCATGAACGGTGCCCCCATCGCCCTGCGGAACGCCTGCCCACAGGGGGTCCGTTCAGGCGCGCGGCATCCCGTACGCGTCCGCGATCAGTTCGTACGAGCGCACGCGTACGTCGCCGCCGTGTGCGTTCGCCGTGATCATCAGTTCGTCGGCGCCGGTGCGCTTCTGGAGGTCGTCGAGGCCGGTGCGGACCTGGTCGGCGGTGCCGTGGACGACGTTCGCGTTCCAGCTGTCGATGAAGTCGCGTTCCAGGGAGTTGAAGGAGTACGCCTCGGCCTCCTCCGGGGTCGGGACCAGGCCGGGGCGGCCGGTGCGCAGCCGGACCATGTTCAGCGCCGCGGCCAGCACCTGGCGGCGGGCCTCCTTCTCGTCGTCCGTGGCCAGCGCCGAGACGCCGATCAGGGCGTACGGGGCGTCCAGCACCTCGGAGGGCTGGAAGGAGTCGCGGTACAGGTCGAGCGCCGGCAGGGTGTTCTGCGCCGAGAAGTGGTGCGCGAAGGCGAACGGCAGGCCGAGGACTCCGGCCAGCCGGGCGCTGAAGCCGGAGGAGCCGAGCAGCCAGATCGGGGGCCGGTGCGGGGACTGGACACCGCCGGGCGACGTCGCCTGGACCGGGCCGGGGACGGCGTGGATACGGGTGTACCGGTGGCCGTCCGGGAAGTCGTCGTCCAGGAAGCGGGTCAGCTCGGCGAGCTGCTCGGGGAAGTCGTCGGCGCCCTCGTGGAGGCGGTCCGTGCGGCGCAGGGCCGCGGCGGTCGCGCCGTCCGTGCCCGGCGCGCGGCCGAGGCCCAGGTCGATACGGCCCGGCGCCATCGCCTCCAGGGTGCCGAACTGCTCGGCGATGACGAGGGGCGCGTGGTTCGGGAGCATGACGCCGCCCGAGCCGAGGCGGATGCGGTCCGTGTGCGCCGCCAGATGGGCGAGGATCACGGCGGGCGACGACGAGGCGACGCCCGGCATGGAGTGGTGCTCGGCCACCCAGTAGCGGTGGAATCCGCGGGTCTCCGCGAGGCGGGACATCTCGACGCTGGTGCGGAGGGCGTCGGTGGCGGTGCGGCCTGCGCCGACGGTCACCAGGTCCAGTACGGACAGGGGTACGGGGGCGGTGCCCTGGGCGTTTCCGCGGATCTCGTGTCGGGCCTTGCTGGGGTCGTCCGCTGCCACGGTGGTGCCTCCTGTTTTGTACGTCGCGTGGGGCGCGCAGTGCTAACAGGAGGTTGGCTCCGGTTATTCCCGCCGGCCCGCCCTAGCCCTTCACCTGCACGATCGGTTCCTTCGTGAACAGCGCTCCGAGCTCCGGTGCGTTCACTCGGCGTGAGACCAGGCGCAGGGCCTCCCAGACCGTGACCTGGTTGGCGGTGAGGAGGGGCTTGCCGAGTTCTTGTTCCAGGTCGCGGATGTGGGCCGCGGTGTGCAGGGCCGTGTCGGGGAGCAGGACCGCCTCCGCATCCGGATGGTCGCCCGTCCGGGCCAGCTCCCCGACCTCGTCGCGCCCCCACGTGCCGACCTCGGCCGCCGTCATGATGCCGCTCCCCCGCACGGAGACGACCTCCGTGCCGGAGGCCTTCAGGAACGCGGCGAACAGCGCGGCCACGTCGTCCGGGTACGTAGCCGCGATCGCGACGCGCCCCGCACCCACCTCCCGTACGGCATGGGCGAACGCGAACGACGTGCTGGACGCGGGCAGGCCCGCCGCCCGAGCCAGCGACCGCACCTGTTCCTGGGCGCCCTCCCAGCCGTGGACGAAGCTGCCGCTGGTGCACGCCCACACCACCGCCTCGGCGCCGGCCAGCCGCAGCTCCTCGACTCCGGCCGCGAGCCGCGCCGGCGACCCCATTTCCAGGAGCGCGTCGACGCGGTGGGCGTCCTCGCCGATGTCCGTGTGGATCACCGCGAGGCGGATGTCGCTGCCCAGCAGCTGCTCGATGCGCGGGTAGTCGTCCTCGGCGGAGTGGCCCGGGTACAGGAATCCGAGTGCGGTCACGTCCAGCCTCCTTCGCTGGGATGCCCCCTGGCGTCAGGGCAAGGGGGGAGGTCCGTCGGGCAGGGCAGGGGGGTCGAGCTGCGCCGCGCCCGGCCTCGCGCCGGGATCGATCAGCGCCTGATACGGCCCCACCGCACGCGTACCCAGACGGCGCAGCGCCGACCACATCGTCACCTGGTTGGCCGAGATCACCGGTATCCGGAGCTCCGCCTCCAGCTGGGGGATCACGTCGTACGTGGGCAGATTCGTGCAGCTGATGAAGAGAGCGTCCGCCGCTCCCCGTACAGCATGCCTCGCCATGGCGACGACGTCGCGGTAGGGCACCTTCCAGATGTGCCGGGTCAGGCCGAGGCAGGCGCGGCCCGTCACGTGCACGCCCGCTTCGGCCAAGTACTCCTCCAGGGCCCTGGTGACCGACACCGTGTACGGCGTGACCAGGGCGATGCGCCGGGCGTCCAGCTCGTCCAGCGCATCGAGCAGCGCACCCGAGGTGGTCAGCGCGGGGAGCGCCTCGTCGGCCGTGGCGCGCGTCATCGCCTCGCACATGGCGCGCTCGCCCGCGATGCCGCCCACGAAGCTGCCCGACGTGCAGGCGTAGGCGAGGACCTCCGGCTCGGCGGCGCTCAGCGCCCGGACCGCCTCGCCGAGCGTCTCGTGCTCGCTGACCAGCCGCGCCAGGTCGAGACTGACCTCGACGGGCACGTACGGCGTACGGGTGAGATGCAGCGACACGTCGTCCGGGACCCAGCGCCACAGCTCGCGGTCGAGCGCGAAGTCGAAGGGGGCGACGACACCGACACCGCGTTGCGGGCGGGGTCCGCCGAGGAAGGAGACGTCCATAACCAGGCCCCTGTTCACTGAAGCTGAGCAGTTGTGTGAGGAAGGACCGGTCGTGGGCCCGGGGCCCGTCGGCCGGGAGGAGGAGCGGGAGCCGGCGCATGCCGGGACGTCGGGACAACTGAGGACCGGTACCCGGGACCGGTACCGAACGTCGGTGGACCGATACCGAGGGTCGGTGGACCGGTAGCGAGGACCGGGACTGAGGATGCAGGACCGGGCGGCTGGCGCCGGGCCTGTGTTGACGACGGTAGGTTCGGGTGCCAGCGTGGTCAATCCGCACACCTCAGACCGCACATCTCCGACGACAGACCGCACATCTCCGACTGACTCCGGTCACGGCCGTGACCGGCACAGGCATTCCATCGAGAGAAGCGGACCGGCATTGCGAAACGGTTTCCCCCCGATGTCCGAAGTAACCCTTCTTGTCCTGGACGCCGAGCCGCCGCCGCGGCTGGGACGGCTGACCGGACGCGCCCGGGTCGTCCATACCGACGAGGCCTCGCTCGCCGCGCAACTTCCGGACGCGGACGTGCTGTTGGTGTGGGACTTCACATCGGACGCGGTACGCCGCGCCTGGCCCGGCGAGGGGCCGCGGCCGCGCTGGGTGCATACCGCGAGCGCAGGCGTGGACCATGTGCTCTGCCCGGAACTCGTAGCGTCCGACACCGTCGTGACGAACGCGCGCGGCATCTTCGACCAGCCGATCGCCGAGTACGTGGCCGCTCTCGTCCTGGCCATGGCCAAGGATCTGCCGGGGACGTGGGACCTGCAGCGGGAGCGCACATGGCGCCACCGTGAAACGCAGCGGGTGGCGGGCACGCGCGCGTGCGTGGTCGGTTCCGGCCCGATCGGCCGGGCGATCGAGAGGACGCTGAAGGCACTGGGCGTGATCACGGCCCTGGTGGGCCGGGCGCCGCGGACGGGAATCCACGGCCCGGAGGACCTGGACCGGCTGATGGCGCGCGCCGACTGGGTGGTGTGCGCGGCCCCGCTCACGGACGAGACGCGCGGCATGTTCGACGAGCGGCGCTTCGGCGTGATGCAGCCGTCAGCGCGGTTCATCAATGTGGGCCGCGGGGCACTCGTCGTCGAGAAGGACCTGGCCCAGGCGCTGTCGAAGCGGTGGATCGCGGGCGCCGCCCTCGACGTCTTCGAGCACGAGCCGCTGCCGCCGGACAGCCCGCTGTGGGAGGCCCCGGGGCTGATCGTCTCGCCGCACATGAGCGGCGACACGGTCGGCTGGCGGGACGAGCTCGGGGCTCAGTTCGTCGAGTTGTACGACCGGTGGGAGGCGGGGAGGCCGCTGCTGAACGTGGTCGACAAGAAACGTGGGTATGTACCGGGGCGTTGATCAAGCGCTTTGATCAAGCGCTGTCCATCGTCACGCACCGTCCATCGCCGCCCGTCGCCAACGACCCTGGGGAGAGCGAATGACCGAGCTCACCGACCTGACCGCGGCACAGCTGATCGCCGGCTACCGCAAGGGAGAGTTCAGCCCCGTCGACGCCGCACGCGCGGCACTGCGGCGGATCGAGGAGACGGAGCCCGCGGTCAACGCCTTCGTACGCGTGGACGCGGACGACGCGCTCGCGCGGGCCGAGGAGTCCGCACAGCGCTGGAGCCGCGGAGAACCGGCCGGTCTCCTGGACGGCGTACCGGTCTCGGTGAAGGACATCCTGCTGCTCCGCGGCGGCCCCACGCTGCGCGGATCGCGTACGGTCCGCCCCGAGGGCGCGTGGGACGAGGACGCACCCTCGGTGGCGCGGCTGCGCGAGCACGGCGTGGTCTTCCTGGGCAAGACGACGACGCCCGAGTTCGGCTGGAAGGGCGTCACGGACTCACCCCTCTCCGGCGTGACCCGCAATCCGTACGACACCTCGCGCACCGCGGGCGGCTCCAGCGGTGGCAGCGCGGTGGCCGTGGCGCTCGGCGCCGGGCCGCTGTCGTTGGGCACGGACGGGGGCGGCAGCGTACGCATCCCCGCCGCGTTCTGCGGGATCTTCGCCCTGAAGCCGACGTACGGGCGGGTCCCCCTGTACCCCGCGAGCGCCTTCGGGACGCTGTCGCACGTCGGGCCGATGACCCGGGACGCGGCGGACGCGGCGCTGATGATGGATGTGATCAGCGGTCCCGACTGGCGCGACTGGTCGCAACTGGGCCCGGCCTCCGGCACTTTCCGCGACGCGCTGGAGGGCGGGGTGCGCGGGCTGCGTATTGCGTACTCGCCGTCGCTCGGCGGCCAGGTCGCCGTACAGCCCGGGGTCGCGGCCGCGGTGCGCAGGGCGGTGGAGCGGCTCGCGGAACTGGGGGCGTACATCGAGGAGACGGACCCCGACTTCACCGAGCCGGTGGAGGCGTTCCACACGCTGTGGTTCAGCGGGGCCGCGCGAGTGGTTGAGCAACTTTCCGCTGCTCAACGGGATTTGCTGGACCCGGGCCTGCAGGAGATCTGCAGGTACGGAGCCGGGTACAGCGCACTGGACTATTTGGCGGCGGTGGACGTGCGGATGGACCTGGGCCGCCGGATGGGCCGCTTCCACGAGACGTACGACCTGCTGGTCACCCCGACCCTACCGCTGACGGCGTTCGAGGCGGGGGTGGAGGTGCCGGCCCGGTCGGGGCACCGGCGCTGGACCGGCTGGACGCCCTTCACGTACCCCTTCAACCTGACGCAGCAGCCCGCGGCGTCCGTGCCGGTGGGCCTGGACGCTGCCGGGCTGCCCGTCGGGTTGCAGATCGTTGCCGCGCGGCACCGGGATGCGGTGGTCCTGCGGGCCGCGCATGCGCTGTACGAGGCGGGGGCGGCGGGAGTGGCTCCGCCGGCCTTGTGACTACGCCCTTCTGAAGTTCAGCGTCTCTCCCAGTGCCCCGGCCCGCCACAGGTCGTTGCAGGCCTCCGCCATCCGGTCCAGGCCGTCCACCACCTGCCCCCACACAATCCCCGGCACCCACCCCACATCGCCGTTGAGCAGCAGGTTGTTGCGTTCGTAGAACAGGGCCAGGTCGACGACCGTCGTGCCGGCCCGGACGTCGGTGCCGGGCTCGTATCCGTAGGCCTGGGTGCCCAGTTCGGTGCCGGAGAAGGAGAAGTAGCAGAGGTCGCCGGGGATGGGGGTCACGGTGGGGTTCTCGAGTGGGGGCTCCTGGGCGGCGAAGGCCGGGAAGAGGGCGTAGATCTCGTTCCTGGCGTACTTGGCGTGATAGACGTCGCTGCCGAGCGGCAGCGCGTCCCACACCGCTGCGCAGGTGAGCGGCGCCCGGTCGTCGAGCAGCTTCGCCGTGCAGTGCACTCCCCTTTTGGCGAGGGAGAGTTCGATGAAGCGATCCGTCATGAACCCATCGTCCCCATGCGGTCAAGACCGCAGCACACGGCGCGCACATGTCCTGGGTAAAGATCACGGGCGCAAACTCGTCCGAATACTTCGCATGTTCTCGGGTAGCCGCGCGCCCATGGCTCCGACAAGACGAGACCGAGAACAACGACGAGGTGGATCACGGGGTGAACGACGGCACATAGGACGGCGGACCCTGCTGACAGGTGCTGCCGCGCTCGGTGCCGCGGCCACCGTGGGAGGCGCCGCGGGCTGCAGCCGCGTGCAGGAGGGTGACTCGCTCGCGCGGCTGCGGTCGCAGGGCACGGTGCGGCTCGGTATCGCGGGAGAGATCCCGTTCGGATACATCGGCACGGACGGGCAGTTCACCGGTGAGGCGCCGGAACTGGCCAAAGTGATCTTCAAGCGGCTCGGCGTCGACCACGTCCAGCCCGTGGCCACGGAGTTCGGCTCCCTCATACCGGGCCTCAACTCGCAGCAGTTCGATGTCGTCTCGGCCGGCATGTACATCAACAAGGAGCGCTGCCAGCAGGTCATCTTCTCCGACCCCGAGTACCAGATGCTCGACGCGTTCATCGTCCGCAAGGGCAACCCGAAGAACCTGCACTCGTACGAGGACGTGGTGAAGGCCAAGGCGAAGTTCGCCACCGGCACCGGTTACGCCGAGATCGACTACGCCGTCTCCGCCGGTTACCCGGAGAAGGACATCGTCATCCTCCAGGACCAGGTGGCCGGCCTGAACGCCGTCGAGTCGGGCCGCGTCGACGTCTTCGCGGGCACTGCGCTCACCACCCGCGAGGTGGTCAAGAAGAGCCGGAAGGCCGAGGTGACCGCGCCCTTCGCGCCGCTCGTCGACGGCAAGAAGAAGATCGACGGCGGCGGTTTCGCCTTCCGTCCCGTGGACACGGAGCTGCGCGACGCCTTCAACCGGGAGATCCACAAGATGAAGGCAAGTGGCGAACTCCTCCGGATCCTGCGGCCCTTCGGGTTCACCGAGAAGGAGATGACCACGATGACGGCGAAGGAGCTCTGCGCCGTATGACCACCGGACTGTGGGAAAACTGGGTCCTTCCGGGCATCTGGATCACCATCCAGCTGACCGTCTACAGCGCGGCGCTGGCCGCCGTGGTCGCCTTCGCCGTCGGCGCCGCCCGCACGCACCGCTCGAAGGCCGTCCGCTTCCTCGCGGGCTTCTACACGGAGGTCTTCCGCGGCACGTCGGCCCTGGTGCTGATGTTCTGGATGTTCTTCGTGCTGCCGCCGCTCGCGGGCTGGCAGCTGGTCCCCATGTGGGCGGCCGTCCTCGCGCTCGGCCTGTCGTACGGGGCGTACGGCGCGGAGATCGTCCGCGGCGCGCTGAACGCGGTGTCGCCGGCTCAGCGCGAGGCGGGGGTCGCGCTCAGCTTCACGCCGTGGCAGCGGATGCGGCTGATCCTGCTGCCGCAGGCCGTGCCGGAGATGATCCCGCCGTTCAGCAATCTGCTGATCGAGCTGCTCAAGGGCACCGCGCTGGTGTCCCTGCTGGGCATCGGGGACGTCTCCTTCGCCGCGTACCTGGTGCGCCTGGCCACGCAGGACAGCGCGCAGATCTACACGGTCTCCCTCGTCATCTACTTCGTGCTCGCGTTCCTGCTCACGCGCGGCATGCGCGCCCTGGAGCGCAAGGCCAAGGCCGGTATCGGGCAGAAGTCCGAGCCGGCCCTCAAGGGACTGTCGCTGCGGCGCCCGGGCGGCCCCGCGCGTGAACTCGAGCCCATCACCCGCGGCGGAGGTGCCTCATGAACTGGGACTGGTCGGCCGTCGCCGATTTCCTGCCGAAGTTCTGGGACGGCGTCCTCACGACGCTGCAGGCCCTGGTGCTCGGCTCCCTCATCTCCTTCACGCTGGGCCTGGTCTGGGCGATCGCCTTCCGCGCACCGACCCGCTTCGTACGGTGGCCGGTGGGCCTGATCACGGAGTTCATCCGCAACACACCGCTGCTGGTGCAGTTGTTCTTCCTGTACTTCGTGCTGCCCGAGTGGGGCATCCAGTTCTCGGCCCTCACCACCGGCGTCGTCGCGATCGGCCTGCACTACTCGACGTACACCGCGCAGGTCTACCGCGCCGGCATCGAGGCGGTGCCCGTCGGCCAATGGGAGGCCGCGACGGCGCTCAGCCTGCCCGCGCGCCGCACCTGGTTCGCCGTGATCCTGCCGCAGGCCTTCCGCCGCGTGGTCCCGGCACTGGGCAACTACGTGGTCGCCATGCTGAAGGACACCCCGCTGCTGATGTCCATCGGTGTGCTGGAGCTGCTGCAGCAGGCGCGTCTGGATGGCGCGGCGACCTTCCAGTACACCGAGCCGCTGACGGTGGTCGGCATCGCCTTCATCGTCATCGCCTACCCGGCTTCCCTTCTCCTCCGATCCCTGGAGCGACGCCTTGTCCGCTGACACCAATCCCCTCGCAGAGAATCTGGCCAACCCGCCCGTGGACGGCAGCGAGCTGATCCGCTTCGACAAGGTCACCAAGCGGTTCGGCACCAACACGGTGCTCGACGAGCTCGACTTCTCGGTCGCCTCCGGCAAGCACGTCACGCTGATCGGCCCGTCGGGCTCCGGCAAGACGACGATCCTGCGGCTGCTGATGACCCTGACCCGCCCCGACGAGGGCACGATCAAGGTCAACGGCGACTACCTCACGCACGAGGAGAAGAACGGCAAGCTGGTCCCGGCCGGCGAGAAGCACATCCGAGAGGTCCGCAAGAACATCGGGATGGTCTTCCAGCAGTTCAACCTCTTCCCGAACATGAAGGTGCTGCGCAACATCACGGAGGCGCCGGTCACCGTCCTCGGCCTGTCGAAGGACGAGGCCGAGGAGCGGGCCCGCGAGCTGCTCGACATGGTCGGCCTCGCCGACCGCTGCGACGCGTACCCGACACAGCTGTCCGGCGGGCAGCAGCAGCGCGTCGCGATCGCCCGCGCGCTCGCGATGCGCCCGCAGGTGCTGCTGCTCGACGAGGTGACCTCCGCCCTCGACCCGGAGCTCGTCGCCGGAGTGCTGGACGTCCTGCGCGACATCGCCCGCTCCACGGACATCACCATGCTCTGCGTCACCCACGAGATGAACTTCGCTCGGGACATATCGGACCAGGTGTTGATGTTCGACTCCGGGCGTGTCATCGAATCCGGGACACCCGAAAAGATCTTCGGTGATCCGGAGCAGGACAGGACGAGGGAATTTCTCAGCGCCGTCTTGTGAAGCCCGGTGATCGCCAACGGCAATCTCCGAGGCAGTGGCGCCGGGTCATGACTGTGGCATATGCCAGAGTGGCGCGTTCCTGCTGAGAGGCATGGAACGCGCCACCTATCTCGGCAACAACCGGTCCGCAAGGGCCGGTTGGCGGCTATCGTGGTACGGACCCAGCTGTCCGGAACAGGCCCATAGCAGGGGGAAGCCGTGGCGCTGAAGCACGAACCGACCGTGCCGCACCACTCGGTGCAGCAAACCTTGCGTCTACTGGAGATCATCTCCCGGCGCAGCACCGGCGTGACACTCGCCGAGCTCGCGCGGGACACGGGGCTGCCCGCCGAGCGGCTGGCCCCGATGGTGCGAATACTGCGCCGCGAGGGCTACATCAAGCGGCTGGCCGACGGCGCGTACATCGCGGGCGATGCCCTGACCAGGCTCAGCTCCGCACAGGGCCGTGACCACGCCCTGCGTGACAAGCTCCAGAACACGCTGGACAAGCTGCGCGACTCCGTCGGCGCGGCGGTCTACTTCAGCCGGTACGTCGACGGCGAGATCCGCATCACGCAGTACGCCGACGGCCCGCGCACGCCCAAGGTCAACGAGTGGGTGGACTTCCGCTCCGCCGCGCACGCCAGCGCGATCGGCAAGAGTCTGCTCGGCCAGCTCGACCTGAACGGCCGCCGCGATCACCTCTCCCGTCACAAGATGGCCCGCCTCACCTCGCGGACGATCACCAACGAGCGGGTCCTGCTCAACAGGCTCGACGCCCAGCCGCCCACGGTGCCGGTGCTCGACCTGCAGGAGTACGCGGTGGGCACGGTCTGCGCAGCCGTCCCCGTCACGGCCGGCTCCGCCGTCGGCTGCCTCGCCCTCTCCCTCCCGATCGAGCACGCCTACCGCCTGCGCCAGGCGGCGGACGCACTCAACCGGGAGGCGGCGCCGGTGGTGCTGTCGTTGGCGATCTAGGAGTCAGGGCTTCCGAGAGCCCCGGGCCTGCTGTGCGCCCGGGGCTCTCGGCGTAGGCCCTGTAATTACGGGCCGCGGGCGTCCAGGAACTCTTGGAGGCCTTGTCATTACAGGGCCGCGGGCGTCCAGACTCTCTGTGACCCGGGGATTACGCGGCTGCGGAGGGGCGGGATCTTCTCGGGGCCGCAGGGGGTCACGAGCACCCCTTGGGACCAGGTAGTATTTTCTTCGTCAGCAGGCGCCGCTAGCTCAGTTGGTTAGAGCAGCTGACTCTTAATCAGCGGGTCCGGGGTTCGAGTCCCTGGCGGCGCACCATGACCAGTCATACGACTGACCAGGCCGTTCGCCCCTTCGGGGGGCGGGCGGCCTTTGGTTTGTACAGCTTCCGGCGCCCCCAGAGTCCCGTAACCGGGCGTGCCCGAAGTTGAAACTCCGAGTTCACAAGCGCGCAAGCTTCATGGCTCCTCATAGCGGGCAACCCGCAGATCACGGGCGTAAAACAGCTCCCGGTGATGCGGGACAAGCAAGAGGTGCACGCGATGGACGAACTCCGTGTGCTGTCGGTCTACGAAGGCTTCTTCTCCGGAGGAGCCCGGATCGTTCACAGCGATGTCGTGATGGGGCTCCACGAGAGCGGGCAGCGGCACGCGGTGCTGAGTATCAATGGCGAGATGCACCGCGAGGCGACCACGCAGCGCATGGAGGACGACACCTGCTACCGGTCGCTGACAGCGGCCGGAGTGCAGGTCAGTACGCTGGGCCGGGGCCTCGGCGCCGCCGCGAGGGCGTTCACCGGGCCCGAGCTGGCCACGACGGCCCGGGCCGCGGCGGGCGCCGACGTCATCCTGTCGCTGAAGGAGCAGCCCCTCGGCCTGCTCAACCAGGCGGGCCTGCCGCGCAGACCCGTCGTGGTGTGCCTGCACCGCTCCGACCCGGAGAACCAGGGGCCGGCCCTGGACGACCTCAGGCGGGCGGTCGCCGACGGCAGGGTCGCCGCCGCGATCTGCTGCGCGGAGTCGACCCGGGCGGCGTACGAGGCAGCGGGCGTCCCGGCCGGGCTACTGCACGTCATACCCAACGGCGTGGACCTGCTGCGGTTCCGCCCCGACCCGGACCGCCGGGCCCGGCTGCGGGCAGCGCTCAAGATCCCGGCCGACGCCCCCGTCGTCGTCTTCGCGGCACGCTACGCCGCCATGAAGAACGTCCCGCTGTTCCTGCGTGCGGCCCGGGCCTGGCTGCGGCGCGAGCCCAGCGGCCACGTCCTGATGTGCGGCGCGGGCATGACCGCCGCCAACCCCGGTCTGCGTACCGACATCGCAGCCGCCCTCGGCGACGAGCAGCGGCTGGCGGAGCGGATGTCCCTGCTCGGGGTGCGGCGCGACATGGAGACCCTGTACGCCGCAGCCGACGTGGTGACCCTGACCTCGTCATCCGGCGAGGCGGCTCCGCTGAGCCTCATCGAGGGCATGATGTGCGGCGCCGTCCCGGTGGCCACCGACGTCGGCGACTGCGCCGCGCTCGTGGCCGGACACGGATACCTGACCCCGCCCGATCCCGACGCCATCGCCCTGGCCTGGGACGAAGCGGCAGCCCACCGCACCGACTTCGCCCCGGCCCTGGCCATCAGCCGGGAGAGGTTCAGCCGGACCAGGATGATCGCCGCCTACGCCACCCTCATCGAACGGATCCATTCCGGCGCCGACCGAGCACCGCTGCGGGAACCCCTCTGAGGCTGGCCGGGGACGTCCTCTCGCAGGTCGTCGTCGGGTTTGCCGTGACAGACCACGGCGGGCGTTCCTTTCTGCAGCTGTTTGGGCTCATTTGCGAAAGCACCTGGTACGTCGGTGCGATTACGCCACCTGAATGCGAGTGGCGTAGGGTATCGACGCATTTAACTGCCCGATCACGTACGCGTGTTGACGGGCAGCCTGCGGTGCGTCGGTGTGTGTGTCCGAAACTGGCTGATCGAGAGGACTCCGATGCCTGAACCGACCTATGCAGCGCGCCCGACCGCCGGTCCACCGGCGGCCGCGGCCCGGACACGGCCACGGAAGAGACACAGCAGATCTCCGGCCCAGGACCCGGCGCTGGACTCCGCCACTTCCTCCCGTCTGCTTCGCCTTGCCGTACTCCCCGTAGCCGCCCTCACGGTGGTCTCCGCTGCCGTCGTCGTGATCGTCCTGCGTTTGCAGGAGGGCACCGCCGACGCCGCCACCTGGGGCGTTCTGGCCGCTGCCGCCGTTCTCGGCTGCAGCTGCCTGGCCGGTGCCGTGGTCGCCGCCAATGCCGAGACCCGCGCGACGTCGCGCCGGTACGCGGCGCTGCACCAGCTGGTTGCCGGCGGCCAGGCGGAGCTCAAGGACATGGTGCGCCGCGTGGAGCGCGGTGAGCAGCCGGCACAGCCCCCGTTCGCCCGTCACACCCCGCCTGAATCGAGCGCACAGGACCGTCTCGCGCACGAAATCGCTCTCCTGCGGTGGAACGCCGCGGCGACCCTCATAGAGGTGGCCCTGCCCGCCGCGCCGCCCAAGCCGGAGGGCGAGGGCAAGGAGAAGGCCGAGGTCTTCGCCAACCTCGCCCGACGGCTCCAGTCCCTCGTCCATCGCGCGATCGGAGAGATCGACGAGCTGGAACACGAGGTCGAGGACCCGGAGTTGCTCAAGCGCCTCTTCCAGGTCGATCACCTGCTGACCCGCAACCGGCGCTATGCGGAGAATCTCGCCGTGCTCGGCGGCGCCGTCTCCCGCCGCCAGTGGAGCAAGCCGGTGAGCCTCATGGAGGTACTCAGGTCCTCGATCGCCGAGGTCGAGCAGTACTCCCGGGTCAAGCTCGTGCCGGAGATCGAGGGAACCCTCCACGGCCACGCCGTCGCCGACGTCATCCACCTACTGGCCGAACTGGTCGAGAACGCCACGGTGTTCTCCAAGCCGCACACGAACGTGCTCCTGAGCTCCCAGAGGGTCGCAGCCGGGCTGGCCGTGGAGGTCGAGGACCGTGGCCTCGGCATGCAGAACGAGGACCAGATGCGGTTCAACGCGCTGCTCGCCAACCCTCACGACGTCGACATCAGCAAGCTTCTCGCAGACGGCCGCATCGGCCTGTTCGTGGTCGCCGAACTGGCCCGCCGGCACGGCATCGCGGTACAGCTGCGGCGGAACATCTACGGCGGTGTCCAGGCCGTTGTCGTCATCCCGCACCGGCTGCTCGGTGACGAGTACCCCGAGGCCCCGCGTCAGGCGGCAGCCGAAATGCCCCACCCCACCGCGGCGGTTCCCGTCCAGCGTTCCGCCGTCCAGGCGGCGCCTGCGGCGCAGCCTCTGGCCCCTCCCCCGGCGGCGGGGGCGCAGCCTCTGGCACCTCCCCCGGCGGTGGCGCAGCCGCTGCCGGAGGTCCGTCGGGTGACCATGTCGCCGCACGTACCGCAGCAGCACCCCCGGACCGCCGAGCCGGCCCCGCCGCGCGACTACGGTTCGGCGCACCACGTCGAAGCCCAGGAAGGGCGACCGGAGCTGCCGAAGCGCCACGCGCAGCAGCACCTGGTGGCGCAACTCCGGGACGACCCCGGCACTCCCATGACCGGGGAGGAGCAGGACGTGGAGCCCAGCATGCGCAACTGGACCGCTTTCACGGGGGGCTTCAATCGTGCCGAGGACGCGGGCGAGAGTCCGTCGGACGGCTCTCGCTAGCCGCAGGCTCCGTCACTAACAGGAGAAGAACGTCACCAATGAGCGATATCCGTTCCAACGGCCAGGAACTCGACTGGCTCCTGCAGAACTTGCTTGCCACGGTGCCAGGCACTCGACATGCGCTGTTGCTGTCCTCTGACGGGCTGAAGAAGGCTGCCGTCGGACTCACCGATGACGATGCCGACAGCTTGGCGGCCATCGCGTCCGGGCTGTCGTCGCTCGGCAAGGGTGTCGCAGGCCGGTTCGGCGGCGGCGGCCAGGTGCGCCAGGTCGTCGTGGAGGTCGACACCGCGTTGCTGTTCGTGTCATCGGCAGGCTCGGGCGCCGTACTGGCGGTACTCGCCGGGCCGGAGACCCTTCCCGACGTCTTGGGATACGAGATGGGGATGCTGGTCAAGAAGGCCCGCCCGCACCTTGCCACGCCCGCCCGTCGAGCGACGAACGTTCCTCTCGATGCGGGGTTCTGAGGACGCGGACGCGCAGGACGGGATGTGGCTGGACGAAGATGCCGGCCGTTTGGTCCGGCCCTACACCGTCAGCGGCGGGCGCACCCGGCCCTCGACGCACTTTGACCTTCTCACCCTCGTGATGGCCACGGGCAGCAGGCCCAAGATCTATCTCGGGCCCGACCATGACCAGATCCTCGACCTGTGCCGTGCCGACCCGGTCTCGGTGGCCGAGCTGGCCGCCCACATCGGGCAGCCGGCCGTCATCACGAAAGTCCTGATCAGCGACCTCGCTGAGCAGAAAGCGCTCATCACACGGGCGCCCCATGCCATCGAGGCGGCAATCCCAACCGACCGAGAGACCCTGGAGGCGGTGCTGCGTGGGCTTCGCAAGCGGCTCTGACCCCTTCCCCACAGCCCTGAAGATCCTGATCGCGGGTGGCTTCGGGGTGGGCAAGACCACCTTCGTCGGAGCGGTCAGCGAGATCACCCCGCTGAGCACCGAGGAGTTGCTGACCGCCGTCAGCGCGGCGACCGACAACCTGGACGGCATCGAGGACAAGTCGACCACCACCGTGGCGATGGACTTCGGCCGGATCAGTCTGGAGAACGCTGTCCTCTACTTGTTCGGCACGCCCGGCCAGGAGCGGTTCTGGTTCATGTGGGACGAGCTGTCGAACGGGGCCCTCGGCGCCGTGGTGCTGGCCGACACCCGCAGGCTGGACCAGTGCTTCGCCGCCGTCGACTACTTCGAGCGCCGCTCCATACCGTTCGTCGTGGCGGTCAACGAGTGGGACAACGCCTACCGCTACGACCCCGACGAGGTGCGCGCCGCCCTCGATCTCAGGGGGCATGTGCCGATCGTGATGTGCGACGCCCGGATCTCCAGCTCGGGCACCCGCGTGCTGCTCGAACTCGTACAGCACGTGCTCAGCAGCTCCGTTCCCGCGACGCCGGCGGCGGAGCCCTACCTGCGCTGACCCCAGTCACTCAGCCGAATACCGCAGCCGAACGGAGCTCCCATGTCGACCACCCCTGAACCGTACGCCCCGTATGACCCGAGCCACCGGCTCGCGACTCCCCCGGACCCCCAGTCGTCCGCCCGCGTGGCCCGGCTGCGGGAGATCGGGATCGGTGACGCCCCTGTCCCCGAGTTCGACGAGTTCGCCAAGAGCCTGGCCCATATAACGGGCGCCCCCTATGCCATGGTCAACTTCATCGACGAGGACCGCCAGTACTTCGCCGGGCTCTACACACAGGAGCCCGACCAGGTGGGGGTTGAACTGCCACAGCAGGACCAGCCCGTCGGCCGGGAGATGCCCAAGGACCACGGCTGGTGCCCGCACGTCGTCACGCGCCGCAAGGCGATGCCGCTGGGTGACGTCTGCGCCTATCCCCGGTTCGCGGGCAACCCGGTCATCGACAAACTGGGTGTCCGTGCGTACCTGGGTACGCCCCTGATCGACACGCGGACCGGTATCACGCTGGGAACGATCTGCGTGGTGGACACGGAGACCCGGGAGTGGGGCCAGGAGGGCGTGGAGACGATCAAGGCGATGGCGGAGCAACTGGTCCGCCGCATTCACGACATCGAGGATGGCCGCTGAGGGAAGCGCGCGCGTGCCCTCCCGCGCGGAGGGCACCTGATCCCGATGTGGGAGCCGCGGGCACGGCGCTGTGTCCGTGGCTCCCTTGTGTTTCACACAGCGTGGCCGGCTGTGGCCAGTTGCTCCTCATGGCGGTGCTCCGCCGGAGCGGTCCGAACGAGGTCGGCGAGGCGCTCGGACCACTGCCCCTTGCCCGTGCCGAGGGCCAGTTCGCCCAGCCGCAGGAGCTGGACGTCGGAGGTTCCGGCGGGGGCGTATATGTGCTGCGCGTCGCGTAGGTAGCGCTCGACGGGCCGGTTGGCGAACAGGCCCGCCGCAGCATGGATCTCCATGGCGTCGCGGGCCGAGTCGACGGCGTACTCGTGGTTGAGGAGTTTGGCGTTCATGAGCTCCGCGTCGCAGGGAAGCCCGCGGTCCAGCGAGTGCACGGCGTGGTAGGCCGCCAGTCGGGCCGTCATCAGCCGCGACTGCATCCTGCCCAGCTTGAGCTTGATGGTGCCGAGCTCGCCGAGCGACTTGCCGTACCGCTCGCGCTTGATGCAGAAGGCGGTCGTCTCTTCGAGGATGGCCTGGTGGATGCCCAGGCTGACCGCGGTGAGATTGGGGCGTCCGTAGAGGATCGACGAGCTGTAGGCCACCTCGAGGCCCTGGCCTTCGCTGCCGAGCAGGTTGGCCGCCGGTACCCGGCAGTTGTCGAATCTCAGCTCGCCGAACGAGAAGCCGTGCAGGCCCATGGCGGGCTGGTGCTCTGCGAGTGAGAAGCCGGGGCGGTGGGACTCGACCAGGAAGGCCGACAGTCCCTTCGACCCGGGGCCCGTACGGACGACCACGCCGTGCAGGTCACCGACGTGGGAGTTGCCGACGAAGACCTTGCGGCCGTTGAGGATGTAGTCGTCGCCGTCGCGGACCGCGGTGCTGCCCATGCCCAGCACGTGGCCGCCCGATTCCGGCTCGGTGACGGCGATCGTCGGCAGGCATTCGCCGGCGGCGATGCGTGGCAGCCAGGTCTGTCGTTGGACGGGATTCCCGAAGTGGATGATCTTGGCTGTGCCCAGTTGCGATGCCTGGACCATCGCGCCCATCGCTCCGCTGACGCGCGACAGCTCTTCGATGATGATGGTCTTGGCCAGGTGCCCGGCGCCCATTCCGCCGTAGGCCTTGTCTATGGTCGCGCCGATCCATCCTTGACGCGCTATCAGCCGGGACAGTTCGTGGGAGACACCGCGCTGGGCCTCCATCTCCGCGATTCGGCGGCGAACTTCGCGTTCGGCGAAGTCACGCACACGCTGTCGTAGATCCTCGTGTCTCGGGGTGGTGAAGTAGCGTTCCACGACAACCCTTCTCCGTGCCTCCCCCGCGTCCGGTGGGACGGGGGGGTCAACCGTCGGGCAGTGGTTCCCCGTCCCCTGGCTGCCGACGGGAATATCGTCCACAAGCCGACCCATCACAGCCAAGATCGTTTATCGACTTTGGCTGAAAAACTACGTGTTGCATTTTGGTCCTAACTGTGCGATGCAGTAGGCAACTTGCTCACATGTTGATACGCAGCGGAGTAAAGCTGCACGAGTGGGAGCAGAGCTGACACCACACGCCGTTGGCCTGCCCACTAGGCAATTGCCCAGCGGGCAGGTCACCGTGGAACACCGGAAACCGGCCATCGAGGCCTGTCCTGCCGAGCCCGCATGTTTGACCGGGCGATTGTCGCGTTTCAGCCGTGACTGAAAAGTCACGGGAGATACCCATAAGAGGGACTGCGCACTGGTTCGCGAGCCTTGTGCCCCGGGGCGTTCAGCACGAGCAGTCGCCGCGTTACGCCTCCCGGACGCCCCAGGCGCCCAGCCCTCAGAGATCGAGCACCAGGCGCGGGCCGCACGAGCGGGAGACGCAGATCAGCATCGTGTCGCCCGCGGCTCGTTCGTCCTCGTCGAGCAGGGAGTCCCGGTGGTCGGGGGTTCCCTCCACCACATCCGTCTCGCAGGTGCCGCAGGTGCCCTCCCGGCAGGAGGACAGCACGGGGACACCGGCCTCTTCCATCACCTCGAGTACGGAGCGGTCCGGCGGCACGGTGAGGGTGAGTCCTGATCGGGTGAGCACCACCTCGAAGGCGGCGGCCGGAGCGGTCTCGGCGGGCTGGACCGGGGCGAACCGTTCGATGCCCAGCGCCCCGGAGGGCCAGTCGGCGCACTGCTCCTGCGCGGCGCGCAGCAGCGGCTCCGGACCGCAGGCGTGCACCAGCGTGCCCGGGCGGGGCGGGCCGACGAAGGCGGCGAGGTCCAGCAGGCCGTACTCGTCCTGCGGCCGGATCTGCACCCGGTCTCCGTGGGGTGCGAGGCGGTCGAGGAACGCCATGGAGCCGCGGGTGCGGCCGCCGTACAGCAGCCGCCAGTCGGCCCCCGCGGCCTCGGCGGCCTCGACCATCGGCAGGATCGGGGTGATGCCGACTCCGCCCGCGATGAAGAGATGGTGCTCGGCCGGGCGGAGGGGGAAGTTATTGCGCGGGCCGCGCACCCGCACGGCCGAGCCTTCCGCGAGCCGGTCGTGGACGTAGGCGGAACCGCCCCGGCTCTCCGGTTCGCGCAGCACGGCGATCTGCCAGGCGGCGCGGTCGGCGGGGCTCCCGCACAGCGAGTACTGGCGGATCAGGCCGACCTCCAGCAGCAGATCGACATGGGCGCCCGGCTCCCAGACGGGGAGCGGGCCGCCGTCCGGGCGGCGCAGGACGAGGGAGACGACGCCGTCGGCGGCCTCGATACGGGTGTCCACCAGGAGGGTCGTCGCCTCGTCGTGGCCCGCCGGGGACGACTGGGGTGCTTCGGGGGCGGGGGCGGCCTGGAGCTGCTGCTGGCTGGTCATGGGCGTCAACTTGTCTCGTCTCGCAAGGATCCTGGGCGGAGTCCAGAGGGTGTAGGGGCGATCCGTCGGGCGGGCCGCCGGGGCATCAGCCGACGGGGTCGACGGCGCGCTCCGCGACCAGATGGGCCGTCTCGTTCACCGAGTGCAGCACGATCCGTCCCCCGGGCATACGGCGCACCCGGCTGATCGAGGTGTAGCCAGGGTGGAACCAGAACATCCTGGGCATCTCGAGCACGGTCGCCAGGTAGGTGTTGGTGATGCCGCCGTGGCACACGGCCGCGATCCGGCCGCCGGGGTGGGCGTCCAGCATGGTGTGCACGGACCGGACCGCCCGCGCCCGGAAGGCGTCCCAGTCCAGATCCGGTACGAAGTCCTCGTACCGCCCCTCGGCGAGCGCCGAGGACCTGGGATCGTCCGCACGGATCTGCTCGGGCGGCATGTAGGGGTGCGCGACGTCGGAGTCCCACTCGCGAAGGTCGTCCAGTACGGCGGCGGTCATGCCCGTCAGCCGCTCCAGCGGCGCCACCGTCTCGCGGGCGCGCCGGAACGGGCTGGTGTAGAGGGCGTCGACGCCCTCGTACGCCAGCCAGGGGGCGAGGCGCTCGGCCTGGGCAATGCCCTCTGGTGACAGCCCCGGGTCGTACACGCCCGCGACAGGCAGGCCGTGCCGGATGAGCAGGAGTTCCGTCATGAATGGTCCTTCACAGGTGGTCCTTCAGCAGGGGTTGAACAGGAGGCGGCTCAACCGGCGATCGTCCGCTCGGAGCTCCAGTACGGGCGGCGCATCGCCCGTTTGTCGAGCTTGCCCATGGCGTTGCGGGCGAGCTCCGGGACGAACTCGTACGACTTGGGGCACTTGTACGCGGCCAGCCGCTCACGGCAGAACCGGTCCAGCTCCTCGGCGGCCGGTTCGCCGCCGTCCGGCACGACCAGCGCGCGCAGCGACTCGCCGAAGTCCGGGTCGGGCACGCCGATGACGGCCACCTCGGCGACCGCGGGGTGTTCGCGGAGCACCGCCTCGCTCTCGGCCGGGTACAGGTTCACCCCGCCGGAGACCACGACGTCCGCGGCCCGGTCGGTGATGAAGATGTAGCCGTCCGGGTCGACGTAGCCGATGTCGCCGAGGGTGAAGATGCCCGGGGCGAGGTAGGCGGCCTTCGTCTTCTCCGGGTCCGCGTGGTAGCGCACGCCCCGGCCCTCCGGAGCCCGGAACGCCAGCAGCCCGAGCTCACCGGCGGGCAGCGGCCGGCCGTCGTCGCCGGTCACCACGACGTCGAAGGGCGGCTGGACGCGTCCCACCGAGCCGGGGTGCGCCAGCCACTCCTCGCTGCTGATGCGTGCGACCGTGCCCGCCTCGCTGGCCCCGTACGACTCTGTCAGCACCGGACCAAACCAGTCGATCATGGCCCGCTTCACCTCCGGGGGGCACGCTGAACCGGTGTGCGAGACCTGCAGCAGGCTGGAGACGTCGTAGCGGGTGCGTATCTCCTCCTGCAGGGCGAGCAGCCTCGTGAAGTGGGTCGGCACCATGACCGACGAGGTGACCCGCCACTGCTCGACCCGGCGCGGGAACTCCTCCGCGTCGAACCTGCCGAGGATCACCACCGGCTGGCCGGCCGCGAGGTGGCGCAGCGCGGTCAGAGGTCCGTTGTGCTGGAGCGGGCCGCACACCAGATGCGGTCCGGGCGGGAAGCCGGAGCGGGCGGCCACCTCCTCCAGGTACGCGACGCTGTCGGCCACCGGGCCGGTCACCCAGCGCACTTCGGTGCCGCGGGCCCGGCCGGTGGTACCCGATGTGTAGACGAGCGGGGGGCGGGCGGGCCGGCCCGCGGGCACGGGCGCGGGATCGGCTTCCGCCAGCCACCGGGTCCAGTCGATGGCGTCGTTCGTGGCCGGCGTTCCGTGCACGACGACCGGAAGGCCGAGCTCCGCGCCCGCCTGCCGGGCGGCCGCCTCGCCCGCCGGGCCGGTGATCACCGCCCTCGCGCCCGCGTCGCCGAGCAGGTCGACCAGCTCGCGGGCGGTCAGCTGCCGGGAGACGGCCACGGTTCCGACTCCGGCCCGGAGCCCGGCCAGATGGGCCGTCATCGTGGCCACGGCGTTGTCGCCGAGGACGGCGACCCGGTCGTCGGGTCCGGGGGCGACCTCCAGCAGCCGCCGGGTCAGACGCCCCACCTGGTCGGCCAGCCGGGACCAGGACACGGTCTCCGTGTCGTCGGCCAGGGCGGTCCCGTACGGCAGATCGCGGGCGCGGCGGTCGAGTGACTGCAGGGACATGGCTCCTCCGGGAGAGTCGACGCCAAGACTGTAGCGTTTATCAAGAAAGTGCGGAACACTCTGATGCGGGTCAAAGGCACGCCACGTGTTCCAAGGGTTTGGGAGCGTCGCATGCCGGTCCGAGCCGTTGCCGTTACTACAAGAGCCGTCTCGTAAGTGAGCCGTGTGAGTGTGCCGAGGAGGTCACCATGTCCCGACCGGATGCGCCGGATATGGACGAGTGGCGGACCCGGGTCCGGCAGTGGCTGGCTACTGCGCTCCGACCGCGGCGCGAGGCCGAGGCCACCGGTGACTCCCCCGACCGTCTCCCTGCCGATCTCGCCGTCTTCCACAACCTCCCGGACGACGAGGAGCGGCGGCTGCTCGACCGCTGCCGCGCCTACCACCGCGCCCGCCACAACGCCGGTTTCCAGGCCCTCACGCTCCCCCGGGAGAACGGCGGCCAGGGTCTGACCGCCGCGCACGCCGCGGTCTTCGCCGAGGAGGAGTCCGCGTTCGACGTACCGCCGTCCACCGAGCTGATCAGCGTCACGGTACGGCTGGTCGCGATGGCGGTGTCCCTGTTCGGGACGCCCGAGCAGCGCGAGACGTACGCCCGCGCGTTCCTCCGTACGGACCTCCTGGCCTGCCAGCTCTTCAGCGAACCCGGCGCCGGCTCCGACCTGGCCGCGCTCCGCACCCGCGCCCGCCAGGACGGCGAGGGCGAGGGCGGCGAGGACTGGGTGATCGACGGCCAGAAGGTGTGGACCTCGGGCGCCCAGTTCGCCAACTACGGCCTGCTGCTCGCCCGTACCGACCCGGACGTCGTCAAGCAGGCCGGCATCACCGCCTTCCTGGTCCCGATGGACGCCCCCGGCGTGGAGATACGCCCCATCCGGCAGATGAGCGGCGGCGCCTCGTTCAACGAGGTCTTCCTCAGCGGCGTACGCGTCCCCGACGCGCTGCGCATCGGGAGTCCCGGTCAGGGCTGGGAGGTGGCGAACGCGACCCTGGCCTTCGAGCGCACGGCGTCCGGGTCCGGCAACCGGCGCAAGGGCGGCACCTTCACCGATGTCCTCGCCCTCGCGCGGTCGTTGGGCCGCACCGGGGACCCGCTGGTACGCCAGCGCCTTGCCGACCTGTATGTACGTACCGCGCTGCGGGCGGCCACCGTGGAGCGCGTCGCCCGGGCGAGCGCGGCAGGCGGCCGGCCGGGTCCTGAGGCCTCGCTGACCAAGCTCATGGCCTCCGACCTGCTCACCCGGACCGGGCAGGTCGCCACCGAGCTCCTGGGCGCCCGGATCTGCGCCGACACCGGGGAGCCGGGCACCTTCGCCTGGACGGAACACCTGCTCGGCGCACCCGGCTACCGGCTGGCCGGCGGCACCGACCAGATCCAGCGGAACCTGATCGGCGAGCGCGTGCTGAAGCTGCCCGGAGAGCCGCGCGTGGACCGCGTGCCCTTCTCCGAACTGCCCGGATAGAGGACCACTGTCCGGATGGATGACGACTGTCCGGCACCGACGACCGACCACTTTCTACGACCGCTTTCCACGTGCTTCCCCGAGGAGTGACATCGATGGATCTGGGACTGACAGGCGCCGGCGCACTGGTGACGGGTGCGAGCCGGGGCATCGGCCGGGCCATAGCAGGGACGCTGGCCGCCGAGGGCTGTGCGCTGGCGCTGTGCGCCCGCGGCGAGGAGGCGCTCGCCAAGGCCGCCGCCGAACTGCGCGCCGAGGGGGCGACGGTGTTCGCCGAGCCGGTCGACGTCACGGACCCGGCCGCACTCGCTGGCTTCGTGGAGCGGGCGGCCGGCGAACTCGGCGGCCTGGACCTGCTGGTGTCCAACGTCTCGGCCGGCAACGTCAAGGGCCCCGAGTCGTGGGAGGCCAGCCTGCGCGGTGATCTGATCCCGTTCGCGGGACTGGTCGAAGCGGCCATGCCGTATCTGGAGGCCTCCGACCGGGCCGCCGTCGTGGCCATCGGCACCACCAACGCCTCCGACACCGCCCGTCCAGCCGGAGCCAACTCGTACTCCGCCATGAAGGCCGCCGTCGTCCAGCACGCCTCCGCGCTCGCGCACGCGCTCGCCCCGAAGGGCATCCGCGTCAACACCGTCTCGCCCGGCCCGATCGATTTCCCGGGCGGCGCCTGGGAGACCATCCGCACCAGCCGACCCGAGGTGTACGAGGAGGTGCTCGCCAAGCTGCCGATCGGGCGTTACGGCACCGCGGAGGACGTGGCCGCGGCGGTGGCGTTCCTGCTCGGCCGGACCGGCTCCTTCTGCGTCGGCGTCAACCTCGTGGTGGACGGCGGGCTGCTGACCCGCGTCCAGTACTGAGCCATGGCGGGCCCGGCCGGCCGCCTGGACGCGGTCCTGGTCTGCGGCGGCAGGTGGCACGACTTCGACTACGCGCGGCTTCGGCTGCTGGAGCTGCTCGGTGAGTATCCGCGGGTGCGCACGAGCGTCTACCAGGACTACGACTGCGTCGCCGCGCTGGAGGAGGCCGACCTCCTGGTCACCTACACCTGCGATGTCCGGCCCGGCCCGGCGCAACAGGCCGTGCTGGCGCGGTTCGTCGAGCGGGGCGGGCGCTGGCTCGCGCTGCACGGCACGAACTCGGTGATCGAGGCTCCGGCTCTCGACGGGCCGCGGGTGTTCACCACCCCGCGGCTGCTCGGGGAACTGGCCGAAGTGCTCGGCAGCCAGTTCTTGGCCCATCCGCCGATCCAGCCGTACGAGGTACGGGTGACCCAGCCCGAGCATCCGCTGGTCGCCGGAATCGAGCCGTTCACGGTCACCGACGAGCTGTACGTCTGCGAGTTGCACGGGGAGCTGGAGGTGCTGCTGCACGCCGAATACACGGGGCCGTGCCGTGGTTTCGCCGAGGGCGACACGGCGGCCTTCGACGAGGCGCCCCGTCCTGTGCTGTATTTGAAGCGGTACGGCCTCGGCGAGGTCTGCTACCTCACCCTCGGCCACTGCCGGGGCCGCTACGACGTGCAGGACCTGGGCATGGCGGATACCGGGCGTGTGGATCGGGGGCCCTGGGGGACGCCGGAGTTCCTTACGGTGCTGGGGCGGTGCATGGAGCGGGTGGTGGGTGCGGTGAGTCAGGCCGCGGATCCGGTGGCCGGCTGAGCGGGGCGCGGATGCCGCCTCTGCTCGGCGTCCCTTGTTTTCGCCCCCGCCGCCCCTACCCGTCCCATCCCCGGGGCTGCGCCCCCAGACCCCCTTCGGCCTGAACGGCCTCGTCCTCAAACGCCGGACGGGCTGGTGATTCCAGCCTCTCCGGCGTTGAGAAGCGGGGGTCCAGGGGGCGGCGGGGGGCGAAACCCATCCGGCTCACCCGTGCGGCAGCACCACCGCGCGGCCGCCGCGGCACCAGGTGGCGAGCTCCTCCGGCCAGCCCATGACCGCCAGATCGGAGTGGCACAGCCCTGCCGCCGTCACCTTCAGCAGTACCTGTCCCGGTCCGGGTTCGGGCACGGGCACCTCGACGACCACGGGAGCACTTCCCACCTTCCGGTACTGAACCGCCTTCATTCCCAGACCTCCAAGCCGGAGAGGGGGATGTCCCCCGCGAGCGAGAAACTTATGAGCCACTACAGCCTTGATGGCGTCGGAGTGTGACACGCTCCGGCGGGCTTGGGGAGGGTGTGGTCGCAACAACTTCAAGGTCCAGCGGGGAGGAGACCGAACGATCTCGGGTCGTACCACTCCGGCCGCCGTCGCGAGTGTTGCCCCTGACTGCGAGAGATAACTACACTCACTCTAAAGTTTCTGCTGGAGGAGAGATGATGGACGAAACGTCGGAGGCGGGCACGGCACGGTGCCCCGGGCCCAGCGTCCAGGACTACCTCGACCAGGACAGTCACCCCGTTCCCGCCGCCTTGAGGTACGAGAGGAACGACTACCTGGGCAGCGACGACATCGACTCCGCGCGCTTCACCTCCCGCGAATGGGCCGAGCGCGAGATGGAGAAGGTGTGGCGCCGCGTCTGGCAGTTCGCCTGCCTCGAGAGCGAGATCCCGGAGGTCGGCGACCACGAGATCTACGAGATCGGTGACGACTCGCTGATCATCGTCCGCACGGCGCCCGACGAGATCCGCGCCTTCGTCAACGTATGCCTGCACCGCGGGCGGAAACTGCGCACCAGCGGCGGCAACGTCGCCGAGTTCCGCTGCCCGTTCCACGGCTTCGCGTGGAACCTCGACGGCAGCTTCCAGACCCCGCCGTGCGCCTGGGACTTCCCCCATGTCACGCCGGAGAAGTTCTCGCTGCCCGAGGCCAAGGTGGCCACCTGGCGCGGCTTCGTCTTCGTCAACATGGACCCGTACGCGGAGTCCTTCGACAGCTACCGGGGCACCTTCGACGAGTACTACATCTGGCCGCTGGAGGACCGCTACAAGTCGCTGCACATCGGCAAGGTGCTGCCCTGCAACTGGAAGATCGCACAGGACGCGTTCATCGAGTCCTTCCATGTGATCGCCACACACCCGCAGATGCTGCCGTGGCTCGCCGATGCCAACTCGCAGTACGACGTCATGGCGGACCAGCCCAACTGGAACCGGATGATCAACATCCAGGGCGCCCCCAGCCCGCACGTGGCGGACTCCGTCACGGAGGAGGATGTACTGGAGACGTTCTACGACTCGCGTGCGTTCTACTCGGCCGCCCAGGGCCGCGACCTGGTGATGCAGGAGGGGGACGAACTGCCCGCGATCCCGCCGGGCGGCACCGCCCGCCAGGTCCTCGCCGAGCGGATGCGCGCGCAACTGGCGGCCACCTCGCACCAGGACTTCTCCCAGGCCGCCGACACCGAACTGCTGGACGCCATCAACTACCTGCTGTTCCCCAACTTCAACCCCTGGGGCGGCGCCAAGTCCAACATCATCTACCGGTTCCGGCCCAACGGCCTCGACCCGGACTCCTGCACCGCCGAGATCATCTTCATGTCGGCTCCGAAGAAGCCCGGCGAGATGCCGCCCCCGGCCAAGCTCCGCTGGGTGCCGGACGACATGCTCTTCGCGGACATCCCCGAACTCGGGGTGCTCGGGCCCGTCTTCGACCAGGACTGCGAGAACCTGCCTTACGTCCAGCAGGGTCTGAAGGCCATGCGCAAGCCGGGCATCACCCTGGCCAACTACCAGGAGAGCCGCATCCGCCACTTCAACCAGACGCTCGACCAGTGGATGAACCGGTGACCGTGTCCGGTGAACCGGTGACCGTGTCCGGTGAACCGGTGACCGTGGCCGAGGAACCGGTGACCGTGACCCACCGTGTGGCGGTCAGGCCCTCCGGCGTCCACATCGACGTGCTCGACGGCGAAGACCTGTTCAGCGCCGCCCAGCGGCTCGGCTACCGCTGGCCCACCGTCTGCGGCGGCAAGGGCACCTGCCGTACCTGCTTCGTGGAGGTCGACGAGGGCGCCGAGAACTGTTCCCCCGTGGGCCCGCTGGAGCGCGAGGGCATCGAGGCCCTGCGCAAGCCGGTGGACGGCGTGACCCGGCTCGCCTGCCGGCTCCGGGTCGCCGGCCCGGTTACCGTGACCAAACGCGGCGTGCGCCGCCGACCGCAGGAGTGAGCACCATGCCCAAGCAGGTAGTCCATCCCTTGACCGGGCATGTGTACCGGCTCACCGACGACGGGCTGGTCGAGGTGACCGACCCGAAGACCGGTGCGCGGGGGATCTTCGACTTCCAGGCCCGGTGGCAGTCGGGCGAACTGCGCCATGCCGACCTGCAGATGGCCGGCTGGGTGGGCCGCCTCGCGCAGCGGCGGTCCGCCCAGCAGCCCTCAGAGGAGTGAGGCGATGACTCCCGGCACCACGCGGGTGGTCTGCCTGGTCCGACGGCCCGACGGAGAACCGGTCCCCGGGGACTTCGCCGTCGAGGAGCGTCCGCTGCCGGCGCTCGGCGAGGGCCAACTCCTCGTCCGCAACCTCTATATGAGCGTCGATCCCTCGATGCGCGGGCGGCTGGAGACCACCGAGAAGCACTACACGCACAACTTCACGCCCGGATCGCCGCTGGACGGCCGGGCGCTGGGCGTCGTGGAGGAGAGCCGCTGTCCGTCCGTGCCGCACGGCACCTTCGTACGCCACCAGCTCGGCTGGCGGGAGTGGGCCGTCCTCGATCCCGCGGACACCGACGGCACCGGGCGCATCGACCCGGGCCTGGCGCCGCTGCCGACTTGGCTCGGCCTGCTCGGGCAGACCGGGTTCACCGCCTACGTCGGGCTGACGCGGATCGCCCGGGTGCGCCCGGGAGACACCGTCTTCGTCTCGTCGGCGGCCGGGGCGGTGGGCAGCGCCGCCGGGCAGTTCGCGCGGATGCTGGGCGCGGGGCGGGTCATCGGGACCGCGGGCGGGCCGGACAAGTGCGCCCTGCTGGTGAAGGAGTTCGGGTACGACGCCGCCGCGGACTACCGTGCCGAGCCGGTGCGCGAGGCGCTGGCCAGGCTGGCGCCCGATGGCATCGACGTGTACTTCGACAACGTCGGCGGGGAGCAACTGGTCGCCGCCCTGCACGCGTTGCGCACGAACGGCCGTGTAGCCCTGTGCGGCATGATGTCGCAGTTCGGCACGGACGCCGGCCGCCGGTCCGCCGACATCAACCAGCTCATCCAGGCCGTCCTCAAACGGCTGACCCTGCAGGGCTTCATCGTGCGCGACCACGACGACCTGCGGCCGGAGTTCGAGAACCGGGTCGCCGACTGGCTGCGCTCAGGCCGGATCACCGCCTGCGAGACGGTCGTGGACGGCCTGGACAACGCGGCGGGGGCACTGCTGTCGCTGCTGGACGGCGGGAACGTCGGCAAGATGCTGGTCAGGCTGGCACCGGACCCGTCTTGACCTGGGCGGAGAACGACTGAGGCGGTTGCGGCCCGGCTTCCGGGCCACAACCGCCTTTCGGCATGTCGGTATGGCGTATGTCGGTATGACAGGGCTCAGCGCATCGGCCGCGACACCGCGACGGTGAAGGTGCTCAGGGAGACGCCCACGCGGGACAGCCCGGCCGTGGCAGCCCGGAAGTCCTTGATGTGCGCGGTGGTGAAGTGCTCGTCGAGGGCCTGCTGGGAAGCCCACCGCTCGTAGACCCGGATGCGTCGTTCGTCGGCGGGGTCCGCGGTCATGGCGTAGTCCAGGCAGCCGGGCTCCGCCTCGCGGGTGCGCCTTCCGACGTCGACGAGGTGCTTCAGCATCTCGTCGCGCTCCTCGGGCGCGTAGTCCATCCAGCCGGCGACGATGACTTCTTCCGACACGGCAGTCCTTTCGTTATGTCCGGGGCCTGGTCTGGTCCCTGGTCCGAGGCCTGGCCCCGGGCGCTGGTCCGGGGCCTGGCACGGGATCCTGGCGGACGCCCTGCCGCCGCTGACGCGGCAGAACCCCCGGGCCGCTGTTCGGGTCAGCGGCCCGAGGGCGTCGCCCGGCGGAGGGGCACGACGGTCAGAGACCGATTGCCGCCGGGACGCTGTCCACTGTGACCGTGCCCTTGTCGCCGTCCACCGTGATGACCATGCCGTTCCGCAGCCGCTGCGTACCGCCCTCGACGGAGATCACGGCCGGGATGCCCAGCTCGCGGCAGACGACGACGGCGTGGCTGTTGAGGGCGCCCACGTCCACGACGGCCGCCCCGGCGACCAGGAACAGGGGGGTCCAGGCGGCGTCGGTGATCGGCGCCACCAGCACCTCGCCCGGTTCCAGTTCCTCGCACTGGGCCGGGTCGGTGACGACGCGGACCGTGCCGGTGTACGTGCCGTGGCTGCCGCCGACACCGGTGAGGACGTCGCCCTCGCCGGCCGCCTCGGTGTGCTCCTCACTGCGCCGCGGCCAGGTGTCGATCTCGGTCCGGGCGTCCTCGGCGATGAAGAACGGCGGTTCCAGCTCGGCGAGTCCGGCGTACTCCCCGAGCCGCCGGGCGATGACGGGGCCGAAGCGGTCCGGGTCGGCGATGTAGTCGTCGAGCTCGGTCTCCAGCAGCATCATCACGTCCTCGGGCCGGGCGAAACGTCCCGCCTCGACGCCGCGGCGGCCCAGTTCGCGTACCGTCATCCGGATCTCGTTGACGACGGTCACACAGTTCGCCTTGGTCCGCTCGCGGGCCGCGATCCACACGGTGGAGGCGTGCATGCCCGCGTCGAACATGGGCTGCGCTTCTTCGGGAAGTGCGGCCCTGATCTCCTCGGCCGTCTTACGGCGCTGTTCGGTCAGCCGCTCGTGTCGGGCGGCCGGGGAGTCGTCGTCCGGGCTGTGCCGGACACGGTCGACCAGGGCCAGCGCCTGTACGGGGGCCGCCTCCCAGGACAGGGCGTGGATGTCCCACTCGTTGGGGCCGCGGTCGCCGTACTCCGCGAGGAACTCCTCGAAGGAGTCGCGGAACGCCTTGACGTCCCCGGTGGCCCCGTCCAGGGCCCGCTCGACGGCGGCCGGTCCCTGGCCGAACAGCGCCGTCAGCTCGGCCGAGCCCGCCACCTGCCGGGACAGCGTCCACAGCCCGGTCGACGGCGATGCCGAATCGACGTCGCCGAGGCCGCCGATGAGGTCGAGCATCGCGCCGGGGCGGTCCACGCTCGCGCACAGCGGGCCGAGGATGGCCGGTCCGACGGACGCGGGCAGCGACGACTCCACGTGCCGCTGGAAGGTCACCTCCACGTCGTCGAGGAGGGAGCGGACGCGCTCGAGCAGCTCGGCGTCGGTAAGCCGCGTCAGATCGGGCCGCTCGCGGCGGATCCGGCGCAGCCGCTCCCGGTCGGCGTCGGCCTCCGGGAAGTTGGTCTGGCCGAGCATCCGCTGCAGCGTCGCGCCGGACTTGGCGGTCAGCTCCTCGTCCTGGTCCTCCGGGTGCGGCACGTACGGCGGGGTGTCGGAGCGCTGGCCGACGAAGGCCGCGTCGATCTGGTCTGCCGTCTGCCCCATACGGATGCCGAACAGCCGCATGTGCGACAGGTTGAGGTAGAAGTAACCGCCGAACATCCCCACGAACGGCGGCCGGGGACCGGCCACTTCCTCGTCGCGGTAGATGCCGAAGCCGACGAAGCCGCGGCGCCACCCCTGCAGGCCGCGCCCCCACACCAGGGTCCAGCCCAGCGGGCTGGCCGGGTCGGGCAGGGTCTCGCCCGCGTTGGCGCGGGTGTAGTGCGGCAGCCGCTCGCTGCGCTGCCAGTCCGTGATCCAGCTCTTCATGGCCGAGGTCTCCCGCCGTCCGTCCCGGTTTCTACCACTGCGCCGTTCCGCCGTCGACGCTGATCAGCGCCCCGGTGATGCCCGCGCCCGCGTCGCTCGCGAGCAGCGAGGCGACGGCCGCGATCTGTTCCACTGTGGTGATCTGCTTGGTGGCGGCGTGCTCGGCGAAGCGGCCCAGCCACTCCTCGTACGAGATGCCCTCGGCCTCGGCCGCGGCAGGACCTGCGGCGCGCATCAGGTCGGTGTCGACGGCGCCGGGGCAGATGGCGTTGCAGGTGATGCCCTGGGTGCCGTACTCGAAGGCGGTCGCCTTGGTCAGACCGTGGATGGCGTGCTTGTTGGTGATGTAGTGGCTGATCGCGGGCTTGTTGGCCTGCTTGCCCTCGACCGATGAGATGTTGATGACGCGGCCCCAGCCGCGCTCGAGCATCTTGGGCAGCGCTCGGCGGGTGCCGTAGAAGTAGGCGTTGAGGTTCAGCTTGAGGGCGTCGTGCCAGGCCTCGTCGCTGAGCTGGTGGACGGGGGCGAAGCCCGAGGTGCCGCCGACGTTGTTGACCCAGATGTCGAGCCGGCCGAAGCGCTCGGCGGCGAAGTCCGCCAGTGCTTCGATGTCCTCCTGGCTGTTGGCGTCGCAGGGGTGGAAGACGGCCCGGTCCCCGGCGCCCATCTCTTCCAGGGCCTGCTTGCCCTTGACCTCCGAACGGCCGGTCACGACGACCGTGGCGCCGTCGGCGAGGAATGCCTCGGCGATGGCGCGTCCGATGCTGCGCGTGCTGCCCGTGATCACCGCGACACGTCCGTCGAGGCTGCCCGTAGCCACCATGGTGTTCTCCTGCGCGTGTTGTGGGTTTCTCACCTGGCGGCTCGGTCCAGGTGTTCGTGGATGGTGCGGTGGAAGTGCTGGAGTCCGGCCTCGTTGCGCCCGAAGACGAAGTCGGTGCCGCTGAGGGCTTCGAGGCCCTGCTGGACTCCGTAGGTGGTCGCGTAGTCCTCGTCGCGGACCACCTCGTGGAACCACTCGCCGAACTGGTCGGCGGCCTTGCGCTCCTCGTCGGTGACCGCCGGTACCCGCAGCAGGATGATCTGCTGGGTCACCGACTCGGTGGCCGTCCGGGGAAGCACCAGGGATACGGCGATCTTCTGGCGCCAGCCTCCGGCGATCGCCAGGCCGGGGAAGAGCCAGTAGATGGGTCCGACGCAGTCGCCGGGGTCGCGCTGGTCGGGCGGCAGCTCGACCGCCTGCGCGATGGGGCGCAGGGCCGGCGCGATGCGCTGGTGGGGGCCCCAGGTGTCGTGGGCCATCATGTTGGAGAGGTTCGTCTCGAACACCGTCTTCGGGTGCAGCGAGGCGAAGTGGTACGTCTCCAGGTACCCGTCGAGTGTGACCTTCCAGTTGGGGCTGGTCAGCTCACTGGTCGAGTAGTGGTGGCACTCCGCCAGGCGGAGTCCCTCGAGTAGCGGCTGCAGATCGCCGAGCCAGTCGTCGAGGTCCTGCTCGGCGGCCGGGTCCAGCGAGACGAAGACGATCCCGGCACGCTCACCGGCCGGGAGCCGCACCAGGCCCCGGCCCTCGCGCGGCACGTCGCCGAAGGTCTTCTCGGCGTACACGCCACGCAGCTCCCCGGTCAGGTCGTACGACCAGGAGTGGTACGGGCAGGTGAGCCGCCTCGAGACGCCGCAGCCCGGTTCGATGAGCTTGGCCCCGCGGTGCCGGCAGGCGTTGATCATCGCGTGGACGGCGCCCTGCCGGTCCCGAGTGATCAGCACCGGAACGCCGAGCACGTCGAGTGCCTTGTACGTGTTGGGCCCGGGAAGCTCGCAGGACATGGCGAGCGGCAGGGGGACGCTCCGGTGGACGGCGTCCATCTCCCGCTGCCAGCGGTCGGCGTCCAGGTAGTTGGCGACGGGTTCCGTCCACTGGTCCTCGGCCTCGTGCGTCGTGTTGCCGCGGTAGTGCGCCATCACGCGCTCGACGAGTTCGGCCGCCTCCTGCCGCATCGCCACGGCCGCGGCGTCGGTGGACCGGTCCTGGCTGATCCACGAGGAGTATTCGGGGGCGTTGGGCGGCTGCCGCTCGGAGCCTGCCTCCTGGATCCCCGCTGAACTGGTCTGGACCACGATGTCCTCACAATCCTCCCAGCCGCGAGCCGGTGAAGGGCTCGACGTGCGACAGCTGGGCTGTGACGGACACAACAACAGGGCTTAGTGTGGTCTGTCAATAGAAAGTACCGAAGTTGGGCGCCCGGCATCCCGCAGGTCACACAGCTTTCTGCGAGATTCGAGGCCCAGCCTTTACTGGATCTTTCTATTGACTGGCTCCAGTCACTGAAGTGCGATGTGGCAGGACGCTCGACAGTGAGGTGATGCGGTGAACGACGACGTGGACGATCCGGCACCCGAGGTGCGGACCGAGATGGCCGAGCCCTTCGAGGCGGGGGTCGTCGTGCACGACCTGGAGCTGATGGAGCGCTTCTACTCCGAGGCGCTCGGGTGCCGTGCGGTGCACCGCTCGCACATCCCGAAGTCGATCGCCGCGCCGGCCGGGCTCGGCGGGGAGCTACGGGTCGTCTGGCTGCAGGTCCCCTCGGGCGGCCGGATCAAGTTGATACGGCCTCAGTTCGACGCGACCCGCGCCGGGTCGGCCGAACCGCTGACGGCGCGCCGCGGCCTGTCGTATCTGACCTTCCCTCTGGACGACGTGGATCCGGTCGTGGCCGCCCTCTCGGCCGCCGGGGCGCGGCCGCTGTCGGACCCGGTCGTCGTGCAGGCGCGGGGCCGGCGGATCAGCTTCTGGGCGGACCCCGAGGGCAATGCGGTGGAGCTGGTCGACCGGCGCGGCACCGATCCGGGGGCGGCTCGGTCCGGGGCGTAGTAATTAGAGAACCTGTTCAGTAAGGTGCGCTCTGCCAGTTACTGTAGACCGGCACAACAAAGTCCGGTTGCTTGGAAGACCTCGCTCGGGGCGAAGGGGCGGACGATGGCTCAAAGGGCATCGAGTCAAAGGGCATCGAGGAAGTCGGCCGAGGCGGCATCGAAGAAGCCGGCCGATGCGGCCGCGGACCAGGTGTCCGCGCAGCTCGTCAGGGATCTGCACGAGCGCATGGTGCGCATCCGGCTGTTCGAGACCGAGGCGGGAAAGCTCATGGAGGCCGGAAAGCTTCCGGGCTTCCTGCACCTCTACGTCGGCCAGGAAGCCGTGGCCGCGGGGGTGATGGCGGCACTCCGCGACGATGACCAGATCACCTCCACCCATCGGGGACACGGGCACGCTGTCGCCAAGGGCGTCGGCTTCAGGGAGATGTACGCCGAGCTGTACGGCCGCGTCACCGGCGCCTGCCTCGGACGCGGCGGAAGCATGCACATCAACGACGTCGGCGTCGGCATGCTCGGCGCCAACGGCATCGTCGGCGCGGGCATCCCCATCGCCGTCGGCGCCGCCTTCGCCGCCCGGTACAAGGGTGAGGACAGCGTGGCCGTGAGCTTCTTCGGCGACGGCGCCACCAACATCGGCACCTTCCACGAGGCCGCCAACATGGCCGCCGTACTGCGGCTGCCGGTCCTGTTCGTCTGCGAGAACAACGGCTACGCCGAGTTCACCCCGCAGTCCCGGCACATGCTGCTCACCGACGTCGCCGACCGGGCCGCCGCCTACGGCATGCCGAGCGTGATCGTCGACGGTATGGACGCGGTCGCCGTGCACCGCGCAGCCGTCGAGGCCGTCGAGCGCGCCCGGCGCGGCGAGGGCCCCATGATGATCGAGGCCAAGACCTACCGCTACTACGACCACCAGGGCGTCAAGGGACTGCGCCACCCCTACCGCTCGCAGGAAGAGGTCGACGAGTGGAAGGCCCGCGACGCGATCGACCTGCTGGAGGCCCGCGCCGTCGCCGACGGCACCGCCACCCGCGCGGAACTGGACGCCACCTGGCAGCGCACCCGCGACGAGATCGCCGAGGCCATCGCGTACGCCGAGGCAAGCCCGCTGCCCGACACCGCCGACCTGCTGCTCAACGTCTACTCGGGGTGACCGCCATGACCACCATCACCGAAGCACCGGCCGTCGCCCCGGGCGGCACGGCCCGCAAGCTCACCTACGTCAAGGCCTTCAACGAGGGCCTTGCGCAGGCCATGCGCGAGGACGAGAACGTGTTCGTCGCCGGCGAGGACGTGGCCGGGTACGGCGGCGTCTTCCGCATGTTCGACAACCTCCTCGACGAGTTCGGCCCCCGCCGCATGATCGACACGCCGATATCCGAGGCCGCGCTGGTCGGCCTCGGCGTGGGGGCCGCCGCCCGGGGCCTGCGCCCCGTCGTCGACCTGATGTTCATGGACTTCATCGGCGTCTGCCTCGACCAGATCGTCAACCAGGCCGCCAAGATGAAGTACATGTTCGGCGGCGCCGTGTCGGTGCCGCTGACCATCACCACCGCCTCGGGCGCCGGCCTGGGCGCCGCCGCCCAGCACAGCCAGAGCCTGGAGGCCTGGCTCGCCCATGTGCCCGGCCTCAAGGTCGTGATGCCGTCCGACGCGTACAGCGCCAAGGGCCTGACCGTCTCGGCGATCCGGGACGACAACCCGGTCGTCGTGATGCTCAACAAGGTCCTGCTCGGCAACACCAGCGAGGTCCCCGAGGAGATCTACGGCATCCCGCTGGGGCAGGCCCACACCGCACGGCACGGCTCCGACGTCACCGTCATCGCCCTGGGCCGCATGGTGGGCGAGGCGCTCGCGGCGGCGGACGAACTGGCCGCCGAGGGCGTGGCAGTCGAGGTCATCGACCCGCGGACCGTGCAGCCGCTGGACACCGAGACGATGATCGCCTCCGTACGCCGCACCAACCGCTGCCTGGTGGTGCACGAGGCCGTCACCTTCGGCGGGCTCGGCGCGGAGATCGCCGCGCAGATCCAGGACGCGGCCTTCGACTACCTGGACGCGCCGGTCCTGCGCATCGGCGCCCCCTTCTCCCCGGTGCCGTTCTCGCCGGTCCTCGAGAAGGCGTACGTGCCCGATCGCGCCCGCATCGCGCAGGGCTGCCGCCGTCTCCTCGAAAGGTCGTGACCGACGTGGCGGTCGAGGTTCTGCTGCCGAAGATCGGCCTGACCATGCAGGAGGGCACGATCGACGAGTGGCTGGTGCCGGCCGGCGCCGCCGTCTCCGAGGGCGACGCACTGCTGCGGCTGGCCACCGACAAGGTCGACGTGGACGTCGAGGCGGAGGCCTCGGGGTTGTTCCACCCCGTGGTCGCCGCCGGGACCACCGTCCCGGCGGGATCACTGATCGGCTGGCTGCTGACCGCGGGCGAACAGCCGCCGGGCGCGGTGGGTTCGCCGATGCCGCCCGGCACCCAGGCCGGCGTGGGCGCCGCCGGCGGCCTGCCGGCCCCTGGGACCGCGCCGGCCGGAGGGTCCTCTCCGGTCGGCGCCTCGGGGGCCTCCGCCGAAGGCGCCGTCAACGGTGCCGGCGTCGGGGGCCGGATTCTGGCCTCGCCGAATGCTCGGCGAGTGGCCGGTGAGCTGGGTGTCGATCTCGCCGCGGTACGGGGCACCGGGCCCGGCGGGCGGATCGTCTCCGAGGATGTGGAGGACTTCCTCGCCGCCGCCGCCTCCGCGGCGGCGCGGCCGGCGGACGGGGCGTCCGGGGGTGCGGCCGGGCCGGTTTCTCCGCTGGTCCGCCGGCTCGCACGGGAGCGGGGGATCGACCTCGACTCGGTGAACGGCACGGGCCCGGGCGGCCGGGTCCGCAGGGCCGATCTCGACGCGGTGGCACCGGGGGCCGAGCAAGTCGTCACTGCTCCGGCCACAGGGCCCGCCGCCGTCGCAGGGCTTCCGCCTGTCGCTGCGGCCGAGTCCGCCACCGCGACGGGGCGCGGCCCGGGAGCGGGGGCGCCCGCCCGCAGCGCGGCCTCCCATGGCGCGGCTCCGCGTCCCGGCGACGTGCTGCCGCTGACCGGTATGCGCGGCACCATCGCCCGCCGTATGCACGCGAGCCTGCAGGAGATGGCGCAGCTCACGCACGGGTACGAGGTGCGGATGGACGCCGTGGTGGCGCTGCGGGCACAGCTGAAGCAGGAGTGGGAAGGCAGCGACCTGCCGGTCCCGAGCCTCAACGACTTCGTACTGAAGGCGGCGGCGCTGGCCCTGCTCGACCACCCGCTGCTCAACGCGACGGTGCGCGAGGACGGCGTCCATCTGTACGAAGAGATCCACGTGGGATTCGCCGTCGCGGTGTCCCACGGGCTTCTGGTGCCCGTCCTCAAGGACGCCGCAAGCCTCCCGATGACCGAACTCGCCCGGCGGTCACGCGAGTTGGCCGGTGCCGCCCGTGAGGGGCGGATCTCACCGGACCGGCTTGAAGGGTCCACGTTCACCGTCACCTCGCTGGGCGGATACGGCGTCGACTTCTTCACGCCCGTGATCAACCCGGGGAATGTCGCGATCCTCGGAGTGGGCAGGCTGAGGGACGGCGTCGAGTGGGTGGACGACCGGCCGCGCCGCACGCGGGTGCTCACACTCAGCCTGACGTTCGACCACCGCGCGGTCGACGGGGCGCCCGCCGCCGAGTACCTGCGCACGGTGGAGACGCTGCTGGCCAAGCCGCTGCGGCTGCTGGTGTGACGGATTGGGCCCAGCCGGGTTCAGTCCGTCGTCAGGCCCACCAGCCGGTCGGCGAGCCGGCTGACCTCCTGGGTGAAGGAACGGTGCCCCAGCGACCGGTAGACGTCGTCGCCCCGCACCTGCGAGATCGCGGCGTTCTCCACCAGCGCCAGCACGCCCAGGGCGATCACCGCCGCTTCCGCGTCGGTGATCGCCTCACGGGCCTTGCGCACCAACCCGGCCAGCTCTGCCAGCAGTTGTGTGCGGATCTCCTGGCGCAGTGCCTCGGCCTCCTGGCTCATCCCGGCCGAGGAGACGAAGAAGACGGTCGCCGCGGACCGGTGCTCGCCCAGCCAGGCCAGCAGCGCTGTGACCTCCTGGCCGATGCCCGCGCCGGGCGTGTGCGCCTCGGCCAGGGTCTCCAGCTGCTCGAGCAGCGCGGCGGCGAACACCCGCATGCCCTCCACGAGGACCTGGTCCTTCGAGGAGAAGTGGTAGTACACCGCGGCGGACGTCATCTCCGCCCGCGCTGCGATGTCGGCCACCGTGACCTCGTCCGGTGACTGGGTGGCGAAGAGCTCGGTGGCTGCCTCGACCACCCACTGCCGGCGCGACGGACGGTGGGCGGCGCGGGTTCCGGATGTCGTCATGGTGTCAAGTATGCCCTCGGCCCCTGACCTCGGATGCCACATGTTCAGCAGGAATTCCGGGGCACACGCACCACGGCCACCCGCGGAGTTACTCGATAGCATGGTCAGTACGCCGGGCGTACGGACGACACCGGCCACAGCAGCCGCAAGGGGAGCAGGATGGCCACCAAGCAGAACGGCAAGCAGCCCGCCCACCGCCCCTCGCGGCGGCAGCACATCATCGGCGCCGCGGTGCGGGTCTTCGGCCGGAAGGGCTTCGCGGAGACCAGCATCCAGGACATCGCCGACGAGGCCGAGGTGGTGCCCACGGCCGTCTACTACCACTTCGACGGCAAGGAGGAACTGCTCGAACTCGCCATGCGCAGGGTCTTCGACCAGCTGAACGCCGTCGTCGAGGCGGCCCGGCCGGACACCGAACCCGGCGACGCCGAGGGGCTGTTGCGCGTGATCGACGCCGTGTGGGACTGGGTGGCGAAGAACCCGGACGAGGCACGGCTGTTCCAGGTGCAGGTCGCCTCCGCCAACGGCAACGTCAAGCTGCTGCGCGACGAGTTCGAGCAGCGCCACATCCAGCGGGCGTACGACTACCTGCCCGAGGGCACGACGCGCAGCCCCCGCGCCGCCAAGGCCCGGCACGCGGCGCAGGCCCTCGCGGTCCGCACCCTCATCTCCACGACCATGCTCGTCACCGCGCTGCGCGCGGAGGGCGGCCCGCTGTCCGGGCTGCCGCCCCGCTCGGTGCAGGACGCGGTCAGGTCGCTGGCCCTGCGTATCGTCGCCGCGGAGCAGGGCACCTCGGCCGCATCCGCCTGATACGCGGGTCCGCCGGGCAAGCCGGGCGGGTCCCCAGCGTGGGTCACCAGGGCAGTGGCTTCCGTTCGGCGAACAGCCCGCCTGTCGTGTCGTCGCCCTCGGGCAGCGTCGCCAGCCATACGGGGGTGTCGGCGCCCTCCTCGGGGCCGCGCGGCGCGGCGGCGCCGCCCATGCCGCTGCGGGTCCAGCCGGGGTCGGCGGCGTTGACCAGGACACCGGTTCCGGACAGTTCGGCCGCGAGCATACGGGTCAGGGCGTTGAGCGCGGTCTTGGAGATCCGGTACGCCGGGTGCCGGCCGGAGTCGATCAGCGCCAGGGAGCCGTAGGAGCTGGTGACGTTGACCACCCGTCCGTAACCGGCCCGCACCATGCCCGGGACGACCGCCTCGGCCATCCGCCAGGCGCCCGCGAGGTTGGTGTCCAGGGTGGCCCGCAGGACGTCCTCGTCGAAGTCCGGGGTCTTCCGGTGGCCGTCGAGCGAGACCCCGGCGTTGTTGACCAGCACGTCGACGCCCCCGGTCAGCTCCCGGGCCTCCCACACCGCCTCGCGGATGCTCTCGGCCGAGGTCACGTCCAGCGCCAGTGGTATCGCCGATCCGCCGATGCCGCGGCACACCTCCTCGGCTGCGTCCCGGCTTCTCGCCCCGACCAGGACCCTCAGTCCGCGGTCTGCCAGCTGCCGGCTGATCTCCACGCCGATGCCGCGTGCACCGCCGGTGACCAGCACGGCTCTGGTGATGTCACCCATGCTGGTGTCGCCCATGCCAGGCCCTCCCTTCTCGCTCTCCTCGTCGGGCCGGCTGCCCCTGGCCCCTGTGTCAGACCGTGAGCACCGCACACGCGCTGATCCCCGGCGCCCCGTACACGTGCGTGAAGCCCACCCGGGGGCCTCCCAGCACCTGCACACCCGGTGCGCGGCCCTGCAACTGCCGTACGACCTCGTGGAACTGGCGCAGTCCCGAGGCGCCGACGGGCTCGCCACCCGCCAGGCAGCCGCCGTCGGTGTTGACCGGTATCCGGCCCGTGGACTCGGTTTCTCCGGCCGCCAGCAGCTCTTCCTGCTCGCCGTGGCCGCACAGCCCGGTCTCCGCCAGGTGGATCAGCTCCGAGCCGCTGTCGGTGTCCTGCAGCTGGGCGACCTGTACGTCCGTGGGCCGCAGGCCGGCGCCGCGGAAGGCCGCCTCCGCAGCGTCGACGCTGGGGCTGCGGTGCGGGCCGGGCGGCAGCCAGGGAGCGAACACCTCGAACGAGCCGAACCGCCGGGTCCGGAAGGCCAACGACGCCAGCATGACCGGCCGTTCGCACAGGTCGAACGCGCGGTCGCCGCGGGCCAGCACCAGCGCCGCTGCGCCCTGCCCCGGCGAGCAGAACATGTACTGGGTGAGCGGCGGGCTGACCTCGGCGGAGTCGAGGATCTCCTGCTCCGTCAGCGCCTTGCGCCGCCACGCCATGGGGTGGCGGGAGCCGTTGCGGAAGGCGCGTGCGGCCACCGTCGCCAGCGCGCGCTCGGAGATGCCGTGCTCGTGCAGGTACCGCTGGGTCTTCAGGGCGAAGAACTGCGTCGTGAGCATCATCCCGGTCTCGGCGTACCAGTCGCCGAGCCCGTAACGGGCCGCGGAGACATGGAAGGCGCCCCGCTCGTGCTTGTCGAAACCGACGGCCAGTCCCAGCGACGCCTCGCCCGCGCGCAGCGCGTTGGCCACGGCAAGTACGGTCGAGGCTCCGGTCGCGCAGCCGTTCTGCACGTTGACGAACGGCACGCCGGTCAGCCCGAGGCGGCCCACCAGCGTGTCCGGTTTGCCTGACACATCGGAGCCGCCTGCCGCGTATCCGATGTCCTCCCAGCCGACGCCGGCGTCGGCGAGCGCCTCCCGTACGGCATGCCGGGCCATGTCCATCCCGGTCACCGTCTCGTCGCGGCCGAAGGGGTGCATCCCGCACCCGACCACGTAGACCTCGTCGGCCCGGCTCATCGCTCACCTTCCGGGTCCGGTCCGGGGTCCGGGCGGAACGCGAAGGTCAGCACCTGTGTCCCGTCCTCGTCGTGGCACGCGGGCACCAGGGTCAGCCGGACCGGCAGCCCGATCCGCACCTGCCCGCGGGGCACGTCGAGCCGCGCCTCGACCAGCACTTCACCGAGGTCGACGTAGCCGAGGGCGTACGGCTGGAAGCCCTCGGCCGGCGGGCGGTACGGCGGTTTCGGAGGGAAGGCCTGCAGCGTCCACGACCAGACCACGCCGCGCTCCGGCAGCACGTGCGGGGCCATCGTCCCGTCCGGGCACCTGGGGCAGGAGTCCTGCCGGGGGAAGACGACGGTGCCGCAGGCGGTGCAGCGGACCCCCAGGAGACGTGGCGGTTCCACGCTCTCGAAGAGGCCGTCGTCGATGAGTCTCGTGGTCATGCCGCTGTTGGTCATGCCGTTCTGCCTTCTCTTGCACGCTGCTGCCACAGGTCCCGCGCGGCCGGGTCACCAGCCCAGCAGCCCCGCCAGCCGTTCCCGGTGGTGCGCGGCGCCGCCCAGGAGCACCGCGTCGGACTGCGCGCGCCGGAAGTACAGGTGCGCGTCGTGTTCCCAGGTGAAGCCCATGCCGCCGTGCAGCTGGACGCACTCCGCTGCGACGTACGCGAACGCCTCGCCGCACCATGCCTGGGCCACCGCCGCCGCCTCCGCGAGGGACTCGGGCGAGCCTGCCGCCCGGACCGCGCGTACCACCGCCGACCGTGACGCCTCCACCTGGAGCAGCATGTCGGCGCAGGTGTGCTTCACGGCCTGGAAGCTGCCGACGGCCCTGCCGAACTGCATGCGGTCCCGCACATGGGCCACCGTCATGTCGAGGGCCGCCTGAGCGCCGCCCAACTGCTCGGCGGCCAGCGCCACCAGGGCCACGTCCAAGGCGCGGCCGACGACCTCGGTCCCTTCGCCGTTCGCCGTCAGGGCCCGCGCCCGGACTCCGGCAAACGAGACGACGGCCTGGCCGCGGCTGAGGTCCAGCGTGGGCACCCGTCGGACGGTCACGCCCGGCCCGTGCGGGTCGACGAGGTCTACGAGGAAGAGGTCCACGCCGTCGGCGCCCTCGGCCGCGACCACCAGGGCTTCGGCGTCGGCGCCGTCCAGTACGAATGGCGCAGTGCCGTCGACGACCGGAACGCCGTCGCGCCAGGTGACGGCCACCGGCACCGCGTCCGGCCGCCAGACTCCGTCGGGCGCGGCCACGGCCAAGGCGTGCACCCTGCCCGCGGCCAGTTCCGCGAGCGGCTCGTCGGCCGTACCGCACCTGGCCAGCACCTGCCCCGCCAGCACCGTGGAGGACAGCAGCGGCACCGGCGCCAGCGTCCTGCCCAGCTCCTCGCAGACCACGGCGATCTCCGCGAGGCCGCCGATGCCGCCCGCGTGCTCCGGCAGGCCGAGGGCCGCGAGGCCCACCTGCCGGCCGAGGGTGTCCCATAGTTCGGCGTCGATGCCGGGGGCGTGCTCGGGGAGTGCGCGCACGGCCGCGATGCCGCCCGCGTCCGCGCACACCGCCCGCACGGTGTCGCGCAGTTCGGCCAGTTCGGTTTCCGACGCCTCGGTCACGCCGCCGACGGGGTCGGTCACGGTACTGGTCATGGTGCTGTCCCGTTCTCGTTGCGCCCCTCGCGCAGCGCGCTGTGCGCGGCGGCCATGCGGGCGACCGGCACGCGGTGCGCGGAGCAGGAGACGTAGTCCAGTCCGAGGTCGTCGCAGAACGCGATCGACTCGGGGTCGCCCCCGTGCTCGCCGCACACGCCGAGCTTGATGTCCGGGCGTATGCTCCTCGCCTTCTCGGCGGCGAGCGCGACCAGGGCGCCGACGCCGTGCGGGTCGAGCCGGGCGAACGGGCTGGCGGTGAGGAACCCGCGCTCCTGGTACGAGGCGAGCACCTGGCGTTCGACGTCGTCCCGGGAGAATCCGTAGGTGAGCTGGGTGAGGTCGTTCGTGCCGAAGGAGAAGAACTCGGCGTGCTCGGCGAGTTCGGCGGCCAGCAGGGCGGCGCGCGGTGTCTCGATCATCGTGCCGAGGCGGTACGGCACCTCGACGCCGGTGCGGGCGGCGACCGTCTCGGCGGCACCGCGCACGAATTCGGCCGCTGCGGCCAGCTCCTCCGGCAGGCTGACCAGGGGGATCATCACCTCGAGGCGCGGCCGGACGCCGGTGGCGGCGACATCGGCCCAGGCCGAGAAGAGGGCCTCGGCCTGCGCCGGGTACAGCCTCTCGTGCAGCAGCGCCAGACGTACGCCGCGCAGCCCGAGCATCGGGTTGGCCTCCCGCAGCGACGCCGCCCGCTGCTCCGCGGCCGCGTCCCCGGCCTCTCCGGGCGCGGGCAGGAACTCGTGCAGCGGTGCGTCGAGGAGGCGCACGGTGACCGGGCGGTCCCCGACGGCGGCCAGCAGCGCCTTGAAGTCCTCGTGCTGTGCCTGTTCCAGGGCGAGCAGCGCCTCGTCGCGGGCCGCCGAGCCGTCGGCCAGGATGACGCCGCGGATCAGCGGCAGCCGGTCGCCGAGGAACTGGTGCTCGGTGCGGCACAGGCCCACACCTTCCGCGCCGAGGGCGACGGCGGTGCTCACTTCCGATGCCGTGTCGGCGTTGGCGCGTACTCCGAGCCGCCGTGCGCCGTCCGCCCAGTCCAGCAGCGTGGACAGTTCGGGCGGCGGCCCGGCGACGCTGACCTGCAGTGTCCCGGCGTAGACGGCGCCGGTACGGCCGTCGAGCGACACCGGGTCGCCTTCGCGTAGCAGCCGGTCGCCGATCCGCACCGTCCCGGCCGCCCGGTCGACGCGCAGCCCCTCTGCGCCGCACACCGCCGGTTTGCCCGCGCCTCGCGCCACCACCGCGGCGTGCGAGGCGATACCGCCGCTGCCGGTCAGCACCGCGGCGGCGGCCAGCATCCCGGGGACGTCGGCCGGTGTGGTCTCGTGCGCGACCAGGACGGCGCCCGTGCCGTCGGCCGCCAGTTCCAGGGCGCGTTCGCTGGACAGGGCGATCACGCCTGCCGCGGCTCCGGGGGACGCGGGCAGGCCCCGCACCAGGAGTTCCTCGTCGCCGGTCAACCGGAGCTGGGCGTGCAGCAGTTCCTGCACCTGGGCGGGGCCGATGCGGCGTACCGCCTCCTCGCGGCCGAGTGAGCCGTCGCGGGCCAGGTCCGCGGCCAGGCACACCGAGGCGCGCAGCGGCGGGCGGGTCTGCGCCGAGGCGGCGAGCAGGGAGACCTCGCCGTCGCGCACCTCGAAGTCGACGGAGACGGGTGCGTGCAGATGGCGTTCGAGGGTGAGCAGCGCATGCTCGAGCAGCGCAGTCCCTCCGCCCAGTCGCTCCAGCGGTTCGCCGGTGCCCGGGGGCGGCGCGCTGCGGCGTACGCCCCGGAAGAACGAGCCCTGGGGCGAGAAGCGGCCCGTCTCGGCGTTGCGGCTGACCGCCGTGCCGTAGCCGGAGCGGTCCGCAGGGCCGATGCGCAGCGCCTGGACGTGCAGCGCTATGCCCAGATCGGCGGGGAGCCGCTGGGCGCGGCGGGACCTTCTGGCGCGCGGCGAGTCCCACCGGGCGAGGACCGCCCGGGCGGCCAGGGCGAGTTGTCCGGCGGGGTCGTCGGGGAAGGGCCGCGTGGCGTGCTCCGCCACCAGGGACAGCAGCGCGTCGACGCGGGCGTGCGGCTCGGGGATGTCGAGCAGGGCGTCGTCGAGCAGCGCGCCCGGCACGTCGAGGCCGTACTCGGCGATCATCCGGACGGTGGCGGCCCACACCTCGTACAGCGCGTCTCCGCGGCCGATGACGGCGCTCAGGTCCCCGGCGTTCTTGGGGTTGACGCCGAGACAGGCGAGGTCGGGCGGCAGTCCGGCGACCTCTGCGGGGGCGCTCGCCGACAGACGCAGCAGCAGCGGCCGGGCGGCGTCGCCGACGCGGCGTCCCGACATCTGCTCGACCAGTTCGATGGCCGCGCGGGCGGTATCGGGCTCGCACAGCGGCTCCGACGCGCCCGCGGGCACGGTCAGGCCCGGCACCACCGGCAGTCCGAGTGCGACCAGCCGGTCCATCGCGATGCCGTGCGTGCCCAGTTCAGCGGCGTCCAGTCCCCGGGTCCGCCCCTGGCCGTACGGCACCAGGGCGAGGCCGGGCGCATCCGGCCGGGGTGCAGGCGCATCCGGCTGCGCCGCGATGACGCCGGCCTGCGGCTCGGTGACGCTCACCCCCGGCTCCTACGGACCAGCTCCTCCTCGAGGGCCTCGTCCTGCGCTCGGCTGATCCCCAGGACCAGCAGCAGTTCCTGGTGCAGCCGCATCCACACGGTGTGGTACGAGTCGCAGAGCGGCGACGCCAGCCACTCCGTGGCGCCGTCGTCGAACCGGTCGAGGGCCTCCTGCAGACCGGTGAGGTACCGGCCGCTGCCCGCGAGCAGCCGCTCCAGCCTGCGCAGCACCGGCTGAATGGCCTCGTGCACGTCCTCCAGCATCTCGCGGACCTCGGCGTCGTAGAGATCGTCGCTGTGGTCGTTGACGCTGCCGTCCGGACGGCACTGCCAGGCGGTGCAGACCTCGCGCACCTGCCTGTTGACCGGCAGGAACGCCTCGTAGACCGCGGTGATCTGCTGCTCCAGCCCGGATCCCGCGGGAATCCGCAGCATGTCCGACACGGCCTTCTTGGCCCGCTCGGTGGGCAGCGCCATGGGGCCTTTCACCATGGCGAGCCCGGCGTCGACCAGCGGTCGTTGCTCGGAGGCCTCTTTGCCGCGCCACATGCCGCGCAGGACGAGGTCGACGACGGCTTCGGTGAGTGACTCGTCGAGGGCGTCTGTCCGCTCCACGGCAGCAGATTGCATCTCCACACCTTTTTCCTGTGGGTGGCGCGGGCGGAGCCGCGCGGCGACGGTTGCCGGGTCGTAGGGAGTCGTACGGAACTGCGATCCGTGTTGCCCGGAGGTTACGCTCCAGCGCACCTGTTAGTGAAGAGGGAATCAAGAAACACTTTGCGGCCGCTCGCTCACGGACCCGTTGGACGGCACCACCCGACCACTCGACCGGGCGGCGAGGAACGACTCCATCGCGGCCTGGGCCTCAACCCCGCCCGCCAGGGCGGCGATTGACCGCGCCTCCTCCGCGAGCAGTTCCTCCAGCGGCATCTCGGGGGCTCCCCGCAAGAGGTCCTTCGCGGCGCGCAGCGCGATGCCGGAGCCGGCGGCGAGCTCGGCGGCGATCCGGTAGGCGGTGTCGTCCAGGGCGTCATCCTCGACGACACGGGACACCAGACCCCACCGCTCGGCGTCGTCGCCGGTCAGGACCCGGTTGGTCAGGATCAGGTCCGCGGCCCGCCGGGGCCCCACCAGGCGCGGCAGCACCCACGAGGCACCGCAGTCCGGCGTGAGCCCGATCGCCGTGTAGGCAAGGCGGAACCGCGCCGACCGGGCCGCCACCACGATGTCGCCCGCCAGGGCGAGCCCGATTCCACCACCCGCCGCCGCACCCCGCACGGCTGTCACCACCGGCACCGGCAGCTCGTGCAGGGTCCGGATCGCGGCGTGCGCGGCGGTGGCGACCGCGTGCACATAGGTGCCGGTCTCCGCACCCCGGCCGGCGAAGGCACGCAGGTCACCGCCCACGCAGAAGTTCCCGCCGGACGCGCGCACCAGGACGGCGCCGCCCGGGTCGGCCGCGACCTCGGCGGCCGCGTCCCGCAGCGCCTCGGCCGTCCCGAGGTCGAGGGCGTTTCCACGTCCGGGATCGTCCAGCAGCAGCTCGACGATCCCGTCGGAGTGGCGGACGACCCGGACGACCTGCTGGCTGCTCATCGTGGCCTTCTCCCATCGTCGGAGCCGGAGGGTGTGACGGCCCGGCGGGACGGCCGGCTCGGCAGTGCCGACATACTGAACCTGTCCTCCAGTTTCTACAACTGCTCCGCCATGCTTCCTCGACGGAGCATGCCCGTCTGCCACACCCTGGGTAGAGAAACTTGATCCGTTGTACAGTTTCTGCGAATGCGACGGGCACCGGCGCCCGTACGCCCGTGGGCGGGAGGAACCATGCCGATCCAGTTCGATGTCGATCCGTCCGTCACCCGGCTCGCCGAGGCCACCGCCGAGTTCGTCCGCGAGGTGGTGGTGCCGGCCGAGCGCGAGTGCGGCGGTTCCGTGCACGACGCACCGCAGGCACTGCGGGAGGCCCTGCAGAAGGGAGCCCGCGATGCCGGCGTCTTCGCCCCGCACGTACCGGCGAGGTGGGGCGGGCACGGGCTCGATCTGCGCGGGCAGTCCGTGGTGTTCGAGGCCGCCGGATACTCCGTGCTCGGCCCGCTCGCCCTGAACTGCGCGGCCCCGGACGAGGGCAACATGCACCTGCTCGAGAAGGTGGCCACCGAGGAGCAGCAGCAGCGCTATCTGCGCCCGCTGGCCGCCGGCGAGTACCGCTCGTGCTTCGCGATGACCGAACCGGCTCCGGGCGCGGGCGCCGACCCCCGGGCGCTGCGGACCACGGCGGTCCGGGTCCCGGGCGGCTGGCGCATCGACGGGCGGAAGTGGTTCATCAGCGGCGCCAACGGCGCCGACTTCGCCATCGTGATGGCCCGTACGCAGGGCGGCCCCGGCGACCCGGGCGACGCCACCATGTTCCTCGTCGACGCCGGGAACCCCGGCATGCGCATCGTCCGGGACATCGAGACCCTGGACGAGGGGCTCTTCGCCGGGCACAGCGAGATCGTGTTCGAGGAGTGCGTGGTGGGCGACGAGCAGGTACTGGGAGCCGTGGACCGGGGCTTCGAGAACGCCCAGGTCCGGCTCGGCCCCGCCCGCCTCACGCACTGCATGCGCTGGCTGGGAGCCGCGCGCCGCGCCCAGGACGTGGCACTGGAGCGGGCGGGCACCCGCGAGGCCTTCGGCTCGCTGCTTGGCGACCTCGGCATGGTGCAGCAGATGCTGGCCGACTCCGAGATCGACATCGAGGCGAGCCGCGGGCTGATCTGGCGTACCGCCTGGGAGTTGGACAGCGGCTCGGCGGCCGCCGCCCAACTCTCCTCCGTGTCCAAGGTCTTCGTAGCGGAGGCGGTGAACCGGGTCGTCGACCGGGCGGTGCAGATCTGCGGCGCGCTCGGCATCTCGGCCGACGCCCCGCTGGCGCGGCTGGTCAGGGAGGTACGGCCGTTCCGGATCTACGACGGCCCATCGGAGACGCACAGGTTCGCCATCGCCCGCCGCGCGGTGAAGCCGTATCGCCGGTCACGTCCTGCCGGGACCCCCAGCGCCTGACGCGGTTCCCGACCGATGGCCGACCGCAGCAGACTTTCTTTTCATTGACTACAGTCACTTGATGCGGCAAGCTCCCACCCACATCCCAGGCCCGCCTCCCACGCAAAGGCCATCCGCATGGAAACCCTCTCCCGTCTCGGCGTCGTCGGCTGCGGCCTCATGGGCTCCGGCATCGCCGAGGTCGCCGCACTGCGCGGCATCGACGTCCTGGTCGCAGAGTCGTCATCCGACGCCGCCGAGGCCGGCCGCCGGCGCATCGATGCGTCCCTCGACCGCGCTCTGCACCGCGGCAAGATCACCGAGGCGGAGTGGGACGGCGCGCGCTCCCGGCTCGCCTACACCGACGACCTCGAGGCCATGGCGGACCGTCAGTTCGTGATCGAGGCCGTCGCCGAGAACCGCGACGTCAAGACCGGCGTCCTGAGCAAGCTCGACCGGGTCGTCGCAGACCCCGAGGCGATCCTGGCCACCAACACCTCGTCGATTCCCGTCGTGGACCTGGCGGTGGCCACCCAGCGGCCCACCCATGTCCTGGGCATGCACTTCTTCAATCCGGTACCGGTGCAGTCCCTGGTCGAGATCATCCCGGCCCTCACCACGAGCACCGACACCGTCGTACGCGCCATGGCCTTCGCCTCCGAGGGCCTGGGGAAGCAGATCATCGAGGCGACCGACCGCTCCGGATTCGTGGTCAACGCACTCCTGGTGCCGTATCTGCTCGCCGCGGTGCGCATGGTCGAGGCCGGATCCGCCGGCGCCGAGGACATCGACCGGGGGATGGAACTGGGGTGCGCCCATCCGATGGGCCCGCTGCGCCTGCTCGACCTCATCGGCCTCGACACCGCCCAAGCGGTGGCGGAGTCGATGTACGACGAGTACAAGGAGCCCTTGTACGCCGCTCCCCCGCTGCTTCAGCGGATGGTCGCGGCCGGCCGCCTGGGCCGCAAGAGCGGCCAGGGGTTCTACGAGTATTCAGCTCCCGGGAAGTAAGGCGTCAGCTCGCCAGAAGTACGGTGAACAGGGCCGTGTCCAGGCCCCGGAACACCTCGTGCCATGGGCTGTCGGTCACGGTGCTGCGGACGAGCCGCCCGGCCCTCGCCTCCACCGTCTCCCTGTCTTCGCCCGGCAGGACCGCCGCGAGGGCGCCGGCCGAGTGCAGAAGCATCACCAGGAGCAGCGTCGGCTCGTCCTGCTGCCGGCGCTCGATGACCGCGCCCCGGACGCGCCCCACGGCTTCCCTCTTGTACGCGTGATCGACGAGGGGCCAGGCATGGGTGCGGACGAGACCGAGGAGCCGCCCCTCCTCCTGCCGTAGCAACCCCCGTCCGACCAGGCTCTCCAGTAGGGGCGGCCAGCAGTCGCGGCCGATCGTCTCCGTCACGCGCTCCAGCCGTATCTGCCGGCCCCCGAGTGTCTCGAGGGCCTTGTCGAGCACCGGGTCCCCGGTGGCGGCACCGTCACGCACGACGGGCAGGACGCCCGGTAACGCGTCCGCGGGCGACTCGATGGCGATCCGGTCGGCCCGCACCAGGTCGAGCAGGATCGCGCTGCCCACCGCACGGCGGCAGCGTCCCAGGTCGACGGTGCTCCGGCCGGAGTCGTTGAGGAGAAGGAGAGCAAGTTCTTCGGTCAGAGTGGGCATACAGGCTCTTTCGCAAGATTGGTCTGGAAGTACCACCCGCCCACCGACATAGACTCGGCATCACCCGTACACGTCAACGCATCGCTAGCAGGAAGAAACCGTCCCGTGGCCAACGCACTGCAGGAATTGGTGAAGAGCCGGCTGGAGCAGCAGGGCTGGTCCTACGGCGACGTTGCACGGCGCGGCGGTATTCCGCGTTCCACCGTCCATCACCTGGCGACTGCGGAACGAGTGACCCGCATGCCGCAACAGGGCACCCTCGAAGGCCTGGCTCGCGGGTTGGAGCTGCCCCTGGACTCCGTGCGCAGGGCCGCCGCGGAGGCCTGCGGGATCCATCTGTACTTCGAGGAGCCGGCCGACACCGCAACCGCCGACCCCGAGGTCGCCACCCTCATCGCCAGCGTTCAGCGACTGTCCGTGGCCGACCGCCGGCACGTCACCGCACTCATCGAATCCCTCCTGCGCAACGCCGACGCGGTTCCCGACTCCGGCCCCGACACCGGCTCCGCCTGACCGAGGCATTGTCCGCATCGTCGGCCGCTCATCGCTCCCTCAGGGTCCGCAGCCAGCCGATCACGGTGCTCACCGTCTGGTAGTCGAGCTCGGCGATCCGGGCGACGGCATCGGTGTCGGGCAGCCGCGCGGGGATACAGGCGGCGTCCAGCGCGCAGTGCAGCATCACCTGGTGTGCCTGCGTCGCCGGCAGGTCCTCCCCCACGCGCAGATATGGGCGCAGGAACACGGCGATAGGCAGCGGTGGCGTGGGAAACGTCGGGAATTCCATGGCTGTGCTCCGATCACTCTCTCGTTCGCGTACGAAGCCTCGAAGAATTCGGACTCATGGCGCGTCAGGGGTCCGCTAACGATCGCCGGAGAGACCGGAGAGGCCCCGGAGACCGGCCCTGCGCATGAGGAGCTGCACCGTTCCGTGGCTGACCGTGATGCCGTATCTCAGCGTCAGTTCGTCGTGAATGCGTCGGTATCCATAGGTGCCGCCCGAGGCGGTGTGGATGGCGCTGATGACTTCGGTGAGCCAGGAGTGACGGAAGGACCGTGCGGAGGGAGGACGGGAGCGCCAGGTGAAGTACCCGGACTCGGTCACTCCGAGGACCCTGGTGGCGATCCGCACGGGCAGACCGTCGTGGGCCATCACATGTACTGCCTCGAATCGCCTTTTGGGGACACCGCGTCACACAGCAGATCGGTCGCACGCCGGAGGACGGCGAGCTCGGTCTCCAGCTCGGTGATGCGTCTGCGTGCGGCGTTGAGTTCGGCCCCGGCATGCGGGATGGACCGCCCTCTCCGCAGGTGCGGCAGGTATCTGCGCCGCCACTGGTAGATCGTCCGCTCCTTGAGGCCGAGGTCGACGGCGACCTTCTTCACGGGCTCGCCTACGGCGAGCAGGTCGAGGGCCTGGCGACGCAGCTCTGGTGGGTAACGCATGGGTGTTCATCCCTCCGGTGGACTGGAGAAGAGGTCCGCCCCCGGCTCGGGGAGACAGCTCCCCGAGCCGGGAGACGGGTGGAGGTTCGGTACGGGTGTGCCGGCGGGCTAGTCGATGTGGCGCCGCAGGGTGACGGTGGGCCGGAAGTTCTGCAGCGGGTCCACCGCCGCGCCGCGCGGTGCGGATGCCAGCGACCCCTTGAGCAGGTTCACCACCTCGGCGGCGAGGGAGTCGGCGCGGCCCTTGACGACGTCGATCGACTCGCGGCTCCGCTCCAGCTCGCCAAGCCGCCGCTCGAGTACACCGAGTCGGTCCCTGGTCGAACGGCTGAGGGTGAACGAGTAGGGAGTGGAGACGATGAACTGGTAGGCGCCGGCGAACGTCTGGCAGCCCTCGCAGTGGTCGTTGATGGCGCGGCTGGTGTTCGTGGCGTTGAGGTGCGCGAGGGTGCCGGTCGTGGTGACGACCTGGAAGGACAGGGCGACCGACCGGCACGGGTTGTCGAGCGAGCAGCCGACGGAGCGGGCGACCGCCTTGTTGCGCGCACCGGTGCCGATGACCGATCCGAGCTCGTGGATCGCGAACTCGTCGTCGTAGTCGACGCGATGCCTCGGGGTGGCCTTCGCGTGCGCTTCGTCGAATGCGATGCCGACGCGGGCGACCTGGGTCGATGTCGCACCGGCCGGGTTCGCGGTGGCGAAGCCGGCCATGCACGCGGTGGCCAGGATGCCCAGCCGCGCGGCTCTGCGGCCGGCTTCGCTGGTTCGTGGCTTTCGGTGGGTCGTCACTGAGTGCTCCTTTGCGGACGTGCTGGAAGGATCTTGGGGGTCACGGTGCGGAGGGTTCCGGGCTGACCGTGGCGCTCGGCGACTCGGATGCGGTCGCCGAGGGCGAAGGGGATTCGGACGGCGTGGCGCTCGGCGTGCCGGACGAGGAGCTGGCGCTGGGCGTCGGCGAGGGCGGCGCCGAGGTGCGGCTGCTGCTCGGCGTCGGCGCCGGAGTCGTCGGCCCGGGCCTCGGAACTTCCTTCTTGGGGCTCGGGGACGGGGAGCCGCTCGCGGTGGTGGCCTCGCCGGACGGACTGCCGTCGTCGGAGGGCTCGACCGAGCCCGCATCGGCAGGCGAACTGGTGAGGACGGACGGGACCGAGCTCCCAGGGACCGGCTGCTCTACGGAGGCCGACGGCGTCGGACGGACCGTGGGAACGTTGGGCTGGAGGATCGGGGTGATGGGCGGCTGCGGCGGCAGCGGCTCGGGCGTCATTCCGCCCAGCCACGCCGCGCAGAGTGCGCCGGCTCCCGCCAGCACACCGCCGCACAGAGCCAGGCGCACCCGGGGCTTGCCCTCCGTCGCGCGGACGGTGTACTTCCCGAGCCGCCCTCCCAGCCGTACGGTGAGATATCCCGCTCCGACCAGGGGGAAGACGAGCATCAGGCTTCCGATGACGCCGACGAGTCCGGCGGCGATCTGGCCGTCGACGAAGGCCATCCAGGTCCCGCCCAGCTGCTCGGTCAGTGAGCGCAGGCTGGTGATGAGCAGCCGCGGGAGGTTCCACAGGACGTAACCGAGCTCGGCGATGATCAGCGGCACCATGGTCAGCACCCAGCAGGTCACCATGATCCGCGAGTGGCGCTTGAGGTCGGCCACCTCCGGAGCCACCGGGCGCCCCGGCAGCATGCTCAGCAGGATGGGCTTGATCTTGCCGAAGAGGTCGGGGATTCCGGCGAGGTCCCCGAGGATGTAGTAGCCGTCCAGCCGGACGACCGGCATCAGTTGTTCGAGGATCTCGAAGTGCACCAGGTAGATCGCGGCGAGAAAGACGGACTGGCCGGTGACGAAGTACGCGCAGGCGAGCCCCAGCACGAAGACGACGTTGAAGTAGACGCCGCCCAGATCGGTCCGGATCCGGCCACCCTTCCCGATGCGGTAGACGTCGGTGACCTCGGTGTACATCGACGGCCAGATCAGATAGAGACCGCACCCGATGGCCCCCGGTCGCGCACCGCCGTATCTGCACGCCGAGGCGTGGCCGAACTCGTGGAAGACGAGTGATGCCACGATCAGCACGAACACGGCCAGCATCAGCACCGGCTGCTCCAGCATCTGCAGCACCGGTTTCATCGCTCCGTGCACGGCGAACAGCCAGAAGTCCATACAGAGGGCGGCCGCCAGCACCAGGACCACCACGAGTGGCCGGTGCAGCCATGCCAGGGCCTTCGCGATACGGGCGACCTGCCGCTCGCGGAAGATGACCCGATGGGCCTTCAGGGCCAGGAGGAGATCGGAGGTCGGACCGGCGACCTGATCGCCCTCCTGGCCGAAGGGCACGGTGACGCCGAGCGGCTCGAGTTTGTGCTCGATGAGGTACTCGACGTTGTCCGCGCTGACCTCACGCCCGAAGCGCCCGCTGACCCGGTGCGAGATCGTCTCGGTGTTCCGGGCGCCGTCGACGGCCTCGGCCACCAGGTAGAGCAGCCGGGACAGCTGGACCACCTGTCCGTCGCCCCGGCGGACCAGGTATTTGGGCTCTGTGAAACCGGATCCCTGGTATTCGCCGAGCAGTTGGAGTCCTGCGCTGCGTCGCGGAACGGGAAACAGTATCTCCGTGTATTCGTACGCCGAAAACGTTTCGTCCACGTCGCAGGCCGCCGCCCCCACGGGACCGGGGTGATGAACCCTTTGAGTTTCGGTCACCGTCCTGCTCTTCCTCCCGGTGCGGACCGCGCCCCCAAGAACACGGCCCGCACACGTCCGGGCTTGTTACTGGCGGATGTTGATGGTCTGGTTGGCCTCGGAGGCCGCGATGGCGTCCGGAGAGTCGACGTTGGTCGCGAGCGACTCGTTGTGGGCGTCGACGTAGGCCAGGCGCTCGGACAGGTTGTTCGTCCGGGTGAAGTCGAAGCGGAGCCGGCCCAGGGCCTTGCGGCCGGGCAGCAGTTCCGCGGTGGCCTCGGCGTTGAGCTGTTCGTTGTTCACGGTGGAGCCTTTCTCGGAAGCGAGCGCCGGTTACTGGCTGATGTTGATGGTCTGGTTCGCCTCGGAGGCCGCGATGGCGTCCGGCGAGTTCACGTTGGCCGCGAGCGACTCGTTGTGCGCGTTGACGTACGCGATGCGCTCGGTCACGTTGGTGGTCGAGAGCCAGTTGAACCGCAGGCGGCCCAGGGCCTCGCGGCTCGGCAGGAGTTCGGCGGCGGCCTCGGCGTTGAGCTGGTCGATGTTCACGGTGGAGCCTTTCTCGGAAGGAAGTGCCGGTTACTGGCTGACGTTGATGGACTGGTTGGCCTCGGAGGCCGCGACGGCGTCCGGAGAGCAGAAGTTGGCCGCCTGCGACTCGTTGTGGGCGTCGACGTAGGCGACGTGCCGGGTCACATCGGTGGACTGGAAGATGTTGAACCGGAGCCGGCCCAGGGCCTCGCGGCCGGGCAGCAGCTCCGCAGCCTCTGCGTCCAGCTCTCGCATGCCGAGCATGGTGGGGTCCTTTACACGAAGGGCACGGACGGACGGAACCGAATCCCGAAAGCGTCCATCCATGCCGGACAATCTGTCTGACGAGGTTGGACAGTAGACCGTCCAATCACGTTGGACAAGCGACTCGCGACATCTCGCTCCCGGCCGAACACTTCGCGCACCGACAAGAAACAGCAGGTGGGAGAGGTGATGAGCAGGGCCGCGCCGGACGCCGGCGCACGCGCAGCCTCACCTGTTCGGCCCAATCGGGCGCGTTCCGACGAGCGGTGCCAGGGCCCTCGATGGCTATCCTCTCGTCGCCCGAGGCGGGTTGGACCGCCCGAAACCTCCGCGAGAGGGGTGCACGTGCTTGTTGTTCCAGGGGCCTCCGCAACCGCCGTAGTCCGTGACAGGACGGGAGAGCCGGTGGTGCTGCTCTCCGGTGAACTCCCTTCAGCCCTCACCCAGTCCGGCCTCGACGAGCTACTGAACCTGGCCGCCGCCGTGCTCAGCACGGAGGAGCTGGAGCTCTTCCGGAAGTGCCTGGCGGCACTGCGCTGCGGGGAGAAACTCGAGGAACGCCGCATCGAGGTGAGCGGCGCTGTGCTGACCATTTACCGCGGCTGACCGTGTGACCGACTGCGCGGAACATGGTGCGGAATATCGTTCGACGCCGGCCGTTTCCGCAGGCGGGACTCTTCCGAATGACATCGGAAACGAATTCTTCAACGCGTTACTCGGTGCACCGCGGAATCAGTTTCCGCGTTTCACCGCCGACCTGCAACAACTCGGCGACACACCGGAGTTGAATCACCTTGGAGAGTGTTTCTCGGCACCGCTTCCGCAAGTCCGGAAACCCACATGAAGCAAAGCTCAGGGCGCGTTTTCGACGCTCCATGACCAGAAGTCGCAGGTAACCCGATAAGCCCTCGCGGCTCGATTCGGAGAATGACCGGGGTGTGCGGTTCCGAGTAATGTCCGACGCGCCATCAGAAATCCACCGAGCACAAGGAGAAATTCTGGTGAGAAATCTGGCGCGCGCCGCTGCGACGGCGGCCCTGACCGTGACCGCGGTCGTCATCCCCCTGACGGGCACGGCCATGGCCGCCCCGGCCCAGACACCCCGGGCCGTGCACCACAACCACGACAACGACTGCGACGACTACCGCTACGGCTACGGCTACAACAGCTGGGACCGCTACCGGGGGCGGTGGGACGACGACTGCCGCGACCGCTGGGACCGCCGCGGCCACAGGTCGTACTGGAACAACGGCCACTGGAGGCACCGCAACCACGGGGACTGCTGGTGGAATTCCGGCCGCCGGTACTACTGATCGGGCTTGATCCGATCTGATCCGGTCGGTATCCGACATGGGCTCCCGGGAGCAATTCCCGGGAGCCCTTACCGCTGTTCGGGGATCAACCCCGGTAGACGGTCAGTACTGCTCCGCTCACCTCGATGCGGCGTTCCTCGAGTTTCTCTCCACAGCGCAGTGCCGCGAGGCACTTCCGAAAGAGCTCCAACTCCTCCGCATTGAGCACGGCGGCAGCCAGATTCAGCAGGTCCTGCACGCTGGACGGGGTGAAGGCCGAGGGGAGTTCGCCGGAGAGCAGCACCACCGGCTCTCCCGTCCGGTCACGGACGACGGCGGTCGCAATCGCTCCTGGAACGACAAGCACGTACACCCCCCTCTCTCACGGAGGCTTCGGGCGGCTCACCCGCCCCCGCGAGGAGAGGATAGCTCTCGATCGAACCATTTCTTGTCCGATCTGATACTTCGCCATGACATGCATGATCAGGTATGGCATGGACGCAGGCGACCTGAAATCCCCCGGTCTCCATGGATATATGACGATGAGTGATAACCCGAGGTGGAACGCGGGGCGGCGAACGGCACGTCAGACGGCTCGGTCCATCCGCAGTAGTCGCCCACCGTCAATCGTGCTAGCCGGAACCGTTATCGGAGGTGACCGTTATCGGAGGTGCTCCGCAGGAGGGATTCGATGAGCGCGGTGACGTGCCGGCGGTCGGCCACGGACAGTCGCTGAACGCTGGCGATGAGGGTGGCGACCTCGGGGTCGGCGGTTGCGGTGTCGGCTGGCTCCTCGAAGTACAGATGGATCCCGCAGGCCTCCGCGGCGGCCCTGCGCACGGAGTCCAGGGGCAGCTCCAACCCGCGGGCCAGGCCTTCGAGGGTGCCCTGTTGCGGCATGCGGGTCACTCGTTCCGCAGTCGCCAGGTGATGGACGGTGGAACGCGGAATACCGCCGCGCCGTGCCACGTCGCCGTAGGACCAGCCCTGCTGCTCCAGTCGGATCTTCACCAATTCCTGCAGTGCGTTGGCCACGAGGTGGATTCTTCCTTCCGACAAGTCGATTGGCCAAACTCTCGCAAATCACTTGCAGTCAGGCGCCAGAAGAGCTAGCGTCCAACACCTTCGGACGGGTCGTCCAAGGATATTGGACATGCTGCCCTGTGCCCGCTTCGCTCATCGGTTCAACGCCTCGCGTCATGGTGCGTCACGCCTTGCGCCGGTCGCATCGATCCGATCGAGCCAGATGCGGGTCCAAGTCAGGACCCGGGGAGACGAGGGGCGTTCCCGTCTCCCCGGGTCCGTCCGGGGGCGGCTGCGGTCACTGCAGGCCGGCGTTGCCGCCGACCGCTGTTACCGCAGGCCGGCGTTACTGCAGGCCGCTGCTGATGGCGCTCACCAGCTCGCCGTTCGCGGTGTCACCGCTGAACTCCCAGAAGAACGCACCGCCCAGGCCCTGGTCCTTGGCCCAGGTCATCTTTCCGGCGATCGTCGACGGGGTGTCGTAACTCCACCAGTTGCTGCCGCAGTGCGCGTAGGCCGTGCCGGCGATCGTGCCGGTGGCCGGGCAGGACGTCTTGAGGACCTTGTAGTCCTCGATGCCCTGCTCGTACGTCCCGGCTGCCGGCCCGGTCGCGGTGCCACCCGGAGCGGACTGCGTGACGCCCGTCCAGCCGCGCCCGTAGAAGCCGATGCCGATCAGCAGCTTGCTCGCGGGCACGCCCTTCGCCTTGTACTTGGCGATCGCGTCGGCCGTGGTGAAGCCGGCCTGCGGGATGCCGCTGTAGGAGGTGAGCGGCGAGTGCGGAGCGGTCGGGCCGTCCGCGTCCCAGGCGCCGAAGAAGTCGTACGTCATCACGTTGTACCAGTCGACGTACTGGGCCGCGCCCGCGTAGTCGGCGGCGTCGATCTTGCCGCCGGAGGAGGCGTCCGCGGTGACGGCCGAAGTGACCAAGTTGCTCGAGCCGAACTTGGCGCGAAGGGCCCCCATCAGGTTCTTGTACGCCGCGGCCCCGCTGGTGTCGCAGGACAGGCCGCAGGAGTTCGGGTACTCCCAGTCGATGTCGATGCCGTCGAAGACGTCGGCCCAGCGCGGGTCCTCGACCAGGCTGTAGCAGGAGGCGGCGAACGCGGCCGGGTCCTTCGCCGCCTCGGTGAAGCCGCCGGACCAGGTCCAGCCGCCGAACGACCACAGCACCTTGATGTTCGGGTACTTGGCCTTCAGCTGGCGCAGCTGGTTGAAGTTGCCGCGCAGCGGCTGGTCCCAGGTGTCGGCCACGCCGCTCACCGACTGGTCGGCGGTGAACGCCTTGTCGTAGTCGGCGTACGCGTCGCCGATCGCGCACTTGCCGCCGGTGACGTTGCCGAAGGCGTAGTTGATGTGCGTGATCTTCGCGGCGGAGCCGGAGGTGACGAGGTTCTTGACGTTGTAGTTCCGGCCGTAGATGCCCCACTCAGTGAAGTACCCGAGATTGATCTTGCTGCCCGGAGTCGGCGTCGGGTCCGTGGATCCGCCCGTGGTGTGCACCTTGACCGCGCCGCTCGCCGGACCGGTCTGGTCGGCGCTGTCACGGGCCTGCACCGAGTAGGAGTAGTCGGTGCCGGCGGTCAGGCCGCTGTCGGAGTACGAGGTCCCCGTCACCGTCGCGACCTTGGCGCCGTCGCGCAGGACGTCGTAGTTCTTGATGCCGTTGTCGTCGGTGGCCGCGGTCCAGCTGAGCTTGACCGAGGTGTTCGTGATGTCGGATGCGGTGGGGGTGCCGGGCGCGGAGGGCGGGTTGTCACCGGGGACGCTGCCGCCGTCGCAGGACGCGCCGTTGAGCTTGCAGCCGCTCGGCGAGCCGGAACCGGCGCCGTTGAAGCCGAAGGAGACGGAGGCTCCGGGGGCGAGCGCCCCGTTGTAGGACTTGTTCTTGGCGGTCCAGTGGGTGCCGGAGCTGGTGACGTCGGCGTCCCAGGCGGAGGTCACCGAGGTGCCGGAGGGGAAGTCCCATTCGACGGTCCAGGCACTGATGCTCGTGGTGCCGGTGTTCTTGATCGTCCACTTGCCTTCGAAGCCCGTGCCCCAGTCCTGGACTTTGGCGTACGTGGCCGTGGCGGATGTCGCGGCCTCGGCGGGGGTCGCCAGGCCGACCAGGGCTGCGAGCGGGAGCAGCAGGGTGGTCAGCCCTGCCACGGCTCTGTCTCTGAAGCGCATCCTGCGCCTCCTCGGGGTGAGGTCCGGTCGTACATGGGGGTTGAACCAGGCCTGCGCCGCCCGTGAGCACTCGTGCACGCGGAACATGCGCACTCGGGATCGAGCGCGCATGTTCATGACATGCTCACCGCAGTGCCGCGAGAATAGAAAGGTCTGGACCAACCGTCAATAGGTCTGGACCAGTTGAGATGGCCCGGCGTCCCGCACCTCCACCCGGTCGCCGTCCCGACCGACCCGGACCACGTGCGCCGCGTCGGGCCTGCCGTCCGGCCACCCCCTGGTGAGCTCGTCCGCCACCACGACCGCCGAAGGGTGTACGCGGGCGATGCGGGCGATGTGGTCCCGTACCGCGATCTCGGCCAGGTGGTCCCGGCCGCGTGCTCCCGGCGGCAGACCGTAGACCTCCGCGACCGTGCCCGGCAGCCAGTCGAACCGGTCGGCGTCCTCCGCCGAAAGGCGGGTCACCCCGTCCCGGGTCACGGACAGTCCGATGCCCGCGGCGTACTGCCGGTCCCGCAGGAAGGTGCGGCGCAGGACGGGATCGGCCGTGGCGATCCGTCCCTTGGGGACGAGGATCTCCACCAGGCGGAAGGCCACCAGCAGCCGGCCGCCGGCCGAGAGCTGGAGGTCGAAGGCGGGCAGCCGCCGGTCCTCCTGGTCGAACCCGGCGAACCGGGCCTCGACGTGCACATCGCCGGCGGACGGCATCGGACCGTATACGTCGAACGCGGCGATGCGGTGCGGGAACGCGGCCACGTCCCTGCCGATCTCCGGTGACCAGCGCCAGAGCTGGTCGTGCGGGATCACGTGCAGGGCCGCGTCCAGGAGGCCCGGGTGGAGCAGACCGCGGGGGACCGCGCCCCGTCCCGCGTCGAGAACACCGGACGCACCGCTGGCCGCGGCACGCACCGAGACCAGGTACTGGAACGCCGGGCCGTGGAACAGCGCCCCCGAGGCGTACGGGTCTTCGGCGGGAGCCGCCTCCTGCAGCGGTGCGAACGGCTCGGGAGGGCCGTCGGCCGCGGCCCGCTCGCCGACGCGGACCGTGGCGGTCGCGGCCGGTTCGAAGCGGGACAGGGCGGCGGTGGCCGCTTCACGCCAGGTCAGCAGGGTTACGGTGAATTCGCCGCCGCCGGACCCGTACCCGTCGGTGGCGGTGACCTCCGTCCTGAGGCGGAGGGGCTCGGTGACCCGTATCCAGCGGTGCAGGCGGACGTCGCGCAGGGAGGTCACGGGGCGGTCCGTGTGCGCCTCGGCCGCCTGCGCGAGCAGGTCGAGGGTGGACATCCCGGGCAGCGCCGGCACCGTCCATGTCGGGCGGTGGTCCGACAGCCAGCCGTCGGCTGCGGGGTCGAGCACGATCTCGGCGCCGGTGTTCGTGCTGGTTCCGGTGTTGCCTTGTCCATCGTCCCCGTAGCGGTCGCCTTCGACTACCCGCATTCCGAGGTCCCGTACGTGGTAGATGCGCTTGCCGTCGACCCACAGCCACGCCTCGGCCACCGCGTACCGGCCGCGTTCGGCCTCGCCCGTCTCGTGGACCTCCAGCTCGACCGTCACCCGTTCGTTGGCGGGCACCACCTGGCCGCGGTACTTCCAGGTCAACGGGCGGTTCATGGTGAGGAGTTCGAACCGGGGCCGCCGGAGGCCGCTGCCCGCGCCCGTTTCGATCAGATACGTCTGGAGGAGCTGACACATCGCCTCGACGCCGAGCGAGCCGGGCTGTACGGGGTCCGAGAGGAAGTGCGCCTTGAAGAACCACTCCCCCGGGTCGACGTCCTTCTCGGCCCGCAGCCGGCCAAGTCCGGAAGCCCCGCCCTGCGGCCAGTAGCCGGTCACCCGGTCGACCATGAGCAGCATCGGTCCGGCGAGTCGGGATGTCCGCAGCGCCGGGGTCCGGTCGCACGGCTCGGCCAGGCGCAGGAGTTCGGCGTCCGTGGGCGGCAGGCCCGCCTGGTCGGCGAAGGCCTCGGGTGGGAAGAAGCCGAACACGGTGGAGGCCCGGAAGACCGGCCGGCCGTCCGCGGTGCACTCGACCTCGAAGGACACAATGATCATGTCGCCGTTGCGTGAGATCTCCCGCAGCTCGGCGCGGGTGCGCACGGTGGCGGTGTCCGGGCCGATGTGGCCGCTGACGGTCGCTGTGCCGTCGAGGTTGCGGAAGAGGAGATCCCTGTCCGAGCTCAGTGCGCAGCCCGCGTAGGAGGCGAGCCATCCGCACGGCTGGAGGGCGATCTCCATCAGCACGGCCGTCGGCATCACGGGGTTGTTGTTCTGCTCGAAGAACCAGCTCCGGTCGCTGACGTCGTACTCGGCGACGACCGCGACACCGGCCTCCATGGAGCCGGGCGGGCCGTCGACGGAGACGATGCGGCTGATGAAGTGGTACGGCGGACCCGGCAGCCGGGGTACGCGGCGTGCGTCCTCCGCGGGCCCGTACAGCGTCCCGAACGCCTCCGACGGCCGGCCCCAGGCACTGGCCAGCAGTTCCGGATACCCGTACACGGCCTCGGTGTTCTCGCGGTGGCCCGCCAGACCGCCGAGGGAGGGCAGCGGCACGGGCGCGCCTGTCTCCTGCCGCGCGGGCGGGCCGAGCAGGCGCCAGTGCTCCAGCGGCCAGTCCCGTACCAGCCGCAGACCGAGGCCGCGGGCGAGGAACGCCTTGACCCCGTCGACCGTGCACAGGACGTCGGCCACCAGGACGGGCTCCCCGACCCCGTCGCCGCCCGCTGCGCCGTCGGACAGCTCGCGGACGAACACCTCGTACGTCAGCAGGCGGCTGTCCGGTGTGACCTGGCCGCGGCACAGCATGCGGTACGCGGTGTCGGGGACGGGTTCGAAGCGCCAGCCGTCGCGGTCGGCGGTGAAGCCCAGGGCCGCGAGATGGAACGCCATCGCCTGCAGGCAGCCCTCCAGCATGAGCGTGCCCGGCATGCAGGGGTCGTTCTTGAAGTGCCCGGCGAAGAACCAGTCGTCCGGGCGGATCGGGGTCTCGGCACGCAGATAGCCGCGCCCCCAGGGGCCTCCGGTCGCGTCGAGATCGGTCACCTCGCCGAGCAGCAGCATGCGTCCGTCGGCGATGCGCGGGGTGCGGACATGGGCGCGCGTCGGGCGCCACTCGGGGCCGAAGCAGTCGTACGGGCGGCCCTCCGCGAAGGCTCGTACCGCGTCCCCGCCGAAGGAGCGACGGGATGCGGGAAGCGGCAGCGCGGGCGGAGCGAGCGGGGCCGCGGCGTCCGGGGCGTCGGCCGCCGGATCCCACAACACGCCTCCGGTTCCGGCCAGTTCGGCGTCCGTGAAGAAGCCGGCCTGCCCGTCCCTAACGGTCAGCCGGAGCTCGTCGTCTACGTAGCAGTCGTACCGGAAGAAGAACAGCCGCACACCGTCGTGCTCGCCGTGCCCGTTGATGCGGATCTCGAAGCGGAGGGTCTCGCCGGGGACGGGCGGGCTGCCGTGGAACGTCAGCTCGCAGCCGAGCAGCCGGTACACGCGGTCGCCGCCGTCTCCCCGCAGGTCGGCGCCGAGCCAGCTGATGAGCAGCAGATCGGCCTGACCGGCCTCGACCATGAAGCCCGCGGGCATACGGCCGGCGGGGTCCAGGTACCAGCTGTCCGGCCGTACGTCGGTCTCGGTCCAGATGGTGCCGGTCCCCATCGACGCGGGCACCGCGTCGATGCCGGTGACCCGGTCGGCGAGCAGCATGGGCGGCTGCGGCATCCGCGTCTGGCGGCGCAGACCGTCCTGGGCGGCGAAGAGCGGACCGAACAGCTCGGAGATCCGCCCGCTCGCGAGCTGTTCCAGCTGGTCGCGGGTGAACTTGGGGCCCGGGTGGTGTGCGTGCGCGTGCGGCGGGGCGGGGGTGGTCGGGAGTGCGGGGGCCGCTGCGGACGGGACTGGGGCTGTTGCCGCCGGGGCGGCGGGCACTGCGGCGGGGGTCGAAGTGGTTGCCGCAGGCGCGGCGGGCGCCGGCACGGGAAGCGGAACCGCCGCCGCGAGTGCCGGGGCGGGGCGCGCAGCCGGGGCACCGGCCGGAGCCGGTGCCCCGGCAACCCGCGTACCTTCACCGGCCGTTGCGGAGGACGGGCCGACGGCCGGGGCCGCCGTCAGCCGCCCGGACGGAGCTCCGTGGAGCAGCGCGGCCGCGGCCCGTTGCCGCATTGCCAAGAACTCCTGGTGTACTCCGGCCTGTTGGCTCAGGAACTCCTGGAAGGCGGAGGCCAGCCCGTTCTGGTACGCCGCCGTCGCCGCCTGCAGGCCTGCCAGGCGGGCGGTGCCGACGACCGCTGCGGCAGCCGGGCTTTGGTCCGCGGGCGCCGGGGGCGGAGCCCACTGGGGGCCGCCCGCGGCGGTGGGGACTACCGCGACCGTCGCCACCGCAGGCACCGCCGACACCGCAGGCACCGGCACCGTTAGGACCGCAGATGCCGGCACCGCGGGTGCCTCGCCGGACGGCGGCAACAGCGCGGCAATTGCCGAACCCGCCGCGGTGTCCGCCTCGCCGGTCGTGCCGGCGTCCGGCTGCGCCGGGAGCGAGGCCTCCGGGTGCGACTGGAGCGATGCGGGTGGGGCGCCGAGCGAAGACGGCGGCAGCCACGGCGCCCTGGGCATCTCCTGCACGCCCGCTTCGGGCCGTGGCAGTGGCAGTGCTGTGAGCGGGACGGGCACCGGCGGCAGCCATGGTGCCGGAGGCATGTCCTGGACGATGTCCTGGATGCCCGGCCGCGCCGCGGTCACGTAGGCAGACGCGGCCGCCTCTCTGTCCCGGCCGGATGGCGTACCGGCGTCGGAAGGCTCCCCGGCTCCCGCCCCAGCCGCGGGTGGCCGCACCCGGACCGTCGGCGGGTGGGCCGGAAAGGTCAGCCGACTGCCGGCTGCCCGGCGGGGTGGTGCGATCGACGCGAAGTGGTCGAACAGCGCGGCCGCGTTCAGCCGCACGCCCGCCGCCACTAGCCCGGCGATCGATCTGACCAGCCGGCGGATGCCCTGCCCTTCCGACGCGTCCAGCGATACGGCGAGGTGGTCGCGGTCACCGAGGATGCGGTCGATCCAGCCGGTGCACAGGCCGCGCGGGCCGTGCTCGACGAAGACCCGCACCCCGTCGGCGTACGCGTTCTCCACCATGCGGTCGAAGTTGATGGTGCCGACGGCCTGCGCGGTGATGGCCTCGGCCGCCGCGTCGGGCGTCGGCGTGTACCAGTCGCCGGTCGCGCCGGTGTAGAACCGTACGCCTGGCACCGCCTCGGTCGGCCGGTGGTGCAGCCGCCGCCACTCCTGCCGTACCTCCTCGACCTCGGGTGCGTGCACGGCGATGTCGTAGTCGAGGCGGATGGCGTGTCCCGGGGCCGCGCCCGGCAGGCTGTGCAGACCGGCCAGGAGACGCTCGCACTCGGTCTCCTCGCCCCCGACCACGGACATGTCGGGGGCGTTGACGGCCATCAGGTGCACGGCCCGGCTTCCCTCGATCAGCTGCCGTACGGCGTCGACGGGGGCGTTGACGATGTAGCTCGCCCAGCGGTCGCCGCGGACCCCGGCCTTGGCCCAGGCACGGCGTATGGCGTCGAGCTCCCCGACCACACCGCGGGCGAAGACCTCGGAACCGCGGATGTCCGTGACCAGGGAGCGGACGTCGCGCCAGGCGCGCATGGAGACCAGCGCGGCGGACTCGCCCGACGAGTAGCCGAGCACGGCCCCCGGTGCGATGCCGAGCACATGGCGGCTGATCTCGGTGTGGAACTGGGCGAGCAGGGCTGCGCCCCAGATCTGGTCGAGTACGTGGCCGTGGCGGGGCGCGTCGCCGTCGCCGTCGCCTGCCGGGTGGTTGCGGTAGGCCCAGCCGACGGTCTCCTCCAGCGGGCCGCAGCGGGACTCCAGTTCGGCGGTGATCGCGGGGAACGCCAGCATGAGTTCGCGCCCCATGCCGGGGTAGGCCGCCGAGCCGTTGGTGTAGACGAAGGCGACCTCGCCGTCGAGTGGCTTCTCGCGGAAGGCCACTCCGTCGGGGCGGATGCTCTCGCCGCTGAGCCAGCGGCGGGCGGCGGCCGCGCGTTCGGTCAGCTCTTCGGCTGTCGCGGCGACGATGACCAGGCGGGCCGGGCCCGTGTCGGACTCGTGTCCGGCGGCCAGCGCGGCCAGGGTGCCGGGCAGGTCCCGGCCCGAGTAGACGTGCAGCCGGGGCGGGGGTGCGGCAAGCCACGCGGCCGTGTCCGTGTCGTCGGCGGCGCTCAGCCGGACGCGGGCGGGCGGTGCGTCCAGCGGCGTGACGACCACATCGGCCGTACGGATACCGAGGGCCGGGGCAGCCGGTTCGCCGACGGCTCCCGGCAGGGCCCGGTGGTGCAGGGCGAGTGCCGCGCAGGCCACGGCGACCAGGCCGGTGGCGGCGTGGGCGGTGCCGAACAGGGCGGCGGGGTCGAAGCCGGGGCGGCGCCCCAGCTTCCCGTTTCCGGCGCCCATGGCTGGGGCGCTCGGGGCTGGGGCTCCCGGAGCTTGAGGGACCGGAGCTTGAGGGCCCGGGACTGGTGCGGCCGGAGCTTGAGGGCCCGGGACTTGTGCGCCCGCGACCTGTGCACCCACGGTCATGTCAGCCGGTTCCGGGCCGGGTTCGCCGAGCAGTGCGATCACCGGATCGCCGTCCCGGCGCGCGTCGGTGAGGCGCTTGAGCACCAGTGCGACGGCGGCGTCTCCGGGCGCCCGGTCGATGCCGAGTTCGGTGAGCGCGGCCTGGTGCACCGGCTCGTGCGACAGGTCCACGGCGCCGACCACGGCGGCGTCCGCCTCGCCCGCGGCGAGCGCACGCGCGGCGAGGTCGAGGGCCACGAGGCCGGATGCCTCCTCGGCGGAGACCGAGAAGCTCGGTCCGGCGAGGTCCAGTTGGGCGTTGAGGCGGTTGGCGACGACGTTGGGCATCGTGCCGAGCACACCGGCGGCGTCCAGCGGCGGGGCGAACGCCTCACCGACGTCACCGTCCCCCGACCAGGCCGCGGCCCGCCAGCGGGCGTGGTAGCGCGCGACCTCGGGGTCGCAGCCCATGCCGACGAGCACCATGGTCCGTTCCCTCGGCAGGGCGATCTCGCGTACCGCCTCCCGGGCGGCCTCCATGACCAGCAGCTGCTGGGCGTGGGCGCGCTCCAGGTCGCGCGGCGGAAAGCGCAGTCCCGCCAGCTCGACGTCCACCGTGGTGCGCGGATCCGACGTCGGCGTGCCGTCCAGCAGCGCGCGCGTGAGGTCGTGTACGTCGGTTCCGTCGCCGACGCGGGCGCCGATCGCGACGATGGCGACGGGACCGGGACCGCTGTCGGGGCCGCCATCGGAACCGGGATCCGCCACCGTGGCTGGGCCCGTCGGGGCCGTCGTCGAGCCCGTCGGCGAGGCCGTCGGCGGCACCGGCACGCAGACCGTGCCCGGCGTCCCCTCCCAGGCGTCCACGACGAGGTGCGCGTTGTTGCCGCCGAAGCCGAAGGCGCTGACGGCGGCGCGGCGCAGGCCGTCCCACGGCTCGTTCTCGCGCAACAGCCGCAGCGGCGTGCCGTCCAGGGCGTCGGCCGGTTCGTCCGCTCCGACGGTGGCGGGCCGGATGCCGGCCCGCATCGCGCCGAGGACCTTGAGGAGCCCGGCGACCCCGGCGGCGGTCACCGGATGGCCGAGGTTGGACTTGACCGACCCGACCGGCAGGCCGTCGCAGCCGTCGAACACCCGGCTGAGGGAGCGGATCTCGACCGCGTCGCCCACCTGTGTGCCGGTCGCGTGGCACTCCGCCAGCGACACCGTGCGCGGGTCGATCCCGGCCGACTCGTAGGCCAGCCGCATGGCGCGGACCTGGCCGTCCTCGGCGGGGGTCAGCAGCCCGCCGGCCCGGCCGTCGTTCGACAGGCCGACGCCGCGGATCACCCCGAGGACGGGCCGGTCCTCCGCGACGGCGTCACGCAGCCTCATCAGCGCGACGAAGGCCGCGCCCTCGGCCGGTACCAGCCCGTCGGCGCCGCGATGGAAGGGACGGCTGCGCCCGGTGCGGCTCATCGCCGACAGGGCGCAGAACCCCAGGTGGATGAAGAGGTCGTCGGCGCAGTTGACGGCTCCTGCCAGCATCAGGTCGGCCGTGCCGTCGTGCAGCCGGTCGCAGGCGAGCTTGACGGCGTACAGGGAGGAGGCGCACGCGGCGTCGACCGCGTACGCGCCCGCCCCCAGGCCCAGGGCGCGTGCCGCGAAGTGCGCGGGCAGGCCCGAGGAGAAGCGGTTCCGGGCGTCCGGACGACCGCCCTCACGGTCCTCCGCAGCTGCCCACAACTCCCTTACTGCGGGCGGCTGTTCATCCCGCCAGACGTGCTCGGCGTAGCGCGCCATCGCGGCGGACGGGAAGGACAGATTGCCGAGTACGAGACCGGCGCGGGGCGTCGGGCCCTGCTGCCCGCTGTCGTGCAGCGCTTGGCGTGCGCCGTGCAGTACCCACTGGAAGACCGGGTCGAGGCCGGTGATCCGCTCGGGCCCGACCAGGTAGGCGTCCGGTTCGAAGACGGAGCCGAAGCCCCGCACGTAGCCGCCCATGTCGGTCCAGGTGCGGTCCGTGGGGTCCTCGGCTGTGCCCATGGCCAGGGACCGGGGCAGCCGCCACCGTCCGTCGGGGGCGGAGGACAGGCTGACCCGGCCGGCCGCGATGTTCTCCCAGAGGGTGCCGGGGTCCAGCGCGTCGGGGAGTACGCAGCCCTGCCCGACGACGGCGATCGGTTCGAATCGCATGCGTGGTGTCTCGCTCTCCGGTCGTTCGCGGCGGGTCAGGAGGGGCGCAGGACGAGGGACACGCCGAGCAGTTCGGCGCGCACGGAACCGTCCTCGTCGAGGAAGCCGATGTCGCATGTGGCGCCCTCGGCCCGCACGTCCCTCGCCAGGACCACGCAGCGGACCTGTCCGGCGGCCGGACCGGTGCGGTGGACCCGGTACCCGGCCGCGGACATCGGCAGCGTCGCCCCGCCGAGCGTCTGCTCCGCCCAGACCACGGCGAGTTGGAGGCCGCCGTCCGTGAGGGCCGGGTCGGTCCACCACGGCCGGTCGTCCCAGCCCAGTTCGCGCAGGCCGACGAGGGTGCCGGTCGCCCCGGCGGGAGACACGCCGTCGATCGAGCGGAGGGCCTGGAACCGGGGGCCGTGGAAGAGGACGTGCCCGTCGTAGATCTCGGCGCGGTCGGACGGCCTCAGGTCGGCGGGTGCGGTCCACGTTCCGGGGGCGGTGTTCGCCTCGGTCGCCGCCGCCTCGGTGCTGTAGTGCGCTACGCCGCCCTCGCCGAGGAGACGGAGCGTCAGGGGACCATTGGCCGCACCGTCGCGCCGCCCCTGCACGACGAGACGGTGACCGGCACCGTCCAGATCGTCCAGGGCGACCCTGCGCAGCACGTTCACGTTCAGCAGCGCCGTGGGAGCCCCGGCCCCCGGGTGGCCGGTCCGAGCGGCGGCGGTCAGCCACTCCAGGGCCATGGCCAGGGGCAGTACGGGCGTGTCGCCGATGGTGTGGTCCAGCAGGTACGGATGGGAGTCGTCTGTCAGCCGTATCCCGGCGGTGGTCTCCTGCCGCGCCGAGCCGCCGAAGGCGTCGGCCACGCCCCCGCCCGCCACGACGACCTGGCCGTCGGGGCCGGGAGCCGCGAACATCCCGACGAAGGCCCGGGCCCCTTCCTCGACCGGGATCAGCTCCACGCCCTGGCTCCGGAAGTGCCCTTCGAGCGCGGGGTCGACCATGCCGCCCTGCCAGGGGCCCCAGGCGATGGCGGTGACCCTGCAACCCGGCCGGGCCGCCCGCTCGGCGCAGGCGACCTGATTGAGCACCTCGTTCGCCATGGCGTAGTCGCTCTGGCCCGCGTTGCCGTACCGGGCGGCGACGGAGGAGAACACGCACAGCGCCTCGAGCGGGTCGTCGGCGGTGGCGGCCAGCAGCGCCCGCAGCCCGCCGGCCTTGGTGTCGAAGACCCGGTCGAACTGCTCGTCGGTCTTGTCCGCGAGGCGCTTGTCCGCGAGCACCCCGGCTCCGTGCACGATGCCGGTGACCGGCCCCCACTCCTGCCGTATCTCGTCCAGCGCCGCGGCGACCGCCGTCTCGTCCCGTACGTCGACGGCGAGATACCGGACCTTGGAACCGGCCTCTTCCAGCGCGGCGATGGTGTCCCGAACCTCGCGGGCGGCCAGCACCCGGGCCACGGTGGCGCCGACCTCGGCGGGGGCGGGCGGGCGCCCGGCGCTCTCCCGGCGGGCCTGCTCGATGACGGCCCGCTTGAGCGCCGCCTCGTCGACGGCGGAGCGCAGCGCCTCGGGCTCCTCGTCGAGCGGGCTGCGGCCGAGCAGCGCGATACGCGGCTGGCGGGCGCGGGCGAGGGCCAGCAGCGAGGCCGCGGTGACCCCGCGCGCGCCTCCGGTGGCGACGATCACGGAGTCGGGTCCGACGCTCCCCGAGTCGGCGGCGGGTTCAGCGGTTACCTCGACATCACACACCGTCAGGCGGGAGCCGTCGGCGCGCAGGCCGACGTCCATCGTGTCTCCGCCGGTGAGCAGTTCCCGTACGAGCGCTTCGGCGACGGCCTCGGGCGTCCGGCCCGCGCGCTCGCAGTCGACGGCCTTGACGGAGGCGTCGGGCCACTCCCGGGCGGCCGTGCGGGTGAGCGCGGCGAGCCCGCCCGACCAGGCGCGGACGCCCGCACGCCCTCCTGTGCCGAAGTCTCCGCCGGTGTCCTGCACGGTGACGAACACCCCGCCGCCGCTCTCGAAGCGCGACGCCACGGCCCGTGCGATGCGGAACGCCTCGCGGTGCACCGCGAGCGCCTCCTGGGGCGTCGCCGTGTCGCGCAGACCGCCCAGGAAGACGACTCCGTACGCGTCCTGCGGGACCTCGCTGACGACCGCGGCCGACAGCCCGTGCGCGTTCAGCCGCTCCGCGACATGGGCGGCGACGCCTCCGCCGTCGTCCGTGACGGCGAGCAGGCCTCCGCCCACCCCGGGCATCTCCAGCCCGGACGGGGGCGCGGCGACGGTCCGCACCGCGTGGTGCACGAGTCCGCCCGTGGCGGCGGGTCGGGCGGCCTCGGGGGCGGCCGGTGCGGCCGACGGCACGGGGCCACTGCCGTCGCGCAGCTTGCCGACGATGTCGCCGACCGTCCGCAGCCGGCCCAGCTCGGACGTGTCCACCGACGGCAGATCCGGCGCCTCCGCCCGCAACGCCGACAGAATCTGCACCCGCTTGATCGAATCCACCCCCAGATCCGCCTCGAGATCCATGTCCGGCGCCAACATCTCCACCGGATATCCCGTCTTCTCCGCCACGATCGACAGCAACAGACCCTCCAGGTCCACGGACATCGGGGCAGTGGGCGCTACGAGTTCGGCGCCGTCGCGCAGCTTGCCGACGATGTCGCCGACCGTCCGCAACCGGCCCAGCTCGGACGCCTCCACCGACGGCAGACCAGGCGCCTCCGCCCGCAACGCCGACAGAATCTGCACCCGCTTGATCGAATCCACCCCCAGATCCGCCTCGAGATCCATGTCCGGCGCCAACATCTCCACCAGATATCCCGTCTTCTCCGCCACGATCGACAGCAACAGACCCTCCAGGTCCACCGCCTCCGAAGCGGCCGGAGCTACGAGGACCGGTTCCGGCACAGCGTGCGGTGGCACAGCGCGCGGTGGCACCGCGTGCTGCTGTGCTGCGGCCGTCGTTGTCTCGGCGCCGGGTCCGGCCGGGGCGACCGCGACAACCGGGGCGACGGCAGGGACCGGGGCAACGGCGGGGACCGGGGCTGCCGGTACGCCCGCCGGCTCGGCGTACGCGCCGCCGTACGAGCCCTCGAACGCCCTCAGGAACGCCGCGTGGCTCTCCGCCATGAGCCGCTGGTACGTCGCGTGGGCCTCGGCCGCCTGCTGCTGGTACCGCGCGTGTGCCTCGGCCGTCTGCTGCTGGGCTACCACCACCGGATGCAGCCACTGGGATGGCACCGCGGCGGCCGCGGCCGCCGGAATCGGAGCCGCCGCCGGAGCCGGGATCGCGACAGGAGCCGGGCCCGAGGCAGTGACCGGCACCGGCACCGGCTGGCTCGCGACGGGGGCCGGTGTCGGGACCGGGTCCACGACCGGGTTCGGCGGCGGGAGTTCGCCGGCGCCGCCCGGCGGCGGGTAGGGACGGCCGTGGTTGCTGCCCTGGATCGGGGTGGTCATCTGCGGCCTCCGGCCGGTCGTCTCGTCCGTCGCGTCGTCGTTCGTCGTGTCGTCAGTGGTGGGCAGGGCATACGGGACGCACAGCGCGGCGAAGTCCACCGCGATCCCGTGCACGGCCAGGCGGCCGAGGGCGTCGTGCAGGCTCGTCATGCCGTTGCGGCCCTTGGCGTCGAGGCTGACGGCCAGGTGCGGGCGGTCGCCGAGGATCTCGCCGGCCAGCCGGGTCAGCACCGCGCCGGCACCCACCTCGACGAAGGTGCGCACGCCGTCCCGGTACATCGCCTCGATCTCGTCGGCGAACCGCACCGGCCGCGCGAGGTGGTCGGCGACGCGGCGGCGCATCTCGTCGGGGTCGTCCGGGTAGACCTCCGCGTCGGAGTTGCCGTACACCTCCAACCGAGCAGATGTGAAGGGGACTTCGCGCAGGAAGTCCATGAAGGGTTCGCTCGCCGGGGCGACGAGAGGGCTGTGGAAGCCGGTCGCGGCGTTCAGTCGCCTCACCGTCAACCCGGCGGCCGCGAGCTTGGGCTCGGCGGCGTCGACTGCCTCCTCGGTGCCCGACAGCACCGTCTGCCGAGGGCTGTTGTGGTTGGCCGTCCACAGCCCTTCCATGTGCCCCTCCGCGTCCGGACCACCGCCGAGCACGGCCTCTATCTCCTCGCGCGGCGCGGCGACCGCGAGCATCGCGCCCGAGGTCGCCGCCGCGTCCCGCATCAGCTCGCCGCGCCTGCGCGCCATGCGGACCAGCGTGTCCGCGTCGAAGACGCCCGCGGCGTGGAGTGCGGTCAGCTCGCCGAAGCTGTGTCCGGCGACGCAGTCCGGCCGTACGCCGACCGCGTCCAGCACGGACAGCAGGGCCAGGCTCTGGACGGCGAGCGCGGGCTGCGCCCATTCGGTCTCGGTCAGCAGGGCCTGCTGGGCGGCGCGGTCGGTGTCGTCGAAGACCGGCACGGGGAAGACGACCCGGTGCAGCGGCCGGTCGCCGAGCGGCAGGTCCGCCGCCCGGTCCCAGACTGCCTGGGCCTGGGGGACGTGCATGGTCACGTCGGCGCCCATGCCGACGTACTGGCTGCCCTGCCCGGTGAAGAGGAAGGCGGTACGGCCCTGATCGGCGGGACCGGTCGCGTAGTGGATACCGGAGGGGGCCGAGAAAGCTGCCTTCGGATCCCTGCGGATCAGGGCGGCGGCCTGGCGAAGCTTGCCGGACAGGTCGGAGGAGTCGCCGGTGCTCTCGGCGGTGACGGCAAGCCGGAAGGGCCGCCCGGGATCGAAGGAGAGCTGCGTGCCGAGAGCCACCGTGGCGGGCTCGCGCTGGTCGGCCGCGAGCCGCTCCGTCTCGGCCAGCAGCTCTTCGGGCGAGTCGGCGGCGAGCAGCACCAGTTCGGACGGGGCGGTACGGGACCGGGGCGCGGGCCGTGCGGCTGCCCCCTCCTTCGGTACGTACTCCTCCAGCGTGACGTGGAAGTTGCTGCCGCCGAAGCCGAAGCTGGACACGGACGCGCGGCGGGGATGGGCGGCGTCGCGCACCCACGGGCGGGCTTCGGTGTTGAGGTAGAGCGGGCCGCTGCCGAGGTCGAGCCTGGCGTTGGGGCGGTCGACCTTGATGGTGGGCGGCAGCACCTTGTGGTGCAGCGCCAGAGCCGCCTTGAGCAGCCCCGCCGCGCCTGCCGCGGACTTGGTGTGGCCGATCTGCGACTTGACCGAGCCGAGCGCGCACCAGGACCCGTCCGCTCGGCCGGACTCGCCGAAGACTCCGCGCAGCCCGGTGTACTCGGCGAGGTCTCCGGCCTTGGTCCCGGTGCCGTGCGCCTCGACGAGCTCGACGGTCTCCGGTCCGTACCCGGCGGACTCGTAGGCCCGTCGGATGGCGAGGGCCTGGCCCTGCGGCAGCGGGGCGTAGATGGCGGTGGCGCGGCCGTCGGATGCGCTGCCGATGCCGCGCAGTACGGCATAGATCCGGTCCCCGTCGCGTTCGGCGTCGGCGAGTCGCTTCAGGGCCAGCATGACCAGGCCCTCGCCGAGGATGGTGCCGTCCGCGGCGTCCGAGAACGGGCGGCAGTCGCCGGTCGGGGACAGCGCCGGCGTCTTGGAGAAGCACATGTACATGACGATGTCGTTGAGGGTGTCGACACCGCCCGCGATCGCCATGTCCGACTTGCCGAGGGCGAGTTCGTTGACCGCGGCCGACAGCGCGGCGAGCGAGCTGGCGCAGGCGGCGTCCGCGGTGTGGTTCGTGCCGTGCAGGTCGAACTTGTTGGCGATGCGGCCTGCCACGACATTGCTGAGCAGCCCCGGGAACGTCGCCTCCTGCCAGGGCACGTAGTGGCCGGCGATGCGCTCGCAGATGCCCTGGGCGTCCGGCTCGGGCACGCCGTGCTCGCGCAGCGCCTTGAGCCATACGGGCCGCTGGAGCCGGTTGGACATGCTGTACAGCAGCTCCAGCGCGCCCGTGCCCAGCATCACGCTGACCCGGTCGCGGTCGAGGTTCGCCAGGTCGCCGCCGGTGGCGTCGGTCAGCACCTGGTCGGCCACCATCAGGGCAAGCAGCTGGGAGGTGTCCGTCGCCTCCAGGGTGTTAGGGGGCACACCGTAGGTGAGGGAGGGGAAGTCGACGGGCGAAAGGAAGGCGCCGCGGCGGCCGTACGTCCGGTCCGGGGCCGACGGGTCGGGGTCGTAGTAGTCCTCGACGAGCCAGTGGGTCGCCGGTACATCCGTGATGAGGTCCCGCCCGTTCACGATGGTGCGCCAGAAGCCGCCGACGTCGGTCGAGCCGGGCATGAGCGCGCCGGCGCCGACGATCGCGATGGGCACCTGCTGGGGGCGATCAGGTTCGGACATCGTTTCCGCCTCGGTGTCTTTAGGCATGGCAAGGGGCAGAGGGTGGGATGGGGAGAATCGGGCGCCGGAGACCCGACGCTGGGGCAGGCGTCGGCGTTCGGGCGCCGGAACTCGGGGCTGAGGGCGGGCCGCCGAGACTGTGGCGCCGGGGGCCCGCGCCGGCGGGACTCAGGGGGCGCCGCCGGAGAGTTCGGGGGCCGCCGGTACGTCAGGACAGCGGGCGCGGCGCGAAGGCGAGCGCGCCGGCGGGCACCGGTACCCCGTACGTGCGCAGCTGGTGCGCCCTGGTGATCACCGCGGCGCCCTCCAGCAGGTTGCGGGCGATCTGGACGGCCGGGCGGCTGCCCGGCCCGGCGAGGAAGCTTCCCGCGGCCCAGCGGTTGAAGGCGCCCATGGCGGGACCGCACCACACCTGGTAGTCGGCCCGGCGGGAGATGTCGCCGTCGATCGCCCAGCGGCTGGACCGGCCGAGATACCAGCGGAAGACAAGCGCCATCCGGTGCTTGGGGTCCTGCTCGGCACGGGTGATCTCGCCGGGGTCGCGCTGCCGCCAGAAGCGCAGCGCCTCGGCCCAGATGTCGTCGACGGAGACACCGAGCACCTGCCGCTCCAGCCGGTCGCGCTCCCCGGGCGGCAGCGCCTCCAGCGACGGGTACGTGCGATAGATCTCGTACAGGCGACTGCCGCGGTTGGCGAACATCGTGCCGCGGCGCAGGACCTGGACCTTCGCCCCCAGCTCGAACATGTCCGCGGCCGGAGCCATGGTCACGTCGGCGAGGTCGGCCTGGGAGAGCATCGCCTTGGCATCGTCGGAGATCCCCGCCTCGTCGGCGATCTGGTTGACCGTGCCGGTCACGACGTAGGCCGCGCCCAGGGCGAAGGCGGCGGCCACGCTCGCCGGGGTGCCGAGGCCGCCGGCCGCGCCGACCCTGATGGTCCGGTCGTAGCCGTGGCGGGCGGTGATCTCGTCGCGCAGCCCCAGCAGGGCGGGCAGCAGGGACACCAGCGGCCGGTTGTCCGTGTGGCCGCCGCTGTCGCCCTCGGCGGTGATGTCCTCGGCGACCGGCACCCGAGCGGCGAGCCGCGCCTCCTCCGGGGTCAACTGCCCGCGTTCCACGAGCGCGTTCAGCAGTTCCGCCGGGGCGGGCGACATGAACCTCTCGGCCACCTCGGGCCGGGACACCTTGGCGAACAGGCGGGTGCGCCGGACGATACGGCCGGCCGCGTCCGTACGCAGCCCGTCGGCCGAGCAGCGGACGACCGCCGGGGTGAGATCCATGAACGCCGAGGCGGAGACGATGGGCACGCCGCGCCGCAGCAGCAGATCGGCCACGCGTTCCTCGACGGCGGGCTCGTTCGGCGAATGGATGAGGTTCACGCCCCAGTTGGGGCGGCCGTGCAGGGCGGTGGCGAGTTCGTCGACGGCGGCCTCGACCCGCTCGGGGGCGAGCCCTCCGGCGCCGAAGAAGCCGAGCATCTCCGCCTCCGCCATCGCCGTCACCAGGCGCGTGGTGGCGATGCCGTTGGCCATCTCACCGGCGATGTACGCGAAGCGCGTGCCGTGCGTCTCGCCGAACGACCGGTCGCCCAGCCACTCCGGGTACAGCGGCGGCAGGGTCCCGGCGATCTCGCCGCTGTGGGGGCCCTCCGGGCCGGCGACCCCCAGGTGGCCGGTCGATGTGTCCCGCACGATGAGGACCGGCCGGCGGACCGAGCGGACGGCCGCCACGACGTCCGTGTACGGGTTGGATGTCGCTTGCGCAGTGGTCATCTGGCACCCGCCAGGCTCGTGCGCGCGGCCTCGGCGACGGCCGCCAGGTACGGACGTGTGAACATGCTGAAGTGGTTGCCGGGCACCGTGATCACGGTCAGGTCGCCCAGTTCGACGGTGTCCCAGCCGTTGGGCGGGTCGAAGTGCATCGGTACGCGGTGGTCCTCCCTTGCCAGCGGTGCGAATCCGGCCTCCGGTTTGACCAGGACCACCGACAGGTCCGATGGCTCCGGCTGGTAGAGCGCGAAGGCCCGCAGGCCCGCCTGATAGGTGCCGACCACGTTGACGAGGTGGGACTCGTACGACTCCGGGTCGTCGGGCGCCCCGAGGGCCCGCGCGATCTGCTCGCCCTGCTCGTCCAGGGGCTTGGAGCGGTCGACACCGCAGGTGCAGGTGTCCGCCGCGAGGCAGGAGATGTGGCGTAGCGCGAGGAGTTCCTCGACGGCCCGCAGGTCGTCGTCGGCGGGCGCGCCACGGCCGGGCAGCGGGACGTAGCTGTCGAACAGGACGACCTTGTGGACCTTCTCGCCGTGTTCGCGCAGCTGCCGTGCCGCCTCGTAGGCGATGACCCCGCCGAAGGAGTGGCCGCCGAGGAGGTACGGGCCGTGCGGCTGGATCCGCTGGATCTCCTCGGCGAAGAGGGCCCCGAGGTCCTCCACGTCGTCGAGTGGCTCGTCCTTGCCGTCGAGACCGGGCACTTCGAAGGCGTAGCAGGGTCGTCCGTCCCCGAGCGCTCGCGCCAGCGAGGTCAGATAGAGCGCGGAGCCGCCGAGGCCGCCGGCGCAGAAGAAGGGGCGCGCCGAGTTGAGGGGGATCAGGTGGCGCGGCGCGGGGCGCGCGACATCGGCACCGCCGCTCCGGGCCTCAGCGGGGGCCGTCGCGTCGGGTTCCGCAAGGAAGCGCGCGGCCTCGTCGATCGTGGGCAGCTCCATGAACAGGGTGTGCGGGATGCGGTATCCCAGCCAGTCGGAGAGCCGGGACTGCAGGGCCGCGACGGACAGCGACTCCAGCGCGTACTCCTCCAGCGGCCGGGCCGTGTCGACGGCCGCCGCGGGCAGGCGGAGTTCGGCGGCAATGTTGGTGACCAGCCAGTCGCGGACGGCGTTCACGGTCAGTCGGGCGCCGAGAGCGGGGGCGGTCACGGCCGCCTGGCCGGGGACGGCGGCGGGCGCGCTGTGCGTCCGCGCGCCGCCGGAGGACGGGAAGTGGCGACGGGCGAGGTCCTGGGCGTACGCGACGGTGCACTCGACCAGTTCGAAGGAGGGCAGGCTGCCGGCGTAGTACGTGTGGTGCCGGCCCTGCATCACCTCGAGCCGGTCCAGGACGCCGCTTTGCAGGTCGTCGCTGCCGAAGTGCGGCATGAACGCCCACTGGCGCTGGAGGTGCACCTCCTCCAACTCCCCGCCGAGGCGGGCGATGTCGTCCCGCAGCAGTGGCGTGATGTCCTCGGCCCGGCCGTAGGAGTAGAAGGTCTGGACGTCGCTGTCGGGGTAGCGGTGGTGGTACGCGACGCAGTGGCCGGTCGCCTCGCGGGTGTCGTTGTGCTGCTTGAGGAAGTAGAAAGCGGAACCCGGCAGGCCGGAGGCCGTGGCGACGGTGGTGTGGTAGTCGTTGCCGCGGATGCGGGCGGCGAGTTCGCGTTCCTCCGCGGTGCTGTCCAGGATCGGCAGCACCTGGTCCAGCGCGACCGTGAGCACGAGGTCGTCCGCCTCGATCAGGCCCGAGTCCGTGTGCACCCGTACGCCGTCCGTGTGCCGCTCGACCGACTCGACGCGCACCGCGCACCGCAGGTCGCTCAGCTCCTCGGCGACGCGGCGCCACAGGGTGGCGAACCCTCCGGCGATGGTGAAGGCGCCGGGGTGGCCGAGGAGTGGGGGCTTGTGGGACAGCAACCCGGTCATCTCCGCGTACTTGACGAAGTACAGCGCGGGGACGTCGTCGTCGAGGTAGCCGTAGCCTGCCGCCGTGTAGCCGGTGCCGAAGGACGCGGCCATGGACTGGAGGCCGTGCTCGGCGAGCCACTGCGACACAGGCGCGGCGAGCGCCTTCGCGGAGTGCGCGAGGCCGGGTTCGCCGATGCGCGGAAACTCCCGCTCGCGGAGCGCCCGGTACCGCAGGAACGTATCTCTACGAAAGAACGACGTGTCCTGCGGCGTCGAGGCGGACCGCTCGACATCGAGAATCCGGTACGGGGTTGTGGCCTCCGTCGCCACGCCCAACTCGGTCGCCAGCTCGGCGACCCGCTCGTACTCGTTGGTGCAGATGTGGCCGCCGAGGTCGTAGGCCCGGCCGCCGATGTCCACGGTCTCGCACTTCCCGGCCACCGCATCCCGGGCCTCCAGGACGGTCACCCGGTGTCCCACCCGCTCCAGTTCGCGGGCGATGGTGAGTCCGCTCGGTCCGGCGCCGATGACGACCACGGTGCGGGGGCGGCCGTGGGTGCCCGGGGATCCGGCGGTGGACGGAGTGACCACTGCCGCCGTCGTGATGTTCCGGCTGGGCCGCAGCAGCCGGGTCAGTTCGGGAGGCTGCCGCTCACCGAGGCGGGCGTAGGACGCGGCCTGGTAGATCAGCGCCCGAAGATGGTTCAGGGACGCGGTGGAGTGCGGCGACCGGGCGAGGGCGATGCCCAGCTCTGCCGGGGCGAGGCCCGGGTCGAAGGCGAGCCGGTTGACGGCGTCGTCGTCGGCGAGGGTGTCCAGGTGCAGGTCGCCGAGGTCGAACCAGGGGGAGAGGCCCTCCGGCCAGGCGCGCGCCGGGTCGAGTGCGGTCTCGGTGCCCTCGGGTGTGCCGTCCAGGGGGTGGAGCTGGGCCTGGAGGACGTTGCGGACGCCGGTGGTGCGGATGCGGTGGCGCAGGTCGTCGCGGAGGAAGCCGGGTGCGCGGGTGTCGCCCCCCGGGCGGGGGATCTCCTCGGGGGCGTCCGGCGGCCACCACAGGTCGCCGTGGTCGAAGTCGCCGCGTACGAGCGGTTCGTCGACCGGGTACACGCGGAAGCGGATGAGCCACTGCCGCCCGTCCTCGGCGACGAAGCCCTGCGGCACCTGGGAGTAGAAGTCGTAGGTGACGTAGGAGCCGGCGGTCCTGATGTTGTTCCAGATGATGGACCGCACTTCGGGCTTCTCGCTGATGTTGCGCTCTCGCTCCTCGGGGGTGCCGAAGCTGCGTCGGAAGATCTCGGCGGTGGAGGCGAAGAAGGTCGGGCCGGTGTTGAAGGTGAGGTCGAGCAGCCCGGGTTCGAGGCCGGTCGCGGCGTCGGGTTCGGCGTCGAGCAGCCGGAGCGTGAGGCCCCGGACCGTCGGCTTGACGTCGTCGGTGCCGACCGAGTTGCTGTAGCGGACGACGACGGGGAAGCGGCGCCCGGGCCGGAGTAACCCGTGCGCGGGGAGCAGAGGGGCGTCGAGCACCGTCAGCACGCCCCGGGCCGCCGTCGACGTCGCGTGGAAGAAGCGGTCCCGGCGCGTCGCGGACGCCACCGTCAGCGCTGACATGTCGATGAGGACCCGCCGGAAGTCGTCGTCGACGTCGTACATGCGGGGATCGCGGGGATCTGTGGCGAGTATCAGGCCGTTACCGTCGGCCTTGCTTGCGTTCATGGACGTCGCCCTTCGATGAGCTCGTCGCGGGTGGGGATCTCGTTTCCGTGGACCGACACCAGGAGCGTGGTGGCCTCGCGGTCGATCTCGCCGCTCAGGAGGGCCTCTTTGCACACCCGGCGGCGGACCTTGCCGCTGGTGGTCTTGCGCACCAGCCCGGGCCGTCCCAGTACGACCGTGTGGCAGGACAGTTGGTGGTCGGCGTAGACGAACTTGCGCACCATCGCGCAGATCTCCGCGGCGAGATCCGCATCCACCCGTTTCCGGCCGGTCTCGGCGAAGACCACCAGCCGCTCTCCGGCGTCATCGGCATCCGGGCCGGTCACCGTGTCTCCGGGGAACTTCTCGTCGGGCCCGAGCGCGAACGCCACGATGCCGCCGGGCCGGATGGACGCATGGCACTCGCGGACGCTGTCCTCGATGTCGGACGGGTACACGTTGCGGCCGCGGATGATGATCAGGTCCTTGATCCGGCCGGTCATGAACAGCTGGCCCTCGTGCAGGAAGCCGAGGTCGCCTGTGCGCAGGTACTCGGTCGGGTCGTCGTCGCCCGTCACGGTGGCGTGGAAGACCTCGCGGGTCGTCTCCGGGCGTCCGTAGTAGCCGGCCGCGGTCGTCGACGACCGCACCCAGATCTCACCGACCCGCTCCGGCGGGCACGGGACGCCGGTGTCGGGGTCGACGATACGGATCCGGTCGCCGGGCTTGCTGGAGAAGCCGCAGCCGTAGTACTCGATATGACCGTCCAGGTCGAGGGCATCGGACGTGTCGTCCACGGGGACGACCTGGCCGTCCTCCAGTGCCTTCTTGTCGAGGCGCAGCACGCCCTGGCCGCGGTTCGTGACGCTCGCCGTGTTCTCCGCCAGGCCGTAGGCGCCGTAGAACACATGGGGGCGGATCCGGGAGACCGCGAACGCGTCGAGGAAGGCACGGATCGTTCTGGTGCGGATCGGTTCGGCCGCGGTGATGGCCATCTCCAGGGAGCTGAGGTCCCATCCGGCGCGTATCTCGGGCGTGGTCTTGCGGACCGCCAGTTCGTACGCGAAGTTCGGCGCCGATGTGATCGTGGCCCCGACGCGGGACATGACGTCGAGCCAGAGCGCGGGCCGCTGCAGGAAGGTGAGCGGCGACATGATGTGCGTCGTGGAGTTGCCGAGGGCCGTGCTGAGGATGACGTTGATCAGGCCCATGTCGTGGTACTGCGGGAGCCAGAACACGCCCCGCGTGTCCGGATCGAGCCGGAGGTCCACCACGTTGGCGGCTATCTCGTGGACGAGATTGCCGTGCGTGACCATCACGCCCTTGGGGACTCCCGTGGAGCCGGATGTGTACTGGAGGAACGCGGTGTCACCCGGATCCGCGGGTTCGTGCCACGAGCCGGGGTCGCATCCGTTCCCGCTCCTCCGGCCCGATCGCCGGTCGGTGCGGTACCAGGGGATGCGCGGCCAGCTGTGCTCCGAGCGTCCCAGCAGTCCGGCGACCGAACCGGCCCTGCGGGAGCGGTCGAAGAGGCCGTTGGTGAGCGCGGCTCGGGCGCCCGAGCTCTCCACGATGGCGTTGAAGCCGACGAGGTCGCGTTTGAGCCGGAAGGGGTTCGGGGGGTAGACGGGCACGGGCAGGACCCCGGCCGCCAGGCAGCCCATGAAGGCCTTCACGAAGTCCAGGGACGGCGGATAGACGAGCACCGCGCGGTCGCCGGGGGCGAGGCCCCATAACCGCAGGGAGCTCGCGACCGAGTCGACCGCCTCGGCGAGTTCGCCGGCCCTGAGCGTCTCCGCATCCTCACCGTCGTCGCCGACGAAGGTGAAGAGAAGCTTTTCCGGCTGGGTTTCGTAGAGGTTCCGCAGAGCGGAGAGCACTGAATTGCACTGTGAGATTCCGAGCGTCATTGGGCCGTCCTGTAAAGGGGAACACCAAAAGACCGAACACACCGGCAAGAGAGCACCCAAAGGGTGTTTGCGCGTTCAAGAAACTACGGATGGTCCAGTCCATTGTCAACGACAAGCGGAGCGCCCGACTCACAACCTATGGACCCATTTTTCTCCCCATTTCGGACATCTCTCATAGCGCCCCACGGGCAACAAACCGCAGGTCAACGGCGTACTCGCCATCTCATCAGAAAATTTCGAGCAAACATCGAACCAGGCTCGACACCGGGCCGTTCCTGTGTGCGGAGCCGCCCACACACAGCGGCATCCCGAAAGGCCACTCCGCCGCCACCCCCCCTTGGCGGCGGAGCGGCCCTTTTTCTGCGCCTTGACCAGCGCCCACCAATCAGCCCTTCGGCCGACACCGAAGGGCTGCTTTGTTTCACGTATATGAATTTCCAGAATATTCCTCCGCAGTAATCTCCGGCGGAGTAACTGCTGGGTGACCATTCGCGTAACGGGATTCGCGCCGACGGCCGCCGCCGTATGCCGGCGCGCATGCGTCACACGGTCGACGCTCAGCCGCCATTCGGCCGGCGTGGAGAACGCACGCCGCTCAGCGGCGGCCAGCGGGGCGGACGCTGCGCATCGGACTCCGGTTCCGCCGGGCGGTGTGGGCTGTCCCACTCGGCGAATCCGAACCCCCGCACACCCCGGCCCGTGTTCCGGTCACATTCACACGTACTGAAGGTGGCTACGACATGAAGGCTCTGCGTATCGTCCTGATGACCCACGGCACCCGAGGCGACGTCCAGCCGCTCGTCGCCCTGGGCCGGGAGTTCGTCCGGCGCGGGCACGAGCCCGTGCTCGCTGTCCCGACCGGATCCGCCGACATGGTGCGCGCGGCCGGGCTGCCACTGGAACCCCTGCCGGTGGACTGGCGCGAGTTCCTGGCTTCACCGTCCCCGGACCGAAGTTGGGTCACGTCCAGCGACAGTGAGGAGTTCCTCGCCGGGCTGCGCACGGTCATGGCGGCCCACGCGGCCGACATCGCCCGGACGCTGTACCAGGTGAGCGAGGGCGCCGACCTCATCGTCTCCGGTTCGCTGACCGAGGACATGGCGACGGTGATCGCCGAGGCCCGGAACATCCCGCTGGCTCTCCTGCAGCTCTTCCCGGTACGGCCGAACCACGTGGTGCCGAACCCGTTCGTGACGAGCAAGTCGTCCAGGATCCCCGGCGCGAACCTGAAGACCCACGACGCCTACGAGCACGCCTCGTGGGAGGCACGGCGCGACGGCATCAACAGGTTGCGGGGGGCCTTCGGGCTGGCGTCCACGGACCTCTCGACCCCGCAGCGCGCCCGGATGCTCGGTGCGCTCGAGATCCAGGGCTACAGCTCCCACCTGGTACCGGGTATCGAATGGCCCGCCCACCGCCCGTTCGCCGGCTGGCTGGAACTGGAGGGCGAGGACCGCGCGTTGGCGGCGGAACACGGCCTGGACGCGGATCTGGAGAGCTGGCTCGACGCGGGCGACGCCCCCGCCTACTTCGGCTTCGGCAGTACGCCCGTCGCCGATCCGGCGGCGGTGATGGCGATGATCGAGCGCGCCACCGGGGACCTGGGGCTGCGTGCCGTGGTGACCGCCGGCTGGGCCGGGCTGCCCGCGGACGCGGTCAGTGACCCGTCGCGGATCCGGGTGGTGGACAGCGCGGACCTTTCGGCGCTGCTTCCGCGATGCCGGTTCGCGGTGCACCACGGCGGGTCGGGCACCACCGGGGCGGTGATCCGGGCGGGCGTGCCCGCGCTGGTCGCCTCCGGGATGCTCGACCAGCCGATGTGGGGCGAACTCGTCCAGCGCCAGGGCGTGGGCGTGCACCTGCCGCTGCACCGCCTCGACACCGACGGCCTGCGCTCCGCGATGTGGCGCCTGCACGACCCGGGGATGGTCCAGGCGGCGCGCGAGCTCGGCGAGGCGGTGAGGGCGGAGGGCAACGCGGTGGTCCGGGCCACCGAGCTCGCGCTCGCCTTCGCCCGGACCAGTGCGCTTCCCCCCGCAGCGGACGTGACGGCGGAGCGCACCGCCGTCGTTTCCCGCCGGAGCCGTGGTGTGACGGCACCGCAGGGCCGTCGCGGCGGCGCCGGTAAGCACCGGGGCGTCGCCGCTTGACACCCGTCGCCCGATGCCGGGCGAGCGCCCGAACCCGGGCAGCTCGTCCCGTCTCTCACGCGACGTGGCGGACCGAGTGCGGCTCAGCAGGCTCCGGAGTCGCCCGCCGGGCAGGCCGGAGCCGCACCGCACGGATGAAGTTCTCCGTGCGGGCGGAGCTGCGGGGCGCCGCGACCGCGCTCTACGGGCGCCGGGTCACCCCTTGCCGCCCGGCGGGACCATCGACGCCGGACGACGGTGCGCCGTGGCTGGTCTTCTCCCACTTGTACGGGGCGCGGATGAGCTGGAGCAGTCCACGCCATCCGGCGAACGCGTGCAGCAGCCAGTAGAACGGCACGATGGCCGCCGTCCACCAGGACATGCGGCGCCGGTAGGCCGCGACGAGCATCGCCGCGGCCATGATCGTGGCGCTGATCCACATGGCGGTTGCCGTGACGGCCGCTGTCTGTGCCGAGAGCCCGTCCGCGTGGATGCCCGCCCATCCGGCCAGGGCCAGCAGGAAGGCGCAGGGCCAGAACATGAAGACGACCGGTGTGCCGAAGACGATGCCCAGCAGCGACACCATGCCGGCCAGGCCGAACTGCCGGAACGCGTTGACAGGCCGCCTGGTGTACACGAGCCCCGTGAGCAGATAGCCCTTCAGCCAGCGGGTTCGCTGCATGATCCAGGCCCACGGCACCGAGGGGCACTCCTCCCATGTCGTGGAATCGGCTATGTCGACCCGGTGACCGGCCGACGCCAGCCGCAGACCGAGGTCGGCGTCCTCGGTCACGTTCCAGGCGTCCCAGCCGCCCACCCGGCGCAGGACGTCGGTCCGGATGTGGTTGCTCGTACCGCCCAGCGGGATGGGCAGCTTGAGTCGCGCCAGGCCCGGCAGCATCAGATCGAACCAGAACGCGTACTCCAGGCTGAACAGCCGGGTCAGTGGGTTGCGGCGTTCGTTGTAGTAGTTCAGCTTCGCCTGGACGCAGGCCAGCCGGTCGCCACCGGCTGCGAACTGCTGCGCGACCTTGCGCAACTGGTCGCGTTCCGGCCGGTCTTCGGCGTCGAATATCACGAGCAGTTCGCCGCGGGCGAGCATGAGCCCGAGATTGCAGGACCGCGGTTTGGTCTGCGGCAGCCCGGGCGCCAGGGGGACGATGCGGATGAAATCAGGGGGACTCACTTCCCGTACCGCACGGGCGGTCGCCTCGTCGCGGCGCTCCACCAGAACAAGGATTTCCAGCTTGTCCTTGGGATAGTCCATGTCCGCGAGCCAGCGCACGGTTTCCCCGATGACGGCCTCTTCTTGGTAGGCCGGTACGAGGATCGTGTAGGTGGGGAGTTCGTCATCGGATATCTCGCGGTTCTCCGCAGCCTCCGGCGGCCTCTTCGAGGACACCATCGCAAGGAACACCTTGAACAGAAGCCCAAGGCAGAAGAGCACGGAGATGACGGTCACGACGACGGCGAGGCCCTGAGCCAGGAGCAGGCCGGCCACCACGAGGGCGAGGGCGCATGCTGCTGCCTTCTGCCACGGTCTGATGCCGGTTCGGGCCGCATACTCCGGGGAGCGCCGGGTGAACTCGTTGGCCATGTCGTCGGCGACCTCGTCCAGCCGCATATCGACGATGAGTTCCTGGATCTCGCGCCGCCCGGCCTTCCGGAACACCAGTTCCTCACCGGGGAACCATTCGCTCACCGTGGACCGGTGCGGTAATTCGTCGGCGGTGGCGATCAGGACTCCCCCGGCGGTCCGACGGATCGGAATCCAGTCGCCGGAAAGCATTTCCGCAGCGGGGATGTGCAGCGAGCAGGCAGGGTCGACGCCGTAGTCGCCCAGGGCGGCCGGATTCTCAGCCGCTGTCTCTCGTGAGGAGATCGCCGGCATTGACGGGCCGGCCGTGAAACGCTTCATGTGAGTATTGCCTCTTCGTTACTGGATGCGCGCAACGACCTGGCGATGCATGCGAATTCCCAGGTTCGGCAACGCAGAAGACGGGATGGGTCACACAGATCTCTGGTAGGCGCGGAAGCCTCGGAGGGACACCCCGACCATCAGTGCGGCGAGGAGCGCGAGACCGCCGCAGCGCGTGAGGACGGTCGACCAGTCGGGGTTCTCGCCGAGTGCCGTACGCCCGGCGGTCAAGGCCCAGTTGACCGGGTTGTACACCGCGATGTCGCACATCCACTGCGGCATCAGGTTCCACGACATGAACGCCGACGACAGGAACGTCAGCGGAAGGAGGAGGAAGGTGTTCAGCGCGATGATGGTCTCGCGCCGCCGGACCAGCAGTCCGAAGGTGTTGGACAGCGCGCTGAGAACCATGCCGAGCAGCACCGCGGCGGTGATCAGCACGACCACCCCGCCGGCCCCTCCCGCGTAGTGCGCGCCGCCTGCCCAGCCGAGCAGAACGATGATCAGTGACTGGGCGACCGTGCTGAGCGCGTGCTCCACGACGGTACAGCTCACTATGGCGCTGCGGCTGACCGGCGTGATCAGGAAGCGGTTGAGCGTGCCACGCTCGATCTCGTCCAGCGTCCCCATGCCCGCCCACGAGTTGAACGAGAGGGCGTTCATCACCACGATGCCCGGCACGAGATAGTCCATATACGAAGAGGCACCGAAGCCCGGCAGTTCGACGATCTTCTTGAACAGGCTCCCGAACAGGAACAGCCAGATGACCGGCTGGACCATCGTGATGATCAGGTACCCGGGCTGGTGCAGGATCACCTGCAGACGGCGATGCGTCATCCACATGGTGTCCACGAGCGGACCGTTCACCGGGCGGCCGCCACGATCTGCGGGTCCTCGGCGGTCGCGGTCACCACGGAACGGCGGCCCACATGGCGCAGGTACACGTCATCCATCGAGGGCCGGGCGACCGTGACGGTGGCGACCGGCAGCCCCGCCTGGTCGAGGGCGGCGAGCGCCGACGGCACGGCAGCCGCCCCCTCGTCGGCGCGGGCGCTCAGCCTCCGGCCCTCGACGGCGATCTCCCTGAGGCCCGGCAGGCTGCCGAGCACATGGCGCGCGAGCTGTTCTTCCCTGGCGTCGGGTGTGGAGCGCAGTTCGATGCGCACGGCGTCACCACGCAGCTCGCCCTTCAACTCCTCCGGTGTTCCCTCGACGACGATCCGCCCCTTGTCGACGATGGCCAGCTGATGGGCGAGCCGGTCGACCTCCTCCAGGTGATGAGTGGTCAGCAGGATGGTCAGGGCGTTGTCGGTGACAAGCCGCTCGATCTCGTCCCACATCGCCGTACGGGACTCGGGGTCGAGCCCGGTCGTCGGCTCATCCAGGAAGAGCACCTGGGGCGTGTGCACCATGCTGAGCGCGACGTCCAGACGGCGCTGCATGCCACCCGAGTAGGTGCGCACCTCCCGTCCGGCGGCGTGGACGAGGTCGAACCTGTCGAGCAGCGCCTCCACCCTGTGGATGAGCTCGGTGCCGCGCAGCCCGTAGAGCCGCCCTTGCAGGATGAGGTTGTCGCGGCCCGTCATCATCGGATCCGCGCCCGAACGCTGGGACACGACGCCGATGGCACGGCGTACCCGGTCAGGGTGGCGCAGTGCGTCGTGTCCGGCGACACGCACCGAACCGGAGTCCGGGCGGGCGAGGGTGGTGAGGATCTTCATGGTGGTGGATTTGCCGGCCCCGTTGGGACCGAGGAGCCCGAAGACCTGGCCGGGCGCGACGGCGAACGAGAGGCCGTCGAGCGCGCGCACGCCTCCGGGATAGGTCTTGACGACGTTGTCCGCCTCGATGGCGCAAGTCGTCTGTTCCGCGAATGACATGAACCGCCTCTGGGGTGAAGACGTGTGTCGACTGGGGGACGAGTGCTGAGCTGTTGGGTGGGGCTTACGTGACGCCAGTGCACTCACGAGGCGGCCCAGGCCATGGGCTCCAGTTCGTCGAACTTGGTCTGAAGGACGGTGTGTGCCGCTCCTTCGGATGAGGAGATGGCCAAGGTGATCTCGAGGACGTGCAGCGCATGCCGAGCGGTCAGCCGTGGACTCACTCCGTTTCGCACCGCTTCCGCCATGTCGGCGATGCCACGGGAGAAATCCATGTCGTGCCCGTTGTAGCGCTCGTAGCGGAAGGGGTAATCCGCCGGGCGGACCAAGGGCAACTGCTCTGGCTCGGTCAGGTAATGGGGCGTCGACTCCGACATTTCAGTCCTCTTGCGGACCTTGATCTGCGCACCGTAATCCCAGCACTCCGAGACGGACAGCACTCCGTCGTCACCGACGATCTGCAGGGAGTGGTCTTCGGGAGCCACGGTGCTGCAGGTCAGCCGGGCGACGACACCGGAGTGGAAACGAATGCAGGCGCAGGTGAAATCGGTGGCGAACTCCGAAGGAGGCGCGTCCGGGAGCTTGTCCGGTTGGATCAGGCGGCCGTACGACATGACCTCCGATGCCGGGCCGAAGAACGCCGTGAGCCAGGTCAGGTAGTAGCCGGCGTGCTCGAGAGTCGGGCCTACGCGGAACTCGTCGAGGTAGGGCCAGGGCGCTCCGGAGGAGCTTGCCCAGCTCCGGAAGTTCATCTGGTGAACCGCCCCGTCGTCCAACTCCGCATAGACCAGTCGTGGCTGTCCGATGACATCCCGTCTGAGGGCCCGCCACATGGTCTGTGCCGTTTCGCCGAGCAGAGAGCAGGGGGCGGACGACAGAGTCAGGCCGGTTTGCTCGGCGAACTCCACCAGTTCCGTCGCCTGCCGCAGGTCTTCGGCGAAAGGTTTCTCCGAATAGACGTGTCTTCCCGCCTCCAGGCATCGGCGGGAGACCTCGTAGTGACTGCGTGGGTTCGTCAGGTTGACGGCGATGCTCACGGAGTCGTCGGCCAGAAGCTCGTCAAGAGATGCATACGATCGGACGCCATGGCGCTCCGAGAACTTCCGAACCCGCTCCCTGTCGGAGTCATAGACACCACGCAGGGATAATTCCGGATAGTTCCGAAGGGTTGCCATGTAGAAGTCGGCGACATAGCCGCATCCGATGAAAGCGATCCCCGTCGCTTCCTCGTCATCGTCGACAAGCCTGTCGGGTTGGGTTTCGCAGAGATGCCGCAGAGTGGGCAGGCTGGAATTGCGCTGCGGAATTTCGAACGTCATCGGGCCGTCCTGTAAAGGGGAACGCCAAAGGAACGCCAAAGGATCGGTCACACCGGGCGGGAGTTCGCCGAAGCGGTGCTTGCGCATTCAAAAAGCTAGAGCTGGTCCAGTCCAATGTCAACGGCAACCGGAGCACCCGACTCCCCCGCCATAACGGACTTTTCCGTTTTTTCGGCCATCGCCCTCGGCGCCTCTAAGTCGCAGAACCGCAGGTCATCGCGGCGTTCACGTCCCTCATGGAAAAAGTCAGGTAAACACTGAACCGCACGGCACCCCGTGCCGTTCCTGTATGCGGACCCGTCGCACCCCCACAGCGGCGTCCATAAAAAGGCCGCTCCGCCGCCGACTTCCCCCTGGGGCGGAGCGGTCCTTCAGCCATGCCTTCGAAACCCCCTCGGACCCCCATGCCGAACGCTCGCCCTGTTGCACGCGTATTAATTTTCGGAGGCGAACATCTGCCGCAATCCCCGGCGTGGTGACCAATGGGTGACGGTTTATGAATTCGGGTTGTGCCCACCCTCCCGCAGCGGAAACAAAGCAGTACGGCGGGATCCCCATCGGGATCCCGCCGTACCTCACGTGTACGTCAGAGCTGGACGGCCACGTACTCCTTGCCCTTGTCGTTCTCCACCACGACCTTGTCGACCTTGTCGACCGGTACGGCCGCCGAGCCGTCCAGGTTGGCGCCCTTCTTCTCGTTGGCGACGAGCCAGCTGCCTGCCACTTCGCGGCTGCCGTCCTTGGCCACCACGATGAGGCGGCACCGTTCTCCCGCAGGGATGCCGTTGACCGAGGCGTTGACCCGGACCCAGTCGGCGGCGGGGATCACTTTGACCGTCATCCGGCTGCCCGTCGTGGCGCTGGTGCCCTCGCCCACCTTTGTGCCGGCGGGCGGGGTGGCCGGAGCCGAGGTCGAGGACGGATCAGGCCCCGCTACCTCCGTGGTCCCTCCGCCGACACCGCGGCCGATCAGTACCCCGCCGCCCAGTACGGCCGCAGCCGCGACCGCGGCGACCGCCGCCAGGACTACCCGCCGGCGCCGCTCGACGCCGGCACGTTCGTTGCGGACCTGCCGCAGCGTTCGCTGCAGCAGCAGATCGCCGCCCTCCGGCGGACCGTCGAGGAACGCCTCCGGCGGCACCTCACCCAGTGCCGACTCCATCTCCCGCAATCCGTCCAGTTCCTCGCGGCATCTCTGGCACGACGCCACATGTTCGTCGACGGCCCGCACCTCCTGCTCATCGAGCGCGCCGAGGACGTAGGCGCCGAGCAGAGCGCTGTCATGCTGCTGAATGCTCATACCGCCACCTCCTTCAACGCGACGAGCTTCGCTGTCCTTGGTTTGTCTCTGTACATGTCCCGCAATGCCTTCAGGGCATAGTGTGACCGGGATTTCACGGTCCCGGGCGGTATCCCGAGGCTCTGGGCCGCCTCGGTGACGCTCCTGCCCTGGAAGTAGATCTCCTTCAGCACGTCCCGGTGGTCCGGTGAGAGCCGGTCCAGGGCCTCCATGACGAGCATCGAGTCCACCACGGCGTCCGCGTGATCCTGCTCCACCGGTGTGGTGGCCACGGACTCGGCGACCTCGGTCGGGCGCGCGGCCTTCGCGCGGTACCGGTCCGTGATGATGTTGCGGGCCACGGTGAGCAGCCAACCGCGCACCGAGCCCTTGCCGTTCACCAACGCGTCGGGGTGTTTCCAGGCCCGGATCAGGGTCTCCTGGACCACGTCCTCCGCGGCGGCGTGATCACCGGTCAGCCGCTGCGCGTACGCGAGGAGGGCCCTGCCGTGTTCCTCGTACAAGGAACGGATCAGTACCTCGTCACTTGTTCTCTGCTTCTCCCGAGTGCGGGACCACAGTGCCGCCGCCATCCACTCTCTCCCGTCCTCTCCTGAGCTGACGCGCTGAACACGGGCAGCGAGCAGCCTTGGTTCAATGTGGTTCGCGTCACTTGGCCCGGCAGTGGCGGCCTTCGTTGACGCAGCGCACCAGCGCCGCCATCTGACGGTCGGTCATCACGTCGATGAACATGGCGTGGTCGGTCTTCGGATCGCGGTGCTGCTCGGGGAAGGAGTCCACGGCGTAGCGCGTGCCGTGCGGAAGGTCGTACGCGATGGTGATGCGCAGTTGCGGCACGGGGAACGTGGCGCGCGGGCAGACGCCGTTGGCAGCGGGGAACACCACGTGGGTGCGGTGGTCGGCGCTGTCGGTGGAGAGGCCGTCCCAGCAGCTCGGGAAGTCGAGCGTACGGGTCGGTCCGCTGCCCTCCGGGCACAGCGTGTACTTCGTGGTGAAGCGGCCGGCGTGGCCGGAGCAGCCCCACTGGGCGCGTACGCGGGCGTCGCCCGTGACGACCGCGACGGGGTCTCCGGTGACGAGCTTCAGGAACCGGGGCATGGCGACCACCTTGCTCACCGGGTTGCCGCGGAACTCGATCCGGACCGAGGACGGCGTCAGGATCTCGCCGCTGTTGCCGTCCATTCCGCCGCCCACGGCGTGGGCGTCCGTCCCTGTCCGGTCCAGCCGCCGCACCACCGGCCAGTAGTAGGTGGAGCGGTCGCCGCCCACGCAGGTGGTCCCGGCCGCGGCCAGACTCTCGTTGCTCGACAGGGCGTTGGTCGACAGATTGCCGACATAGTCGTGTGTGTGGTGGGCTCCGCCCGTCACGCCCGGGGAGACCACGACGTTGTCGGCGTTGAGGTGGCCGTTCTCGTTGCGTCCGCAGTCCTCGGTGAAGGTCCCGGTGGAGGCGTCGGGCCCGTCGGCCGGCGAGGCGGTCGGGGCGACCGAGGCGATGTCGACGTACTGCTCGTCCGTGGGTGCGGCTTGGGCCGGGGTCGTGGGCCCGGCAGCGAAGATCCACACTCCCAGGACCACGGCCACGCCGAGCGTTACGGGCAGAACGACCCGCAGCACACGGGCTCTTGGGCGGAGGAGTCTGATCCACACGGGAGCAGCGTCGCAGTAATGTCCAGACCAATCAAGTTCGTGTTTGAACCATGACGGATTCTCGACCGTTCCCTTGCCTATGCGTCGCCGGAACGTAGCTCATGCGCCGCCGGGACGTACGCTGCCGGCCGCGAGCTCGTCATCGAGCCCGCGGCCGGCACGGTCGTGAAGATCGCGGCGATGCCGCGGAGGAGTCAGCGGAACAGCTGGCCGCGGACGGCGCCGTCGGGGAACTCCTCGGTGTGCAGATTGGAGTAGAAGCCGGTCGGGTTCTTCTTGATCCCCGAGATCACCGACGGGTCCGGGACGCTGACGGTGCCGGAGATCGCGAAGATGTTCTTCGGGACGGCGGAGACGAACAGCGGGATCTTCACGTCGCCGTTGCGGCCCAGCGCGCCCTGGTGGATGTGGCCGGCCAGCGGGGCCCCGATGTTCACCCAGGCCAGGGAGTAGCCGACCCGGCCGGATTCCGGGTACAGGAACGTGATGCTGTGCCCGTCCGGGTCGCCCACCCTCTTCGGGTCGCCGGTCGGCACCTCCTGGCCTCCGTCGGCGAGGGCGCGCAGCTTGCCTCCGCGGATGATGCTGAGCGGGTTGACGGGCTTGGCGAGCGGCCGCAGCTGGCCGCGCACGGCGCCGCCGGGGAACTCCTTGGTGTGCAGGTTCACGTAGAAACCGGTGGGGTCGGTACGGAGCTTCTCGGCGAGCGCGGCGTCTGTCACCGTGGTCTGCCCGGCCGCGGACTGCACGGTGGACGGCATCGGCGTGGTGAACAGGCCGACCTTCACATCACCGTTGGTGCCCGCCGCGCCCTGGTGGATGTGTCCCAGGGTCGGCGCTTCGATGCCGTTCCAGGTGAGGGCGAACGTGATGCGGTCGCCCTTGATCTTGACCAGGGCCACGGCATTGCCGTCCTTGTCGCCCACGGCAGGGCCGCCCTGGGTGGGGACCTCCTGGTCGCCCGAGAGGCGGGCGATCAGGGAGACGGCCGGCTCCTGGGGCGATACGGCGGTCAGCGGGGCGGCCGAATCGGCGGAGCCATGGCCGGCGGCGTGCCCCGTATGGCCGCCGTGCATATCGGTTGCGTCGTCGGCCAACGCCGGGGACGCGGCGACGAGAGCGGAGGCGAGCACGGCGGCGGACACGGCAAGAGTCAGCTTGCGCATATTCTTCGTCCTTCTCGGAATCGGGCCATTTGCTGACCGACTCACGAACGGACGGCCCTGCCGGTTCAATGCCGGGATTCTCGAAGCCCGATGAATCGGGGAAGCGCGCGAACTGAACCCGCACGCCGTTCCGCACGTGTGGGGCGCGGGGATGACACCCCCTTCGAATTCACGACGCGGGACTCACAGCACATGGCTCACAACGCGATGACTCCGTGTCGTATGACAGCGAGAGAGGTCACCACAATGCGCGCACGCACAGCTCTGATCGCAGTACCGCTGGCTCTGGGGCTGGTCGCCTGCGGCGGGGGAAACGACGCCGGCAACGCGGCGAAGGGGTCCGGCGGCCAGAGCACCGCCATCGAGGTGGCGGACTCCGGTGTCGGCGACATCCTGGTCGACGGCCAGGGCCGGACCCTGTACGCCTTCACCAAGGACAAGGACGGCGCGAGCAACTGCGACGCCAAGTGCATCGCCGTGTGGCCCGCGCTGACCAGCACCTCCAAGGCCGCCGCCGGCAAGGGCGCCAAGGCCTCGCTCATCAAGGAGGCCAAGAAGTCCGGTGGCGCCGTGCAGGTCACGTACGGGGACTGGCCGCTGTACTACTACGTCGGTGACGCGGCGCCGGGCGACGTCAACGGCCAGGGTCTGGACGGGGAGTGGTTCGTCGTCGGAGTGGACGGCAAGCTCATCCGCAAGGGTGCGTGACGGCCGCGTACCGTCCCGGAGGCGGCGTTCAGGGAACTGTGGCACGCGGGTGCGAGACGACGCCCCGCGTGCCTCCCGCTTTCTCCTTCCGGTTCGGTTGGAAGGGGCGGTGTGGGAAATCAGATGGCGCGCGGTGTTCAGCCGCGCGTTCTGCATTTTTCCTGCGCGGCCCTGCTCCGGCACACGCGCTTTGAACCACCTCATCTCCGCGGTCGTTCCTGGAGAGCGAGACGGGATACACCCGCCCGACGACGCTCTCAGGGAGGAGCCCATGGCCGAGATCGAAATGCCCGGAGACGAGGTGGAGCGTCTGGGCACGCTCCTGCGGCGGGTGATGGAGCTCATCGACACCAAGCCGGCGGGCTTCAACGCCGCCGACGTCGGCCCGCCGCTGGTCCGCTCGGGCAGCAACTTCGACAAGAAGTGGAACGACGGGCGCACACAGGTCAAGCGCAACAGCAAGGACCTCAAGGACGCCTGCGAGGCGATCGTGAAGGCGTTCGCGGACGCCGACAACCAGCAGGCTCAGGCGCTCAAGGGCGATGACGGCAGCAACAACGGCTGAAACGGCAGCGGCAGAAAGAGAAGAGGAGCGCGGTCCCATGACCAACGGTTCGCAGACCTTCGGGATCGGCATCCCGGACAACTGGACGGAGTACGACCTCAGCGGCGACTCCCTGGCCGAGCGCAGGGCCGAACTGCTGCGGCAGACCCCCGACAAGCAGACCCGGGAGGTCGTCAACCAGTCCTTCCGGAACGCGCGGCGGATCATGGACGGAGCCCGCCGGCGCGGCGCTGTCTACGCCGCGGGCACCACGACCATGTACGAGGACGGCCTCCTGATGGCCGGACTCCTCATATTCAGCGTGACGCCGCCGCCCGGCGAGGACTTCTCGGCGCAGGGCCTGGCCAAGCAGTTCTCCGCCACCGGCGACCGGCGGGGGGAGGGCACGACGCGCACCTTCACCACGGAGACGCTGCCCGGGGCCGGTCCGGTCGGCCGACTGGTGGGCATCGAGGAGAGCGAGGTCGCCGAAGGCGTCTCGTACAAGTTGGTGGTGATGCACACGGTGGTGCCGGTCCCCGGCAGCAAGCGCGTCCTCATCATCACGTGCTTCAGCCCGAACATCCCGCTGGCCGACCAGCTCTACGATCTGTTCGACGCCCTCACGTCGACGTTCGCCTTCGGCGAGGAGGCACCGGTCGCCGTGGGCGCGGCACGCTGACGCGCGGCGCCGACCGGCAGGGCCCGGCCGTCCGAGTGGACGGCCGGGCCCTCCCGCTTTTCAGCCCGTCCGGCGTTTGAGGACGAGGCCGTCCAGGCCGAAAGGGGGTCTGGGGGCGGAGCCCCCAGGGACGGGAAGGGAAGGGGCGGAGGGGGCGAAAACCATCCGCAGGCGCGGCACCGCACCACGCCGAAGGCGTACCGCCGCACGCGCCAAGCGCGCTTCGCCCCCGGCCGTGGGGCCGGGGGCGAACAGCCGCGCCACCGCTAGTCCACAGTGGTCTCCGGCACCCGCACCGTGAGGAACCGCCCGTCCCCGAGCTGCAAATGGGCCCGTCCGGGTTCGTTGTCCTCACCCAGCAGCCCGCGCGGCACACGCGCCCCGACCAGTTCGCCGTCACTCGCCGACCGCGGCGCAAGCAGCGCCCCGCAGCGGTTGCGCCGGACAAGGGCCTGCCACCCGGACAGCCCGCCGAGGAGGACCTCGTTGTTGCCGGCCACGACCAGCCCCCATCCGTCGCCGGCGCTGCCGCGGGCGAGCGCGGCAAGGTCGTTGTCGATCTCCGAGTTGATCATCATCTCGGCGTCGTCGACGAGAATCGCACCGGCGGGCGAGTCCACCCTGCCGAGCGCCGCCCGGAAGTCGGCGACCGAGACGTCGGAGTCCGTGAAGACCTCGACGACGCCGGGCTGTCCGGACAGCCGCCGCATGGGCGAGGTACGCGGCGCGACTACCACGATCTTCGTATCCCGGTCGAGCAGCGAGCGGGCCATCGTGAGCAGCACGGTGCTGCGGCCGGAGCGGGGCGGTCCGCCGATGACGAAGGACGGGACCACGGACATGTCCGTTCCCTGGGCGGACAGTTCGTCGCCACCGACGCCCACCATCGCCCACAGCGGCGAGACGTCCCGCGGCCTGCGCTCCAGTGCCTCCTCGAAACGGAGCCGGTCGGGCAGCACGTCCACCCGGAACGGCCGCCGCACGTCGGCCACGTGCGCGTCCCGCTCGCCGGTCCGCTCCGCCAGCGCGACCAGCGCACGGGCCTGGGCGGCACCGCTGGGGTCGGCCCCGTCGACCAGCGCGATCTGCGCGCTGGTGGTGTCCTTGACCTGGATGCCGCGTCCGGCCGGAAGGTCCTCGGGGACGGAGCGGGAGCTCAGGCCCATCATCGAGTAGTCGTTGCGGTCGTTGAGCCGCAGCACCAGCTTGTCCTCGGTCGTGGAGGAGAACCGGCTCTGGCCCAGGACCCGGTCGCCGGCCAGCAGCAGATGCACGCCGACGCTGGCGCCCTCGCGCATCAGCAGCGTCATCGTGTCCATCACACTGCCCTGGTCGTACGCGGCGAAGTCACGCTCGAACGCCTCGAACCGGTCGACCAGCAGCACCACGTGCGGGGGCCGTTCCTCCTCGGGCAGGATGCGGCGCAGCTCGGTGAGGTCCGCGACGCCCTGCCTGCCGAGCAGCGCACGGCGCCGGCCGACCTCCGCGGACAGGCGGGACAGCAGGCGCACCACGCGCTCGGTCTGCCCCCGGTCCACCACCGCGCCGCAGTGCGGCAGTCCGGTGAGGGCCTGGAGGGCGCCGTTGCCGCAGTCCAGTCCGTAGATGTGCACGTCGGCGCAGCTGTGTGCGCCTGCCAGGGCCGCGGCGAGCGTACGCAGCGTCTGGGAACGGCCGCTGCGCGGCGAGCCGATGATGTGCAGATGGCCCATCTCGTCGATGTCGAAGGCGAGTTCACGCTGCGACTGCTCGGCGGGGATGTCCACCATGCCGTACGCGACGGGTGCGAGCCGTCCGGGCTCGGCCGTGGCTCCTTCGGCGCCGGCCGTGGCCGTGTCGAGGGCCGGCGACGATTCGGCTGCGGCTCCGTCCGGAACCCGGGACAGGTCGGCCAGCGCCAGCGAGTCCGGCAGCGGCGGCAGCCACGGCCGGCGCGCGGGCGGTACCGCGAGCTGCGCCGCGGCGCCACGCACCGCCTCGACCAGCACCGACAGGTCCGTCACCGCCTGCACGGCGCGCTCGGCGGCCGCGGGGCGGGGCAGCGGGTCGCCCAGCTCCTCCCAGTGCAGTTCGGTGAGCACGGGGGCCGGGTGCTCCTCGTCGGAGGCCTCCTGGTCCAGCCGCCGGCCGCCGATCCGGCCGGTCTGGAACGGCAGCAGCGCCGCGTGTCCGAGCCGCGCGTAGGCCCGGCCGGGCGTACGGGGTGAGAGCTGCCCGGAGTCGGGGGCGTCGATGATGTCCCGGCTCTCGCTGGTGTCGGTGGTGCGCAGCGCGATGCGCAGGTTGGTGTTGGCCCGGATGTCGGCGGTCACCGCGCCGGACGGCCGCTGCGTCGCCAGCATCAGATGGATGCCGAGGGACCGGCCACGCTGGGCGATGTTGACCAGGCCGGAGACGAAGTCCGGCAGCTCCCGGACCATCGAGGCGAACTCGTCGATGACCAGCACCAGGCGGGGCATGGGCACGAGTTCGGGGCGCCGGGTGCGCTTGTCGGTGTAGTCGTCGATGTCCTTGGCGGCGGCCTGGGCGAGTATGTGCTCGCGCCGCCTCAGCTCGGCGCCGAGGGACACCAGGGCCCGTTCCACGAGGTGGGTGTCGAGGTCGGTGACCATGCCGACGGTGTGCGGCAGGTCCTCGCACTCGGCGAAGGCGCTGCCGCCCTTGTAGTCGATGAGGACGAAGTTGAGCTCGTCGGGCCGGTTGGCGACCGCGAGGCTCGCCACGAGCGTCTGCAGCAGCTCGGACTTGCCGGAGCCGGTGGTGCCCGCGATCAGGCCGTGCGGGCCGTCGGCGGACAGGTCGACGGAGAACGGCCCGTCCACGCCCTCGCCCAGGACCGCCCGGGTGCTGCGACCGTTCACGACCCATCCGGCGGCCACCGCGTCCGGTACCGGCGGCTCCAGGCCGAGGACGTCGAGCAGCCGTACGGAGCCGGGCAGCAGGCTCTCCTCGGCGTCGTCGCCGACGTCGCGGAGGGGCGCGAGCGCCCGTGCGACGCCGACGGACCAGGCCCGGCTCGGCGCGTCCATCAGCACCCCGTCCACCGGGTCCGAGCCGGTCTGCTCGACCCGCAGCCGTACCCCGGGCTCCCGGCCTCCCCCGAGCAGGGGCGACCCCGACGGACCGGCCACCGCCACGGCCTGGCACTCCTCGGGCAGCAGCCGTGCCTCGTCGTCCACGCACACCGCGTACACGCCGACCGCCGGACCGTCCCGCAGGATCTGGATGACGCCGGGCAGAGCGCGCAGCCTGCGGGCGCCGTCGAGCACGACCAGCACATCGGGCTCGCCGGCCGCGCCGCCGCGCGGTCCCCGGTCACCGGCGGTCTGCCGGGCGGCGATCACCGCGCAGATCTCGGCGATCCGCCGCCCCACCGACTCGGCGGTGGCGCCGACGAGGGTCAGTGTGTCCTCGCCCAGCGGCGCGCAGTGCGGCAGCCAGTGCACCCAGGACCAGCGGTCCTCGCCGCTGCTGCCTGCGAGTACGCAGATCCGCAGGTCGGACGGGCTGTGCAGGGTCGCGGCCTGGCCGATCAGCCAGCGCACCAGCGGCTCGGCGGCCGCTCCCCCGGCGACGCCCATGACACCGGCCCGGCGCAGCGGCACGGACACCGGAACGGCCCGGGTGGTACGGGTGATCCGCCGGCGGTGCTCCGCCTCGGCCGGGTCGTCCAGTTCCACCATCGCCGGCCGGTCGGCCACGCCGAGGCGCATCAGCAGGAAGTCGTCGTCCCGCCAGCGGCGCTCCCACAGCCGCAGCCGCGGCCCGGCTGCGATGAGCAGGGCGGCGGCCGGGTCGGGGCAGGCCGACCGGCGGGCGCGCTGCTCGGCGAGCACCGCCTCGGTCACCTCCTCCTCCAGTTCCGCCTTCTTCTTCTCGTACTCGGCGACCTGCTCCTGGTGGCTCTCCTTGCCGCGGCGCTTGTTGGAGAGCTGGCTGACCAGCGCGATGACAGGGGACAGCAGACCGAAGACCAGGAACCGGAGGTTGCCGAAGATCAGCACGGACACCCCGGCCATCACCAACGGCGCGAAGATCAGCGGCAGCTGCAGCTTGCTGCGGGTCGGCTTGCCCGGCGGTACCGGCAGCTTGAACCGGTTCTGCACCGGCGGGGGCAGCAGTCGTGGCGGCCGGTTGTAGTCCAGACCCACGCCGTCCTCGGAGGGGTGGAGCGCGGCGTCGGGACGGGAGGGCGCGGCCAGTTCGAGCAGGGTGGGGCCGACCGTGAGGACTCCGCCGGCCGGCCAGTCCGTCCAGTCGGGTGCGGCCGTGTCGTCCAGCAGAGCCTCCTCGCCGGGCGCGGACCGTACGGTCGCGGTGCCGTCGGCGGCGATCTTGAGCTGGGCGGCCGTCTTGGCGAGGCCGTCGGCCGTCAGCCGGATCCGGCAGGCGGCGGACGCGCCGATGTCGTAATCACCCGGCGGCAGCCGGAACACGGCCCCGGCGTCGGCGCCGCCGACGGCCCGCACCTCCGCGACCCCGTCCGGCTCCCGGCCGGGGACCGGCACCGGCGCGTCCAGGGCCAGCAGGCTGCCCGCCCGAAGGCCGGTGGCGCCCACCGGCTGGTCGGACGGCAGCGGGGTGCCCCCGTGGAAGAGGACCGGCTGCGCGTCGGGGTCGCCGCCACGCAGCCGCCGGCGGAGCTCCTCGGCGAGCTCGCCCACCGGAACCGATGGATCAGCCTCGATCATGATGTCCGCGGTCTGGCCCTGCTGCGGGTCGACGGCGGTGACGGTCAGACGCATGGTCGGTGCTCCTTGAGGCACACGGATGACGCAGACGAAAGGGATGTCGAAAGCCGGCCGGGCCGGACCGTCGTGGTCCGGCCCGGCCGGTCGGGGGGGGTCACTTGGAGAGGCTGTTGCCCAGGTCGGAGTCGAGCTGCGAGAAGCCCTTGCCGACGCCGTCCACGTACTTGGAGATGCCCGTCAGGCCGTCGACGACCGACCGGTAACCCTTGGAGAAGTCCTCCACGAAGGGCTTGAACTGGCTCTTGGCGGCCGGGGTGTTGTAGCCGTCTTCCGTCAGGGCGTCGAGATCACGCTTGATCTTCTCCAGCTGCGCCACGGCCACGTCGTACTCGTTCATGGTGCTGGAGGCGGTTGCGGCGGTCTTCTCGTCGTTGACGATGTAGTCGGCCATCGGAATTTCTCCCGTTCGTGAGTTCTTGATTCGTGAGTTCTCGAGTTCGTGACGTCGCGGGTTTCGCGAGTTCGCGAGTCAGCGAGTTGGCGAGTTCATGGACTCGTGAGCCGATTTCTTGCTCCGGCGCCTTACACACGTGGGCCGTGCCGGAGCGGTTCACACCTTGACGGGCTGTTCTTCCGGCGGATTCGCCAGGTCGATGTCGGCGTTGTTGTTCAGATTGCCGATCGTCTTCGTGGGAATGGTGGCGAGCGGAACCTCGGGGCCCTTGGTCTTGAAGACGTAGGCGTTCTCGATCTGCTTGCTGCCCAGCGAGCTGCCGATGCCGTTGCCGATCCTGATGCCCGCGTTCTCCAGGGTGGTGAGCGGGTCGGCGCCGTTGGCGCCGATCTGGTAGCCGGCGCTCACGCCCTGGTTGAAGATGCCCTTGAGGACGCTGGTGAGGGCCTCGTAGCCGTACTCGCGGAGGTCGGTGACCGCGGTGGGTCCGCTGGTGTGCGAGTAGTACTCGTGGACCGGGGAGTGCTGCTCGTTGAACGAGCCGGCCGCGTCCAGCTCCGAGACGGTGTTGCCGTTGCCGTCCTTGACCTTGACGGCGCCGCTGTCACCCAGGCCGACGTTGAACGTGCTCTGGTTGCCGCCGTCGGTCTTGACGACGGTGCCGTCCACGCCGCCGTTGTCGACGTTGACGGTGGTGTTCTCTCCGCCGGCGTTGCTGTTGAAGGTGGCGCTGCCGTTGGGGTTCTGGGTGATCGTCACGCCGTTGCCCGCGTCGGTCGTGGTGGCCGTTCCGTTGTTGAACGTGGTGGTCGGGCCGTTGCCGTTGGGCGGGTTGACGACGGGGGGCGTGCCCGGGCCACCCATGACGGTGGTGCCGTTGCTGAGCGTGGCGTGCGGGGGCTGAACCGGTCCCTGCTGTCCCGGCGGAAGAGTCGGTGCGGTGACCCCCGGTCCGGTCAGCGTGCCGTCCTTGCCGATGGTGACCGTGTCGGCGGGGCCGTTGCCGCCGCCGGTCACGGAGACCTCGAACGTGCCGTTGCCGGTCGACTTCACGTCGAACTGGCCGCCGTGGACGGTGGCTCCGCCGTCGCCCTTGACCGGGACGTCCACGCTGGGCCCGTTGTTGCCGCCCACGGTGAAGGTCTCCGGACCCGGCCTGTCCGTGGGGGCGAGCGGGTTCTCGGGACCGTCGATGATTCCGGACTTCTCGCCGGCTGTGCCCGCGTTCTCCTGGCCGCCGGGGGTCTTGGTGATCGTGACGTTGCCGGTGTCCACGGTGGTCTTGCCGCCGAAGAAGCCGTCGTGGCTCAGGGTGGGCCCGTTGCCAGGCGTGGTCACGGTGATGCCGCTGCTGCCGTCGCCGTTCACCGTGCTGATCGGGGTCTGGCCGGGGCCGTTGCCGATCGGGCGGCCCGCCGTGTCGATGGGCAGGTTCGTGTTGGGGTCCAGGTGGGTGTTGGACGGGCCGAGGTTGGTGACCCCGCCGGGGGCGAAGGTGCCCGAGGCCGGTCCGTAGCTGACCGAGAACTCGCCGTCGGGGCCGTTCGGGTCGGGGGCGTGGTTCACCGTGCTGCCCGGCTCGTGGATCGGGTCGGCGCCGTGCGTGGTGATCGTGGGACCGTTCGGCCCGTTGGACAGCGTGTTCTGGCCGCCCGTCATGTCCGGCGATCCGAACAGGCCCCAGCCCTCCTGCTGCGGGGTGTTCACGGTCACCTGGCTGTTGGTGCCGGTGATGTCCGCACCGCTGGGCGAGTTGTGCACGGTCGCCTGACCGTTGCCGTCGATGCTGTGGCCGACGCCGGAGGAGTCGTGGACGGTACTGGTCGTCTGGCCGTTCGGGCCATTCGAGATGGTGGTGGTGAATCCGTCCTTGGAGTGGGTGATGGTCTGCCCGTCCGAGGTGATGACGCCGCCGTTGGGGTTGGTGATCTTCGTGTCGTGCGCGGTGTACTCGATGCCGCCGCCCGGGTGGTTCGTGAAGCGCGGGGGCACGTCGACGAGCGTGCCGTCGGGCCCCTGCGTCGTGATCGTGCCGTTGGGAGCCGAAGTGGCGGTCGTGGTCGGCCCACCGGGCGCCGGCTGATGGGTGAACGTCACGTCGCCGCTCGTGCCCACGTTGGTGGTGATGCCCTGGGAGTCGATCCCGTTGTTGCTGAGCGTCGCGTGGCCGCCGCCGTCGGCGGTGTTGTTGATGTCGGCGACGGGGTGATTGAGGCCGTCGGTGTTCGGCGTGACGGTGATCCCCCCGTCGTTGACGGTTCCGTTGTTGTCGACGCTGAAATTGCCGCCCGTATCCGTGGCAGTGGTGCCGTTCGGGCCGTTGGTGACCGTCGTGTTGTTGCCCGCCGGGGCGGTCGTGTTGACGGAGCCGTCGTTGTTCACGGTGCCGTTCGCGACGTTGTTGCCGCCCACGTTGGTCTGGGCGCCGTTGTCCGTCAGCGTGGAGGTGCTGCCGTCGCCGGTGGTGACCTGCGTCGGCGTCTTCCCGTTCGGCGGGGTCACGGTGATCGCGGGCTGGCCGCCGCCGCCCTGGTTGCCGACGGTGGTCGTACCGCCCGGGCCGGTGCTCACCGTGGCGCCGCCGTTGCTGACCTTGGTGATGCCGTCGGTGCCGTGGTCGACCTGGATCGGGTTGGGGCCGTTGGTGCTCGCGCTGATGCCGTTCGGGCCGTGGGTCACCTGGAACGGGCCCGAGTTCAGGGTCGTGGTGCCGTTCGACACCGTCGCCGTGGTGCCGTTGTTGCCAGTGACGGTGACCGTGTGGTTACCGGCCCCGTCCACGCTGATGGTGGTGTTGCCCAGGCTGACAGGGTTGCCGGGGGTCGGCTGCGGGGCGCCCTCGATGCCCGGCTTGCCACCGGTGGGCGTGACCGTGATCTGGCCGTTGGTGCCGACGTCGAACTGCTGGCCGCCGTGCGAGATGGCCGCGGAGCCGTCCTTGTTCAGCGTGGTCGTGCCCGAGGTGATCGTCCCGCCCGGCGTGTGGTGGATCCCGTCGACGTCGAAGCGGCCGTTGGGGCTGACGTGGAACGAGGAGTCGTCCGGGCCCTTGAACTTGATGTCGATCGGCGAGAACTCCACCGAATTGTTGCCGGCCGTGACAGAGCCCCCGCCGTCGTGGCCGGTCTTGATCCCGCCGACGGAGATGTGGCCGTTCGGGCTCACCGTCACCGGTGGGTGCCCGCCGGACGGGGTCACGTCGAGCGTTCCGTTGTTGCCGTTGAACTGCACGGTGTCGGGGGTCGCTCCCCCGGTGTTCACCGTGAAGCCGTTGTTGTCCAGCGTGGTGGTGGGCCCGCCCGGCGTGTTGATCGTCGCCCCGCCGGTCGTCGGGATGGTGGTCGTGGTGTTGCCGTCGTGGACGGTGACCGTGCCGCCCGCGTTCACCGGAGCCACGGTGACGCCCTGGCCGCCCCCGCCGCCGTGGATGACGTTGATGTTGCCCGCGTTGTCGACCGACGTCTGGGTGCCGCTCGGGAACGTCACGCCGTTGCCGATGTTGCCCGCGTTCCCCGTGATCGTCGTGCCGTTGCCCAGGTTGACGTCGATGTTCCCGTTGGCCGGGTTGTGGGTGACCACGGGCGGTGTCCCGTCTCCCGGGTTCGGGTTGTTGAACACCGAGGTCGTGCCGCCCTGGTTGTCGACGGATAGCCCGCCGCCGCTCACCGTGGTGAATTCCGGGCGGTCGGTCACGGTGAGGCCGCCCGGCGTGGAGATCTGGTTGTTGTTCACGTTGAACTGCGGCGTCGGGCCATTGCCGTCGGCCCCCGGCGTGCTGAACGTCGTGCCACCACCCGGCTGCTTGGTGACGTCACCGAACGTGCCGGACGTCTTGAACCCGCCGCCGGGCGTCAGTTCGGTGTTGATCGTCGGCTTGTCGGTGCCGATGCCGAACTTGTCCTTGATCGCCGGCGCGAAATCGCCGCCGAGTACGTCGACGGTCTTCTCCCCGGGGCCCTTGCCGCCCAGCGGGGTCTCGATCGTCGTCGTGTTGCCGTTCGAGGTGATCTTGTCCCCGGCCGGGGACTTGATGGTGTTCGTGCCGTCCTTCGTCTCCGAGGTGAAGCCGTCCGGTGTCGTCGTCTTGGTCGACGTGACGGGCTCCTTCAGCGGTGAGAAGGGCAGGTCGTCGACGGGCGGTCGCTCGTCGCCCTTGGTGGTGGGCGGCGTGATCTTCGTTTCGGTCTTCGTACCGTCCGGAGTGGTGACCTTGGTCTTGAGCTCACCGGTCGACGGATCCGAGCTGGTCGAGCTGTTGATGCCGTGGAAGCCGGTCTTCTGGGCCTGCCCCTTGCCGTCCACGTGCAGGACGCCGCTCGGCTTGAACTTGCCGTCGACGATGCCGAGGCTCGACTTGGAGAACGCCTTGTCGATGTTGCTCTTGAACTTGCCCTTGGTGGTGAAGGCGTCCTTGATGTTGTTGGCGAACTTCGTACCGCCGAACGCCGAGAGCACACCGCCCGATGCGGCACCGATCAGGGCCCCGACGGCCGCGGGCCCCAGCTTGAACTCCTTGCCGTCGGCCGCCGCCGTGATCCCGGCCGCCGCGAGCCCCAGGCTGAACTCGGTGCCCACGTCGACCAGTACCTTGCCGGCCAGCGCGACGCCCGGCTTCGCCCCCAGACCCACGAGCCCCTTGCTGAGCGGGTTGATGATCTTCCGGGTGAACGTCGAGCCCTTGATGATCGTCGTCAGGGCCGCCGAGATCGTCCCGGCGCCCTTGCCCAGCTTGGCCAGGGCCGGTGCGAGTTTCGCCAGCTTGGCCACCGAGGCGCCGACCTTGCCCAGCGCGCCGAGCAGCACACCGCCGGGCACCAGCGTCAGAATGCCGATGACGAGATCACCGACGTCGATCTTCCCCTGCGACACCATCCGGATCACCGATAGGGCGAGCAGGGCGGCGCCCAGCAGAACGCCCACGATCGGCAGGAACACCGCGATGATGCCGACGATGATGCCCGCGATGATCTCGATGAGCGGGTTGTCCGCGAGGAAGTCGCCGATCTTCTTGAAGAAGCCCCGTTCCGGGATGGCCTGTTCGGCCGCCTCGTCCAGGACGATCGACGCACTCCGGGAGCCGTCCTCCCGCAGCCGCTGCGCGTCGCGGCCCAGCGCCTCCGCGGCCGACAGCCGCTCCTTCGCCGCGTCGACCTCGTTCTGCTGCGTGTTGTGGGCCTCGACCTGGTCCGGTGTGGCGTCGGGTGCCAGGGCCGGGACGTCCGTCTTCGCGGTCGCGGCCACCTCCTGCCCCTGGTCGATCGCCCGGTCCAGCATGTCCTGGGCGTTCGCCAGGGTGTCCGCGTACGTGGTGTACGCCTGCGCGGCGCTGCGGAAGGAGTCCCTGGTCTTCTCGAGGAGACCCGGCAGATCCTTGTTGATCCGGTCCTTCAGGGCGTCCATCGCCTTGCCCTTGCCCCGGCGTATCGCCCCATCGTCGCGGAGCAGGTCGACGGCCTCACCCGCCCCGTCGCCGAGTTCCCGGTAGGTCCCGGCCAGCGTCCGGATCGCCTCCGGGTCGCCCGGTGTGGGGTCGCTCGTGAACCCCAGGACCTCCCAGCCCGTGGTGTGCCGTCGTGCCATCTCCAGCGCCTCCCCGCTTCTCGTTCGCTCGGCGCCCTGTGCACGGGTGTCGCACCGGAACGGTTCAGGGTGTTGAACCGACCGTCCGCCCCGCCCGTGTGACGGCCGACGCGCCCGGCAGCGCGCGTCAACGGCCTTGTACGGAGGAGGACGAGGAAGATGCGAGACGCCCCGACAACGACGACCCACCCGTGGCAGACGGGTCTGCGGCGGCGCAGAACGGCACAGCTCACGGCGGTGTGCGGGCTCGCGCTCGTCACCTGGCTGGCGCTGCCCGCACCGGCGCACGCGCTCGCTCCGGCGTCGGCCCGGGAGCGGGCGGGCCAGGTGCTCCTGGCCGAGGACCTGACGAAGTTCTATGTCGTCAGGTCCGCGCAGGACAACGGCGGCAAGCAGGAGACGCTGTTCGACATCGCGCAGCGCACCCTCGGCGACGGCAACCGGTTCGAGGAGATCCTGGTGCTGAACAGCGGGCGCGTGCTGCCGGACGGATCGGTGTTCGTCAGCCCGGACCAGCTGGTCCCCGGCTTCGCGCTGATCCTCCCGGAGGACGCCGACGGCTCCGGCGTCCAGTTCGGCGTACTGCCGCAGGCGAAGGCCACCACCGCACCGCGGCAGTCCGGGCAGAGCGCCTCGCCGGGCACGCCCAGCGCCTCGCCCGTGTCCGGCGCGGCGTCCGGCCGGGCGTCCGGTCCGTTCGCGGCGATCAGCGAGCGGGTCCCGCTACCGGCGCTGATCGGCGGCATCGCCGGGGTCACCGCGCTGACCGTGGTGATCGTCGCGCGACGCCCGCTCGGACGTGCCGCCCGTGCCACCGGCTCCGGCGTGGCCAGGGCCGCCAAGGTGCTCCGCCCGCGGCTGCCGCGCGGCCTGGCGCTGGCGCTGCGCCGCCGTCGCCGGGGCGCGCTGGCCAGACGGCTGGCGGCGGACACCCGGACTCCGGTGGTGGTCCGCCAGGCGCTGCGCGAACTCGTCCCGGCGGACGCGTCGGAGACGGCCCGCCCGGTCCGCGTCTACAGCGTCCTCGCCGAGCCCACCAAGCTGCTCGCCTCGGTCTCGGGCGCGAACGATGCCCCGGCGCCGTGGACCGCGCTCGCCCCGACCCGCTGGGAGCGCACGGGTCTGCCCTCGGTCGTCGAGGGCGATCCCGCGGCCGACATGGGCCTGGCCCTGCCGCACCTCGCCCGGGTCGGGGTGAGCGAGCGGGGAGCTCAGGTCATGGTCGACCTCGGCCAGATCAACGGCGCGCTCAGCGTCTGCGGCGACCTCACCGTCGCCCAGGACACCGTGGCGGCGCTGGTCCGGGGTCTGATGGAACTCCCCAGGCAGCGCACCGTGGTGGTGTCGGTGGACCCGAGCGCGAGCGCCCTGCCCGGGCTCAACGGCCTGGTACGGGTCCGCTCGGTGGCGGACGTGAAGGGCAGGGCCCCGGACGAGGTGCTGAACTCCGCCGAGGAGCTGGGCGTCGGCCTGGTGCGCGGCGCCGTCCGTACGGGCGAGATCACCGGCTTCATCGTGCTCCTCGAGCCCCCGACCGCGGAGGAGGCCCGGGCCCTGGCGGACCTCGCCTCACCCGAGGGCGGCGGCTGGATCGTGCTCACGGTCGGAGACGTCCCCGGAGCGCACTGGCGGTGGTACGCCGAGTCCGACGGCGCCGTGGACCTCGGTGTGCTCGGCCTACAGGTGGTCGTGCCCACGCAGACTCTGGCGGGCGCCGGAACCGGGCGGGTGTGACGGCGGTCCGGTGGCGTACGACGGCCTGGACCAGCCGCGTAGGACCGCCTCGCTGGGTATGCCGCCGCGAACCGGCCGTGTGAGACCACCTGAGTCGGCCGGGCATGACCGACGCGACGGCCCCGTATGACCAACCGGCCCGCCGACCGTGCACGGCCACGGCAGAACAGCCGGCCGACGAAAAGCGAAAGAAACTCACCGCCCCGGAATTGAACCGCCCCGCCGCTGAAGCCGTTTTCACGGTGACCGGCCCTGAGGGCGCCCCAGGCCCTTGAGGCGCTGGGGGAGGAATCCGGGACCCGATCTCCGCCCCGGCAGCCGGTCGACCTCCTCCCCGGCAGCCGGGGCGGACCTTTCCGGCGGAATTCAGGGGCGCCGGGCACAGCAGCCATTGAGACGAATTCGACGAAGGCAGAGAGGGGCGCAGCCATGCGCAAATTCACCTATGTTCCGGTCGCGTTGACGGTGGCGGCGGTCATGATGACGGCGGCGTGCGGGAGTTCCAAGGACACGGCCGCACCGGCCGCCGCCGCAAGCCCGGTCACGGCCACCGCGACACCCGCCGCCGGCGGCGACGCCGGAGCACAGCCCTCGGAGGCAGGCCGGCTGAGCGTCTGGGAGAGCGCCGAGCTGGGCCCGGTCGTGACCGATGGCGCGGGCTTCACCCTCTACCGGTTCGACAACGACACGGCGTCGCCGCCCGTCTCCAACTGCACGGGCGACTGTGCGACCGCCTGGCCCCCGGTCCCGGCGGACGGGGCGTCGGCGGGCCAGGGCATCGACCCCGCGCTGCTCGGCTCGGTGACCCGCGCCGACGGCACCAAGCAGCTCACGCTGGCCGGCTGGCCGATGTACCGCTACGCGCAGGACACGGAGCCCCGGCAGACGAACGGCCAGGGCGTGGGCGGCACCTGGTTCGCCGCGGCACCCGACGGCAAGAAGGCGACCAAGGCGTCGACCGCACAGGAAGACCTGCCCGCGCTGTCCACGGTGGCCGACCCGGAGCTCGGCGAGATCGTCCGGGACGGCAAGGGCCGTACGCTCTACCGCTTCACCAAGGACACCGACTGGCCGATGAAGTCCAACTGCCTCGGCGACTGCCTGAAGCTGTGGAAGCCCGCCAAGCCGGTGGACGTGAAGGACATCAAGGGCATCAACTCCAAGCTGATCAGCACCTACACCCGCCCCGACGGCACCAAGCAGCTCGCGCTCGACTGCTGGCCGCTCTACTGGTACACCGGCGACCAGAACCCCGGCGACACCAGCGGCCAGGGCGTCGGCGGCACGTGGTTCACGGTGCGGGCGGACGGCAAGCTGGCCAAGTGACGTGCACGGCGGCCGGGGCCGGGAGGCCCTGGCCGCACACAGACCGGAGGGCCCCCGAAGGCGAGGGCCCTCCGCGCGCGTTCAGCTCGTACCGGCCGCAGTGGCCGCCGCCGGCTCCGCCGCGGACCGGTGACCCTGGCTGTCGGACGCCGGATCCGGGCGGCGCATCAGCGCCAGTACGATCACGCCGCCCAGGAGTCCGGCGAACGAGGCGAGCAGCAGGGCGTCCTGCAGACCCGCGGCGAAGGCCGCGTGCACGTCGTGGGCGACGGCGGCACGCTCCTGCGGTGCGGCGCCGGCGATCACGCTCTGGGCGCGCCCACCGCTCACCGCGGCGGCCGCACGGTCCGCGTCGGGCAGGGCGTTCCCGTCACGCAGGACCCGGAGCAGACCGGCCTGGAAGATCGCGCCGAGCAGGGCGATGCCCAACGCGTTGCCCAGCTGCCGACCGGTGTTGAGGGCTCCGCCCGCCATGCCGGCGCGCTGCCACGACACCTGGGCCATCGCGGCGGACGCCATCACCGGGGTGGCCAGACCGACGCCGATCCCCGTGACGGCGAGGCCGGGCAGCAGCGTGAGCCATGTCGAGTTCGCGCCCAGGAGCGACTGCAGCAGCGCGCCCGCGCCGACGAGCAGCAGCCCGCCGCCGATGGTGAGCCGGGGCGAAGCGCCGTGCAGGAAACGCCCGGTGAGCGCGGAGGCGACGAACGCGGCCACGCTCATCGGCACCAGGGCCAGCCCGGCGGCCACGGGTCCCATGCCGCGTACGGACTGCAGCCACAGCGACAGGTACGCAAGGCAGGAGTATGCGGAAAGTGCGAGCAGGACTCCGCCGATCATGATCGCGGTGAAGGACCGGTTGCGGAACAGCGAGAGGTCCAGCATCGGATCGGATGTGCGCAGCTCGATCAGCACGAAGACGACCGCGGCCACAGCGCTCACCGCGAGCGGTCCGAGCGTCGCACCGTGGAGCCAGCCGTCCTCGCCGGCCTGGATCAGGCCGTACGTCAGCGCCCCGGCGGCCAGCGTGAAGGTGGCCATGCCGGGGACGTCGATGCGGGCGGCCCGCGGATCGCGGGACTCCTGGACGGCGCGCATGGTGACGAGCACCGCGACGACGGTGATCGGCAGATTGACGTAGAAGATCCAGCGCCAGCTGAGGTGCTCGGTCAGCAGCCCGCCGAGCACCGGTCCCGCCGCGGCCGCGGCTCCGCTGACCGCACCCCACACGCCGAAGGCGACGCCCCGGTCGCGGCCCTGGTAGGCGCAGCTGAGGAGAGCCATGGTCGTGGCGAACATGGCGGCCCCGCCGATGCCCTGGAGCGCGCGGAACGCGATGAGCGCGCCCGGTCCCGTCGCCAGCGCGCACGCGAGCGAGGCGGCGGCGAACAGCACGAGGCCGCCCACGTACACCGCCCGCCGGCCGATGCGGTCGGCGAGCGAGCCCGCGCCGAGGAGCAGCGCGGCCAGGGCGAGGGCGTAACCGTCCATCACCCACTGCAGGTCGGCGAAGGTGGTGCCCAGTCCGGCGGCCATGTCGGGCAGGGCGACGGTCACGATCGTGATGTCGACGAGCAGCATGAACGCGCCCAAGCACACCGCGATCAGCGGCAGCCACTTGCGCATCGGAAACCTCCGCGGTCCTCGCTCCGGCACCGTCGGCCCGGATGGGCGAGGAACCACGCATCCGCGGACGGCTCCCTCCCATGAAGCCCCTGATGTCGCCGGATTTCCGTGCGGCAGGGCGTGAAATGGTGAAAAAACTATAAAAACAGGTCCCTACGGGTGATGCGTCATCCCGCCCGTGGCTCGGGGCGGTTCAGCTCCGCGCACGTCGCGCAGCCGGGCGCGACGTGCGCGGAACCTATCTGCGGGTGGTACGGGCGAGCCCGGAGCAGAACCCCTGACCGGGCCTCAGAACTGCACGTCGGAGCAGGCGTAGAACGCGTTCGCCGTGTCGGCGATCGTCCACACCGCCAGGATGACGTGGTGCCCGCTCTTGCCCGAGGGGAGCGTGCCCGCGTGCGAGAGCGTGGCGGGCGGCTGACCGCTGTAGGGCACGGTCAGGAAGGGCGTGGCCTCGATGGCCGACCGGGTCAGCGGCTGGCTTTCGTTCCAGCCGTTCTTGGTGATGAAGTACTTGAAGTCGGTCGTGGAGTGCCGCGCCGTGAACTGCCAGCGGAAGGTGTAGCTCTGCCCGCCCGTGACCTTGGTCGTCGGCCAGGCACCGCCCGAGGGGGTCTTCGGGCTGTCCAGCGCGGCGAAGTTGGTGTGGTTGGCGGAGCAGATCTGCCCGTCGGCGGGGCCGGCGGCCGGGAAGCCCTTGGGCCCCTCGACGCTCTGCGGCTCGTACTGTATGGCGCCGCAGCCGGTCACGGTGCCGTTGGCACAGAGTTTCTGCCGGCTTATGGGGAGGTCGGTGTAGCCGTGGCTGCTGGCGCCGCCGGCCGAGAGCACGAGGGCGCCGGCCGTGGTGAGGCCCAGTAAGGCCGCGTATGTCTTCTTGCGTCGCATGCTGTCGCTCCTGGAGAACGTGGGGAGTTCCGTGAGCACGTGCGCACCGCGGTGGACCCGGGCACGGCCGAACGGCGTCGTCCGGCCGGGTCGGGACAGGCGGTCGTACCCGGGCATGACGGGACGTCAGGATGGGGTAGACCACTGGCATTTCAGGTCTAGACCAAGCCCAGATTATGGGCGTCGCTTGAACATGTCCATACCAATTACCGGGGAAGGGTTTGCCGCACGGCGGCGGCCCCGCCGGGGGCTGGGCTCGCGCGGTTTCCGCACGGCGGCCGCACCGCAGGCGCCGGGCCCGCACGGTGTGCCGAACCGGCGGCCGCACCGCAGGCGTGCCGGCGAGGGCTACGCGCCGTCGCTCGCCCGCCCCGTGTAGAACGCCACCGTCAAGTCTTTCACCAGCGCCTTGCGTTCGTAGTCGTCCAGTTCGACGAGACCGCGGGTGGTCAGCCGCGTCACGGTGTCCTCGACCGAGTCGACGACCGAGGTGAGCACCGTGTCGCGGTGCTGTGCGTCGAGCGCCGCGATCCGGCGGCGCTGCATCACGGCCGCCACCTCCGGGGCGTACTCGATCCTGACCGGCTGCACCGAGAACACCTCGATGCCGACCGGTTCGGCCTCCGCCGCGACGTACCGGGTCAGCGCGTCGGCAACGGCCTCCGTGTCGCGCAGCGTGGGCGCGTTCTCGAGGAGGGCCCCGCCGCCGGTGCCGGGGAACGGCGCGTCGGCCGGGCGCTGGGACGCCACCCGGGCCAGCGCCGCCTCGACGCACTCGCGCAGATACTCCTGGTGGTCGTCGACGCCGAGCAGGGCGCGCGCCGTGTCCTTCACCCGCCACACGACGAGCACGACGACGCGCAGCGCGACCCCGTTGGCGTCGACGGCGGGCATGGGCTCGCTGCGCCAGTGCCGCAGCCGTACGTCGACGCGGCGCCGCAGCAGCAGCGGATTGACCCAGAGCAGGCCGGTACGCCGGACGGTCCCCCGGTAGCGGCCGAAGTGCGTCAGCGCCCAGGCCCGCCCGACCTGACCCCGCGTCAGCCCGCCGAAGCCGAACATCGCGAGCGCACCGGATCCGGCGAGCGCCGCCCACTGCGCCGCCCCGAGCCCCGGCCCCGCGTATCCGGACAACCCGACGGCCCGCGCCACCAGATCGGGCAGCACGCCCGACCACCACAGCGAGGCCACGCCGCCCGCCGCGCCCACGACCCCGGCGAGCACACCGGCGGGGCCGGGCAGCGACCGCCCCGGCCACTCGGCGAACTCCGGGTCGTCCGCGCAGGCCGGACGCACTCCGACCCGCACCCCGGCCCGCGCCGCAACCCGCCCGGTGGCCCGCACCGCGGCCCGCCGGACGGCACGCGGATACGGCTGCGGCTGCGCGCCCCCCATCTGCGGCCCGCCCGTGTACGCTCCCCCGGCATTCACACCGCCCGCCTGCGGTCCGCCCGGCCGTGGACTGCCGCGGCCCACGAAGGCGGACCCCAGCGGCACGCCGGCTCCGTCCTCCCCCACGCCCGTTCCCGCTCCGACGCCCGCGGCCGCCGCCCCCGCATCGTCACGGAACAGCAGGTGGACGGGGATCTCGGTGGTGGACTCGTTCTGGATGAGCCTCGGCGGCCTGGCCCCGGGCTCCGGAGTCCCCTCGGGCCGGGGGGACTCCGATGTGGTCGTACTCATCCGTGCCTCCGTCATGAGAAGAGCCGTCGCCAGGTCTCGGGTCCCGGGTAGCCGTCGGCCGCCCCGCCGCGCCAGCCCTGGGCACGCTGGAACGCCTCGACGTTGCGCCGGTCACTTTCGCTCCAGCGGGGCCCCGGCCCCTTCGTGTAGTACTTGCCGAATCCCTTCTTCACCAGCTGCCGGCCCAGCTCGGTGACGTACTTGTTGGACTGCCCCGGCCGGAAATACGCCTTGCCGGGGAACGCGGGCACCGTCTTCCCGGCGCCCGAACCGTTTCCGCCGGTGCCGGTGCCGGTCCCGCCCGTGCCGCTTCCGCCCTTGCCCGGCGTCCCACCCGAGCTGGCCGCCTTCGGAATGTCCCGGCCCTTGCCGTTGACCAGGTAGTCCCAGGTCTTCGGTCCCGGAATCCCGTCGGCGCCGCTCCCCTTCCACCCCTGCGCCTGCTGGAACGCCTGGGTCGCCCTGCGGTCCGCCTCGGTCCAGCGCGGACCCGGACCGGAGGTGTAGAAGCGTCCGCCGCCGCGTGCGACCAGCATCTGCCCCAGTTTCGTTACGTATTTGTTGTTCGCGCCGGGGCCGAAGTACGCGGCCCCCGGGAAAGGCGTCGCCGCCTCCCCGCCGGAGCCGCCGCCCGTCCCCGTCTTGATGCCCTTGTAGCGGTACGGCACATAGCCCGCCGAATGGCTCCAATAGGCGTACGGCGTTGACTTTTTCCGGGCATTCGGGCGGACCTGTTCGTACGCGACGTAATGCGTGTGCGTGTAGTCCGTCCAGCCGCCGAAAACGGTGACGTGTGACCCGTTGACCGGGTCGGCGGGATTGTGGAAGAGAAGGATGTCGCCGGGCTGGAGCTGCTCCTTGCCGATACGCACCGCGTATGTACTGAGGCTTCCCGTCCATTCGTTGGTGCCGAGGTTCCAGACCATCGAGACAAAGCCCGAGCAGTCCTGCCGGTAACCGTCCGCCCAGAACCGCTCCATGCTGTACGGCACCTTCGCGGCGACCCACTGCTTGGCCCGGTTGATGATCTCCGCCCGGGTCGTCGGGGGCGCCGCCGGGAGCCGGTTGGCCGTGGGGCGGTTCCCCCCGTACAGCGGCGCCCTGCTGCCCTGCGGGGTGTCGGGCCCGTCGGCCGCCGGGGCGCCCGGCGGCCGCTCCGGACGCAGGTCGGCGGCGACGGCCGCGACCGGCTGGCCGGCGCCGAGCATGGTGCCCGCCGCGGCCGCGAGCACCAGGGCGCGGCGTGCCCCGTGAGCCGCGGGGTGCCCGCCGAGGCGGACCGGCAGGGAATGCGGCGCGACACGCCGCCAGTGAACACAGCCCGAGCAGTCACAGCCGCTCGCGGGATCGAATTCCTCGAATACCGGAGCAGTCATGAGATTTCCCTCACACCCCTGAAAGAAATATCCGCGCATCTGCACGATCGTCAGTTTCTCAACGGTCTGGCGATATCGCATGTTGACGGTCCGAAAGATGGAGTGGGGGCCCCTTCCGGTAGGCCGACCGTGCCCTCTGCGGGTTTCCTCGGCCCGGCGTGGACACGAGCACCCTCCGGACTCGGGTAGAGTTCTCCGGGTCAGCAGGCGCCGCTAGCTCAGTTGGTTAGAGCAGCTGACTCTTAATCAGCGGGTCCGGGGTTCGAGTCCCTGGCGGCGCACAGACAGGAAAGGCCCCTCGCGAGAGCGGGGGGCCTTTCTGGTGCCGGCGCAGGCCGGTCCGTTCCGTTGTGGGCAGGCGTTCCGCAGGGCTGGGGGCACCTCCCAGCGGTAGCTGAGGGCCCCACGACGGCGGGCGCCTTCACGTACGACCTGGGCAAACGTTCCTGCAGCACGCCCGCGGCCCTCGAGGGGCCGAGGCCGAATCCGACCCCGACCCGCCCGATAAGCCAGAAGTGCTCTTGCGATCATGATGAACGGCGTAGAACCCTTGCTGTGAGCTATTGGCTCCTATGAGACAGCAGGTACAAGCCAGTTGGCGGCTCGAACCGGTTGCCGGGAAGGGCGGGGAAAGGGGCCCCGTTCACGAACGGATGCCGAGGGGGGCATCATGCAACCGGAAGGTCGCTGTTCCATGTCTCAGGTGACGGTGGCCTGCCACTGACGCGTCCGGGAAGGTCGAGGGGGACCGGACCAGGCGTTCGGAACAACGAACACGCGGTGACTCGCGTGTGGGGGGATGACTCATGACGTCGACGCCAACGGGCGCCCGGCAGCAGTCCGACACGTCCCAGACGACCCAGCTGAGGGTGGTTTCGCAACGGACGGGCGGCTTTCTCCGGCTCAAGAAAAGTCTTCCGAGATACGACTACGAGCACTACAGCCGACTCGCCGGCCCCCTTACTCAACCCGATCCGACCAAGCCGTACAAGGTGCGGTACCGATCTTTGCTCTCGCAGGAGCCGCACCGCATCCGCGCGGCCCTGATGCTGGGCGCGGCTCCGCTGCTCTCCCTGGTCCTGCTCGCCTGGCTGCTGCAGCCCGAGCACTGGACGGAACGGGACTACCCGGCGTACGACTTCCTGCCGGCCCTCGACGTCGTCATGCTCGTCTCGATCGGCCTGATCGAGTTCTTCCGCTGCATGAATGTGTTGTCGAACGCGCACGCGACGCTCGTCGCCCGCGACCCGATCCCGGTGGTGCCCGAGACCGGCACCCGCGTCGCCTTCCTCACCTCGTTCGTGCCCGGCAAGGAGCCGCTCGAGATGGTGACGAAGACGCTGGAGGCCGCGGTCAAGCTGCGCCACCGCGGGCTGCTGCACGTCTGGCTGCTCGACGAGGGCGACGACCCGGAGGTGAAGGAGGTCTGCGAGCGCCTGGGCGTGCACCACTTCTCCCGCAAGGGCATAGCCAAGTGGAACCAGGCCAAGGGCCCGCACCGGGCCAAGACCAAGCACGGGAACTACAACGCCTGGCTCGACGCCCACGGCGACGACTACGACTACTTCGCCTCCGTCGACACCGACCACGTGCCGCTGCCGAACTACCTGGAGCGGATGCTCGGCTTCTTCCGCGACCCGGACGTCGGCTTCGTCATCGGCCCGCAGGTGTACGGCAACTACGACACGTTCGTCACCAAGGCCGCCGAGTCCCAGCAGTTCCTCTTCCACGCCCTGATCCAGCGCGCGGGCAACGCCTACGGCGCCCCGATGTTCGTCGGCACGTCCAACGCCGTACGCATCAAGGCGCTCAAGCAGATCGGCGGCCTGTACGACTCGATCACCGAGGACATGGCGACGGGCTTCGAGATCCACCGCCACAAGAACCCGGCCACGGGCAAGAAGTGGAAGTCGGTCTACACGCCGGACGTGCTGGCGGTCGGTGAGGGCCCGAACGCCTGGACGGACTTCTTCACGCAGCAGCTGCGCTGGTCCCGCGGCACGTACGAGACGATCCTCAAGCAGTTCTGGAAGGCGCCCTTCTCGCTGCCGCCCGGGCGCTTCTTCAACTACACGATGATGGTCATCTTCTACCCGATGTCCGCCCTCAACTGGATCCTGGCGGCGCTTAGTTGTGCGCTGTTCCTGGGCCTGGGCGCCTCGGGTGTGAACATCGACCCGACGATCTGGCTGATGCTGTACGGCAATGCGTCGGCGCTGCAGATCGGCCTGTACGTCTGGAACCGCCGCCACAACGTCTCCCCGCACGAGCCGGAGGGCTCGGGCGGTGTGGCCGGCATGGTGATGTCCGCGCTCTCCGCGCCCATTTACGCGCGGTCGCTGATGGACGCCGTGCTGCGCCGCAAGAGCAAGTTCGTGGTGACCCCGAAGGGGGATTCGGCCAGCCCGGACACGCTGTTCGGGACGTTCCGCATCCACCTGTTCTTCATTCTGGTCTTCGGCGCCTCGATGGGTGCCTCGTTCTACTTCGGGCACGCGCACCCGGCGATGCTCACGTGGGCCTCTTTCGCCCTCCTGATCACGGCCGCGCCGATCTTCGCCTGGCGCTGGACGCTGCGCGAGGAGAAGAAGAAGCAAGCCACGGCGCAGGAGCCGGGAGCCGTCGAGTCCCCCGAGGCACCGGCACCCGGCGCCGCGGCCCCGGGCACCCCGCATACTCCGCACGGCCCGCACGCGCCGCAGCAGAAGCCGAGCTGGGCCGCCGCCGACCGGGCGTCCGGCTCCGACCGCCAGGCCGCCGGCCCCGACCATCCGGCCGCCCCGGACCAGACCATGCAGATCGCCCTTGGGGGACGTAAGAAGTGAAGGACCACTCCAGCCGCCGCCGCGCCCGTCGCATTGCGATAGGCACGGCGGTGGTTCTAGCTCTGGCCGGCATGAACGGACCGGCCCTCTACCGGTTCGGGTCGGAGCAGTACCACCAATACAAGATCAACAGACCCGAGTACAAGGCCGAGAACGGGCACTGGGACGTCATCGACTTCCCGAAGCAGTACCGGCAGAACACGATTCACGCGGCGCTGCTGCACACCGGCAAGGTCCTTCTGGTCGCGGGTTCCGGAAACAACCAGAAGAACTTCGACGCGAAGAAGTTCGACACCCGGATCTGGGATCCGGTGAAGAACACCATCAAGAAGATCCCCACGCCCAGTGACCTGTTCTGCACCGGCCACACCCAACTCGCCAACGGCAATCTGCTGATCGCGGGCGGCACCAAACGGTACGAGAAGCTGAAGGGCGACGTCACCAAGGCCGGCGGCCTGATGATCGTCCACAACGAGAACCCCGACAAGCCGATCACGCTGCCGGCGGGCACCAAGTTCACCGGCAAGGAGAACGGCAAGACGTTCGTCTCCAAGGACCCGGTCCTCGTCCCGCGGGCCAAGAAGGTCTTCGACAAGAAGACCGGCAAGTTCCTGCGCAACGACCCGGGCCTGGGCCGTATCTATGTCGAGGCGCAGAAGAGCGGCGCCAAGTACGAGACGGGGACCCAGGACAACTACCGCGTGCAGGGCCTGACCGGCGCCGACGCCCGCAACACGTACGGCATCGCGCAGAAACTCGCCTTGGACAAGAAGGACTTCCAGGGGATCAAGGACGCCTACGAGTTCGATCCGGTCGCCGAGAAGTACATCAAGGTCGACCCGATGAACGAGGCCCGCTGGTATCCGACGCTGACCACGCTGAGCGACGGCAAGATCCTCAGCCTCTCCGGCCTGGACGAGATCGGTCAGCTGGTCCCCGGCAAGAACGAGGTATTCGACCCGAAGACCAAGAAGTGGACGTACACGAAGGACGTCCGGCAGTTCCCGACGTATCCGGCGATCTCGCTGATGCAGGACGGCCGGATGTTCTACTCAGGGGCGAACGCCGGCTACGGCCCGGACAACGTCGGCCGTGACCCGGGCATCTGGGACCTGAAGACGAACAAGTTCACCAAGGTCCCCGGCATGAGCGACGAGAAGCTGCTGGAGACCGCCGGCACGGTGCTGCTGCCGCCCGCGCAGGACGAGAAGTACATGGTCATCGGCGGCGGCGGGGTCGGCGAGTCCAACAAGTCCAGCAAGAAGACGCGCATCATCGACCTGAAGGCCGACAACCCGCACTTCGTGGACGGCCCCGAGCTGGAGAAGGGCACCCGCTACCCGCAGTCCTCGATCCTGCCGGACGACACCGTGCTGGTCTCCGGCGGTTCCGAGGACTACCGCGGGCGCGGCGACTCCAACATCCACCAGGCGCGGATCTACGACGCGAAGAGCAACACCCTCAGGCGGGTCGCCGACCCGCTGGTCGGCCGCAACTACCACTCCGGCTCGCTCCTGCTGCCGGACGGCCGCGTGATGTTCTTCGGCTCGGACTCGCTCTACGCCGACAAGGCCAACACCAAGCCGGGCACGTTCGAGCAGCGCATCGAGATCTACACGCCGCCCTACCTGTACCGGGACTCGCGGCCGTCGCTGAGCGGTGGTCAGACGACCATCAAGCGGGGGGAGTCGGCGACCTTCACGTCGAAGCACGCGTCGTCCATCAAGACGGCACGGCTGATCCGGCCGAGCGCCTCCACGCACGTCACCGACGTCGACCAGCGCTCCATCGCGCTGGACCTGAAGAAGACGGCGAACGGCGTGACAGTCACCATCCCGAAGAACCGCAATCTGGTCGAGTCCGGCTGGTACATGCTGTTCGTGACGGACGATCAGGGGACGCCGAGCAAGGCGGTGTGGGTCAAGGTGCCGTAGCGCTCCCGCAGGTTTCCTCTTCGGCTGCGGGTCCGTTGTGGCTGGTCGCGCAACCCGCCGCGCCCCTTTGGGGCGCGGCGGGTTGCCGCTATTTGGAGGCCTCGGCCAGCTTCAGCGCGTACTGCGGCCACCACTCGCCGGCCTTCGGGCCGCCCTTGCAGGTGCCGTCGGACTCGCCGGGGCGCTTGACCCACAGATACGCGTCGACGAGGTCGTCGCCCGTCTTGGTCGTGGGTGCCTCGCCGAGCGCGCGGCCCGGCGGGTTGCACCAGCGCTCGTCCGCTGCGCCCTCCGCGTACGGGCCGTTGCCGTTGCGGCTGGTGTCGATCACGAACGGCTTGTTGCCGACCTTCGCGGACAGCTCCTTGCCGTAGGTGATGCTGTCCTGGGTCGTGTAGAAGTTGGAGACGTTCACCGCGAAGCCGTCGGCCTGCTCGACGCCCGCCCACGTCAGCGGCTCGAAGATCTGGTCCGGCTTGCCCCAGCCCGCGTTGCCCGCGTCCAGGTACACCTTGGTGTTCTTCAGCGCCTTGAGCTTCGTGATGGCGCCCTTGAGGAGGTCGTAGCGCTCCTCGTGGAACTCGTCGGGCGTGCAGCCGTCGACGAGGTGCAGCACCGCGTCGGGCTCCAGGATCACCGTGGCGCCCCGGTCGCCGATGCCCTTGGCGACACCGTCGATCCAGGCGCGGTACGCGTTGCCGTCGGCGGCGCCGCCGCCCGAGTAGTTGCCGCAGTCGCGGTGCGGGATGTTGTAGAGGACGAGGATCGCGTCTCGGTCGGCCTTCTCGGCGGCCTCGGTGAAACCGCGCGCTTCCTGCTCCGGGTTCTCCGGGCCGATCCACTCCCCCGTGGGCTGCTCCGCTATCTTCCGGATCTGCTCGGCGTCTTCGTCCTTGCCCGCCTTCTCGTACGCGGCCACCTGCTTCGCGGCATTGCCGCCCGGATTGACCCAGTACGGATCCTTGTCCTTCGGCTGCTGCTGGACGGGCGTCTTCGCCGCGCCCTTCTTCGGCTGCTCGTCACCGGAGGAGAAGCACCCCGCCAGCAGCAGTGCCGCCCCCGCCAAGGCTGCCGACGCCCTCACCCCCCTGACGCCCGGCCGCGAACCGCGGGCTTCCGGGGAGCTCCCCGAACTGCCCCGGAATATGCCTGCATTGCGGTACATCCACTCCCCCTTGGGTGCACAGTCTGGCTCTCAATCCTGACATAGGTCGCCCACGGCCCACGAGATCGCTCCGGCATCGTCGGAGAGCTGTTACGGGGCCACGGCGCACTGGTACCAGGCCCTCGTGCACGGGTACCGGGGCCTCGACCGCAGCGGACTCCGGTGTACGGAGAGCAACCCCTGAGCGACTTGGCGTCAAATCGTCTCTGACCCTGCCCGCCATCCGTTCTAGAGTCGGCTCAGGTCCGGACCGGCCGTGATCATCGGTGTCTGGGGCCGGACGTCGAACCTCCCACGCCGGCGCCGGGTTTCTCCCGCGACCCGTGCGAAGCGTGGTCGAGGACCAGCCCGGTCGGCGGCTCCCGGGGGGAGCGGGCCGTCGGCCGGGCCGGGTGGCGGTACCGGGATGACGCTGCTGTCAGGGCCCACGGCCCGTCAGGTACGCGGACACCACCACGTTCGCCGAATAGGTGCGCCGAGCCTTGTCGAACGTACCCCCACACGTGATGAGCCGCAGCTCCGCCCGCCCGGCCTCACGCACCCCGTACGCCTGCTGCGCATCGAACCGCTCACGCGTGAGGACCTGCACATCGTCCACGGTGAACTCGGCCACCGTCCCGTCGTCCCGGCTGACCCGGATCTTGGCGCCCGGCCGCAGCGCACTGAGGTCGAAGAACACCGCGGGCCGCGACTCGGTGTCGACATGGCCGACGAACACGGCGGCTCCGGCCGCTCCGGGCTGTGTGCCGTTCGCGTACCAGGCCACGGCCCCGGCCTGTTCGTAGGACGGTGCCTCGACCGCCCCGTCCGGGCCTAGCCCGCGGTCCACCACGGGTGCCTGCACGCGGATCGACGGCACATCGATCCGCAGGGGCTTCGCGGCCGGCAACGGCTTGAGGGCCTGAGGGAGTTCGACACCGAGCGGCCGCCCGACCGCCGCCGCGTCGCCCGTGGTCGGCGCCGACAGGCCGCTGGGCACGTCGGTGATCCCACGGCCCCACAGCCACAGTCCGAGCAGCAGCACCACCCAGGCGACCCCGGTGAGCAGGCGGCCGGTGCCGGAGGAAGAACGCTCTTCGCCCGACATGGCGTCCGCGCCCTACTCCGAGCGGCGGCGCCGGACGCTTCGATACGCCACGGCCACCGCCGCAACGGCCGCGAGCACCAGGCCGACCACTGCCTGAACCTTGCCGGGTCCGGCGTCCTCCTCGACGTCGGTGTGGGAGGCCGCGAGCTGCGCCGCGGCACCGCCGCCGCCGGCGTGGACGGGCGCGGTCGGCGACGCCGGGGCGCTGGGGGCGGTCGTCGCCGCGGAGCGGTCCGCCACCGTGATCGAACCCTTGGCCTTGTCGTCGCGCCCGTCGCAGGCGATCTTGATCTCGTACGTTCCGGCGGTCACCGTCGACCTGATCGTGGTCTCGCCGTAGAGCAGGGTGCCGTCGCCGCTCGCGGCGCCTTCCCGCACGGTCAGCTCGGCGTCGGCGACGAACACGGCCGACCGGGCAACAGCTGTCCTGCCCGTGCATCCCCGGGCCTGCAGCTCGATGCCACTGCCGGGCGCCGGGCCCGACGGGCTTACGGAGACACCGGCGGCCGTGTCGTCTGCGTGTGCCGGAAGTGCCGTCCCGGCGACTATCGGCGTCGCGGCGGTGGCGACCACCGCCCCGGCACAGAGAGTGAGTCGCAGTGAGCCCATGGTGAACCTCCTGTAACAGGAAGGGTCCTCCCTGCGCGCCCGCCGCGCATCCGCAGCGGGCACACGACTGCGCCGAACGAGGGGTTACGTCAGGACCTACAGGGGTTACCTCAAGACCTGACAGGGCTCAGATGCGGTCGACGAGATCCGCGATCGAGTCCACGACCGAGGACGGCCGGAACGGGTACCTCTCGATCTGTTCGGGAGTCGTCAGACCGGTCAGGACGAGGATGGTCTCCATCCCGGCCTCCAGACCGGCGAGCACATCGGTGTCCATGCGGTCGCCGATCATCGCGCTGCTCTCCGAGTGCGCCCCGATCGCGTTGAGTCCGGTCCGCATCATCAGCGGGTTCGGCTTGCCCGCGAAGTACGGATCCTTGCCGGTCGCCTTCGTGATCAGCGCGGCGACGGCGCCGGTGGCAGGCAGCGGCCCCTCGGCCGACGGGCCGGTCTCGTCGGGGTTGGTGCAGATAAAGCGGGAGCCCGCGTTGATCAGCCGGACCGCCTTCGTCATGGCCTCGAAGGAGTACGTCCGGGTCTCGCCCAGCACCACGTAGTCCGGCTCGTGGTCCGTCAGGACGTATCCGATGTCGTGCAGCGCCGTCGTCAGACCGGCCTCCCCGATGACGTACGCGGTACCGCCCGGCCGCTGGTCGTCCAGGAACTTGGCGGTGGCCAGCGCGGACGTCCAGATGTTCTCGACCGGCACGTCCAGGCCCATACGGGCCAGGCGGGCGTGCAGGTCACGCGGGGTGTAGATCGAGTTGTTGGTGAGGACGAGGAAGGGTCTGCCGGATTCCCGGAGCTTCTTTATGAACGCGTCGGCGCCGGGAATCGGCACACCCTCGTGTATGAGGACACCGTCCATGTCGGTGAGCCACGATTCGATGGGCTTGCGCTCTGCCATGCCGTCTCCTGCCGTACGCGGTGCTGCGATGTGCCAACGGGTGCTGACTATGCCTGCTCTGTCCGAACTCGCCCAGAGTAGCCAGCGGCCGAGACGACCGGTTCAGCGCCTGGGCGGCCGGGCATGGGGGCCGGTTCAGCACCTGCGCGGCCGGGCACGGGGGCCGGTTCAGCGCCTGCGCGGCCGGGCACGGCGGACGGCGAGCACGAGTGCGGCGCCGCCGAGGAGGAGGCCGCCCGCGGTGGCGCCGAGGGCGATGAGGGCGCGTCGGCGCCGTCCCGTTCCGGCCAGCTCGTCGTCGGCCTCCGCCTCCTTGCCCTTCGGCTCGCGGGCGGACGGCGAGCTGTCCGGGGTGGCCGTGCTGGGGCTGGGATCAGGCTCGGTGCTGGGATCAGGCTCGGTGCTGGGGCTCGGGCTGGGCGTGGCGGGGGCCGGATCGATGGTGAACGCGTAGTCGTTGGACTCGCCCACCCAGTCGCCGTCGTCGGCCCGGCGCTGGACGACCGCGGCATTGGCGACGACACCGCCGGGCTGGGCGTCGGCGGTGAAGGACAGCCGGACCTTGACGGTGACGGTCGCGCCGGGGGCGACGGTGAATCCGCCGAAGTCGTCGCCGAAGACGCCGACGTTCTCGTCCTCGTCGGTACGTTCGAAAGCGACGGCGCGCAGCCGCGTACTGTCCTCGAACTCCAGCCGCACCTGCCCGGGCTGCAGCGACCGCCGATCGTCGACGAGTACGACGACGGGGTGGATGTTGCCGCAGGATTCGCCGGTGGTGTTGGTGAGGTCGATCAGCCATTCCTGCCGGCCGCCGCCGACCTGGTAGGTCGCGGGGCCGCCGTGGATCTTGGTGCCGATCGGGAAGTCGCCGCTGTTCTCGGTGGCGCAGGTGGGCTGCAGGGCGGCGGAGCTGTCGTTGGTGGCTGCCGCCGCGGGGGCGGCGGAGGTGAACGTGATGATCGAGATGGCGGGCGTGAACATGACCGCGGTGGCGGCGAGGGCAGCGGTGGCGGCACTGCCGCCGGACGCGAGGGACCTGCACAGTCGCATGGAGGGCCTTTGCTGATCGCGGGACGAGCAACGGCTGGAGTCCTGCCATTCGACCGCGGGCCGTGCACCGACACCGGCCACCAGGGCCGATCGGCCGCCAAAATCCGCTCGATCAGCCGGAAATCAGACGAATACGATATGCCCGGGCAACCAGCCGGATGTTCGGGCAACCGGCCGGCCTGAGGCCCGGCACGGCCGCCGTCGGGGTGCCGGTCACGGCCCGGACAACGCCACGGCGGCACTCTTTGATTTAGTGGAACGCATGAATGGCACCACCTCCCCCCTGCGCGTCGGCCTCATCGGCTACGGCCTCGCGGGTTCCGTGTTCCACGCCCCGCTGATCGCGGCCACCGACGGCCTCGTCCTCGACGCGGTCGTCACCTCCAACCCCGACCGGCAGAAGCAGGCCGCCGCCGCCTTCCCGGAGGTGCGCCTCGCGGCCGCGGCCGACGAGCTGTGGGCCCGCGCCGGCGAGCTCGACCTGATCGTCATCGCGTCGCCGAACAAGACGCACGTCCCGCTCGCGACCGCCGCCCTCGAGGCGGGACTGCCGGTCGTCGTCGACAAGCCGGTGGCCGGTACGGCGGCCGAGGCGCGCGAGCTCGCCGCGCTCGCCGAGGACCGCGGGCTGCTGCTGTCCGTCTTCCAGAACCGCCGCTGGGACAACGACTTCCGTACGGTCCAGAAGCTCCTGACCGATGGCGAGCTGGGCGACGCCTGGCGCTTCGAGTCGCGCTTCGAGCGGTGGCGGCCGCACCCCAAGGGCGGCTGGCGCGAGTCCGGCGACCCCGAAGAGATCGGAGGTCTGCTGTACGACCTGGGCAGCCACGTCGTCGACCAGGCCCTGGTTCTCTTCGGCCCCGCGGTGCAGGTGTACGCCGAGGCGGACGTGCGGCGGCCGGGCGCGGAGACCGACGACGACACGTTCATCGCGGTCACGCACGCGAACGGCGTGCGCTCGCACCTGTACGTGTCCGCGACCGCGGCCCAGCTCGGCCCCCGCTTCCGAGTGCTGGGCTCCTCGGCCGGCTACGTCAAGTACGGGCTCGACCCGCAGGAGGCCGCCCTGCGCGACGGCAAGCGCCCCGCCACGGAGGCCGAGTGGGGCGTCGAACCCCAGTCGCTGTGGGGCCGCATCGGCTCCGGCGAGTCCCCGCTGACCGGCGGCGGCCGCCCCGTACCGACGCTGAACGGCGACTACCCGGCGTACTACGCGGCGGTGGCCGCCGCCCTGCGCGGCGAGGGCCCGAACCCGGTCACCGCCCACGAGGCCGCCGCGGCCCTCGATGTCCTGGAGGCGGCGCGCCGCTCGGCCCGCGACGGTGTGGCGGTGACCCTGTGAGCACCGCGAGCAATGGCGCCCCGGACATCGCCGAGCTGGAGGACCAGGAACGCCGCCTGGTGCTGAAGCAGTTCACGTACGACGACGCATGGGCCCTCGGGGCGCTGCTGGTGGAGCTGGCCCGCTCGAGGAACGCGCCGGTCGCGATCGACATCCGCCGCGGCGGCCAGCAGCTCTTCCACGCCGCGCTGCCGGGCTCGACGCCCGACAACGATGCCTGGATCGACCGCAAACGCCGCGTCGTGGAGCGCTACGGCTGCTCCTCCTACCTGGTCGGCTCTCGTTTCCGCGCCAAGGGCACGACGTTCGAGGCATCCTCCCGCCTCGACCCCGACGTGTACGCGGCCCACGGCGGCGCCTTCCCGATCACGATCGAGGGCGCAGGAGTAATCGGCACGGTGGTGGTCTCGGGCCTGCCCCAGATCGAGGACCACGCCTTGGTGGTGGAGGCATTGGAGCGCTTCAAGGGCTGATCCCGCTGCGGGCAGACGCGCCGCTACCGCTGTGGGCAGACGCGCCGCTCCCGCTGTGGGCAATCGTTCCGCAGGCGGAACAGGTGGGCACAGCACCACGACGGCGAGTACCGCCTCAAATGACAGCGGCCCGGCTACCGGGGGCACCCCCAGTGGCCGGGCCCGTCTCAACCGCACACCCCGCCGGAGGCGCTACGCGTCCTTGAACTCCTGCCGCTGCCGCCCCAACCCCTCAATCTCCAGCTCCACCACATCCCCCGCCCGAAGGAACGGCTTGGGCTCGGGCATCCCGAGCGCAACCCCCGCCGGCGTACCGGTGTTGATGACGTCTCCCGGGTACAGCACCATGAACTGGCTGACGTACCGGACTACTTCCGCGACCGAGAAGATCTGGTCGGACGTGTTCCCGTCCTGCCGCAGCTCACCGTTGACCCAGAGCCGGAGGCCGAGCGCCTGTGGATCCGCAACCTCGTCGGCCGTCACCAGCCAGGGCCCCAGCGGATTGAACGTCTCGCAGTTCTTGCCCTTGTCCCAGGTGCCGCCGCGCTCCGCCTGGAACTCGCGCTCGGACACGTCGTGCGCCACCGCGTACCCCGCGACGTGCGCCAGGGCCTCCTCCTGCGACTCCAGATAGCGGGCGGTACGCCCGATGACGACCGCCAGTTCGACCTCCCAGTCGGTCTTCACGGAGCCGCGCGGCACCAGCACGGTGTCGTGCGGCCCGACGACCGTGTCGGGAGCCTTGAAGAAGATGACCGGCTCGGCGGGCGGCTCGGCACCGGTCTCGGTCGCGTGGTCGTGGTAGTTCAGCCCGATGCACACGATCTTGCCGATACGGCCGAGGGGCGGCCCGACCCTCAGCCCGGTGGCGTCGAGCGCGGGCAGCTCACCGGACTCGGCCGCGGACCGGACACGACCGAGCGCCGTCTCGTCGGCCAGCAGCTCACCGTCGATGTCCTCGACGATCCCCGACAGGTCGCGCAGGGTCCCGTCGGCATCGAGCAGAGCAGGGCGCTCCGCCCCCGCCGTACCGACACGCAGCAGCTTCATGCTTGTCCATCTCCCTTGGTTGCGGCCAGCCCAGCCGACGGACGGTGCGCCACTGCGGTCCATGCAAGCCATACGGTCATCGCACGCACGCAGCCATCGGAGGACTGGTTGATCCTCCAATCTCGGCGTGCAGTCCGCAATACCCGGCTCACGTACTGGACCGCAGTGACTTCTCGGAAGCGGCGCGTGCTCCGACCGCCTTCGCCGACCCGCCGCCCGCGGCACCGGCGCCCGCGGTCTCGGCGCCCGCAGTCCCCGGCATGCCCCGGTAGAGAACGGCCCGCTCGACCGCACTCCAGGTGGTGCTGGTCACGACGTACAGCGCGGCCGCCAGCGGCACCACCGCCACGGTGAACAGCGTCAGGAACGACATCAGCGGCATGACCTTGGTCATCGCGCCCAGGCCGGGAATCTGCTGCGCCGAGCCCGCCTGCTGTCCGTCGCCCCCGGCGGTCGGCAGCGGCATGACCGCCATCTGCTGCCGGTAACGCCGGTAGTTGAACGTGGCCACCGCCGCGACGACCGCGAAGAGCCCGACGTACACCAGACCCTGCGCGCCGAACATCCCGCCGTGCGCGAGCGCGTCCACCCACCGGTCTCCGAGGGGTGCGGCGAGGAGCGAGTGGCCGAGCAGCGCGTTCGGTTCGCCGCCGATCGTCGTGTTGGAGAACAGGTGGTAGAGGAGGAAGAAGGCGGGCACCTGGCACAGGCTGGGCAGGCAGCCGGAGAGCGGCGACACCTTCTCCTCCTTGTGCAGCTCCATGATCGCCTTCTGCAGCTTCTCGGTGTCCTTGCCGTGCTTCTTGCGCAGTTCGGCGATCCGGGGCTGGAGCTCGGCGCGCGCCCGTTGCCCGCGCGCCGCGGCCCGCGACAGGGGGTGGACGAGGAGTCGTACGAACGCTGTGAACAGGACGATCGCGGCGGCGGCCGCGGAGGCGTGGAACAGCGGCTGGAGGAGGTCGGCGAGATGCTCGACGACATCGGCGAAAGCCGAGAAAACGGACATGCGGGAGCCCTCCGAGGGTCTCATCGTGCCGGGAACGGCCGGTAGTACGGCCGGAAGGACGAGAGGTCGGCATGACGACCGCGATACGACGAAGACGCGACCCGAAGCGCCCGCCCGATGGGGCTGTCGAAGCTGCCAGAGCTGTTGGAGCTGTGCGGGTCCGTTACGCGGCCGTCAGAAGGGAACGGCCGGGTGCCCTGGGTCGAGTACGCCCCGATGCGTCGGGGTCCCGCTGCGGCAGGAACGCTGTGCGATGCTCACGGTCGCGGATGGCCGTGCGTACCCGGGTGGGCGGCACGGCGGGCGCGCAGCGCGAGCCGATGAGGGAGCACGCGGCGAAGGCGGAGCCGGCCGCGGCGGTGGCGGCCAGGGCGACGGCGGCCGTGAGGCTGCCGGTGTCGGCCAGCACTGTCTCGACGAGGAGGAAGAGCAGCAGGGCGGTCGGACGCAGGGGCGCCCAGGATCCGATCACGGGCAACCACCTCCTGTCCTGACCGGCGCGTTCCGTTCCGTTCACGCGCGTCGTCTGCAATACCCTGCCTGCCGTTATACAGGATCGGTCCCTGCAGGCCTCGTCGCTGTGAGCAGGATCGGCCTAAGCAGGATCGGTCTCGACCGGCTCGAGCAGCCTCTTCGGCTTGAGCAGCGCGCGGCTGACCGGATCCGCCGGGTCGGGGTCGAGTCCCGGTCCAGGCAGCATTTCGACGTCCTCGACGGGTACGACGGTTCCGCAGGCGCGGCACTCGCCGTACGGCCCGAGTTCCGTGCCGCAGGCGGCGTGCCGGAAGATTCGCAGCTTCTCGGCGTCCGAGAAGTGCTCGCGACCCCAGAGGCCCAGCGACCGCAGGGTCGGCCAGAGGGCGCAGCCGCGCTCGGTGACGACGTACTCGTCGCGTGGCGGCGACTCCTGGTAGCGGCGCTTGTCGAGGATGCCGGCCGCCGTGAGCGCCTGCAGCCGCGTGGCCAGGACGGCGCGCGGGATGCCGAGGTGGACGAGGAAGTCGTTGTACCGCCGCACCCCGTACAGCGCGTCGCGGACGACGAGCAGCGTCCAGCGCTCCCCGACGACCTCGAGCGCGCGGGCGATGGAGCATTCCTGCGCGGCGTAGTCCTTACCCAGAGCCATGGCGTCCACTGTAGTCATTTTTCGCTGACTTGGTTCAGTGATTGAACTGTGGCTGTTACGGTGGCGTGACGACCTAGGTTCAATGAATGAACCATCAGGTCGGACTCTCGGGTTTCGAAGGGACAGGACATGCCCCGGATCGCAGCCACCGAAGCCGCGGCCACCGCACCACCGAGGCCAGGCCCGGACACAGGCCCCGGCCCGCGCCCCCGCCCCGCCGCCACCCTCGCCCTCACCAGCGCCGCCACCGCGGTGGCCCTGATGATCTACACGGCACCGATGGTCACGCTGCCCCTCACGGCCGCGTCCCTCGGCACCCCGCTCTCAGCCCAGGCATGGCTGCTGAACGGCACCCCGCTGGGCCTCGCCGCGCTCCTGCTGGTGGCTGGCAGCCTCGCCGACGACTACGGCCGCCGCCGGATCTTCCTCGCCGGCACCACGGCACTCGGCATCACCACCGCGCTCGGCGCGCTCGCGACCTCGACCTGGTTGTTCACCCTCGCCCGGGTGGCCCAGGGCGCGGCGAGCGCGGCGATCCTCGCCAGCAGCCTCGGCCTGATCGTGCACGCCTTCCCCACCGCGCGGGGCCGGGTCAGGGCGACCGGCGTCTGGGGCGCGTTCGTCAGCGGCGGCATCGCGGTGGGCCCGCTGCTCGCGGGCGGCCTGGCGGAGCTGGACTGGCGGCTGACGTACGCCGTACTCGGCGCGGCGGCCCTCGTACTGGCGGCCTTCGGCGGCCGGTCGTTGACGGAGTCCAAAGCCCCGCGCGGCGGCCGCCCCGACCTGGCCGGGGCACTCGCGTTCGGCCTGGCGCTGGTCGCCGTGCTGGCCGCGCTGACGCTGGGCCGGGAGGGCTGGCTGCGCCCGTCCATCGGCGTGCTCATGGCCGCCGCCGCGGTCCTGACCAGCCTGTTCGTACTCGTCGAACGGCGCACCGCGGTGCCGATGATCGACCTCGGACTGCTGCGGCGCCCGGCGTTCCTGGCCTCGCTCGCGGGCGGCCTGTTCACCGGCCTCGCCGTGATCGGCCTGTTCAGCTTCCTCCCCGCGCTGCTCCAGCAGACGCTCGGCATGTCCGCGATGGCCACGGCGTGGCTGTTCCTGCTCTGGTCGGGTGTGTCCTTCCTGGTTGCACTCCAGGCCCGGCGGCTCGCGGGCCGCGTGACCCCGCGCCATCAGCTCGCCCTCGGTTTCGTCCTGCACAGCGTCGGCGTACTGGCGATGCTGGGCGCCGTCCCGGCGGGTTCCTGGCCGCGGCTGCTGCCCGGTCTCGTCGTCGCCGGCGCGGGCAGCGGCCTGCTGAACGCCGCGCTGCCGCTGCTGTCCGTCGAGTCGGTGCCCGCCGAGCGTGCCGCGATGGGCTCGGGCGCCAACCAGACGGCCCGCTACATCGGCTCGTCGGCGGGCGTCGCGCTGACGATCGCCGTGGCCACCTCGGCGGGACCCGCTGCGTCGTCGGGTTCGCCGGCCGCGCTCGTCAACGGCTCGAACACGATCCTCGTCCTCTCGGCCGCGCTCGGGCTGCTGGCGGCGCTCATCGTGCCGGCGCTGCGGGAACGGCCCCCGCGAGGGACGGGGCGTCGTCGCTGACAGCGCTCACGGGGCCGGTGCTGCGGGAGCGGCCCCCGCGACCGCCGGGGCGTCCTCGCTGACGATGCCGCCGTCCGCGTCGCGCACCGCCAGCACGTCGGAGTCCGGCCGCCCGTCACGCTCGCCCGGACCGGCGTACGACACCACGAGCGCCACGACGAGATTCACGGCGAGCGCGACGATCCCGGCGTTGACCCCGAACACCGGATCATGGCCGGAGAAGACCAGCCAGCAGACGAGCCCTCCGCCGGCGACCAGCCCGCTCAGCGCACCCATCAGCGTGAGCCGCCGCCACACCAGTCCGAGCAGCAGCATCGGCACGAGCTGCGCCATCCCCTCGTAGGAGATGAGCGACAGCCGTACGAGGGTGTTGGGCGCCGCGTACGTCATGATCAGCGCGAGCGTGCCCGCGGCCAGGACGACGGTCTGCGAGGCGAGCTTCTGCCGCCCCTGGCTCTGCCAGCGCGGCGACAGCGGGAGCACGCTCCGCCCCCACATGGTGCCGATGACCAGCATGAACACGGCCATCGGCACGATGGATGACAGCGCGGCCGCGACCCCGATCACGCCGACCGCCCACGCGGGCAGCGAGTCCACGACGAGCTTGAAGAGTGCCAGGTTGGAGTCGGCGCCGGCCAGTCCCGGGACCACGAACAGCGCGGCCATGCCGAGCAGCATCGGCACGAACAACAGCACGTTGTAGGCGGGCAGCCAGATGGCGTTGCGGCGCAGGGCGTCCGCGTCCCGCGCGCCCAGATAACCGGCGACGGTGGTGGGGAAGATGACGACGGTCAGCGCGTTGAGCAGCGAGGTCGAGACGAACCACGCCTGGCCGAGTCCACTGCCGCCGCCCGTCGCGCCCCCGCCGTGGCCCGGCAGGGTGAGCCAGGCGCTTTTCTCCGCGACCAGCCGGTCGAGGAACGGCCCGTACCCGTCGAAGTAGTGCAGGGGTACGTAGACGGCGAGGAAGCCGAGCGTCCCGATGACCAGGACGTCCTTGAGGACGGAGACCCAGGCGCTGCCGCGCAGCCCGCTGACGACCACGAAGGCGGTGGTGACCGCGAAGGCGATGAAATAGGCCCAGTTCAGGCTGATGGCACCGTACGAGATCGTCGAGACGACGACGCCCATGCCGGTGATCTGCAGCTGGATGTACGGCAACAGGCAGACGGTCGCCAGCACGGCGACGACGGCACCCAGCCAGGGCCGCCCGTAGCGGTGCGCGATCATGTCCGTGATGCCGACGAGCCCGTGCCGGCGTGCGTACCCCCAGAGCATCGGCCCCACCAGGTAGCCGACCGCGTACCCGCAGGACATGTACGCGACGACGTAGAGCACCGGGGCGCCGTAGTTGTACCCCCAGCCCGCCGCGCCCAGATAGCTGAAGCTCGTGTAGCTCTCCCCCGCCATCAGCACCCAGATGAACACGGCCCCGAGGCTGCGCCCGCCCACGGACCACTCGGCGAGCCCGCCGCCGGAACCGCGGCCGCGCACGGCCAGGAGACCGAGCACGACGGTGGCGACCATGAAGACGCCGAAGACGGAGGTGGCGATCGTGGCGGCGCTCACGGACGACCTCCGCCGGCCTGCGTACGCTCCTCGGCCTGCGTACGGCCTTGGCATTGCTTCCGCCGACGCTGGTCTCCCCGCCAGGTGAGCCACACGGCGAGCGGCGTGAGGAGTGTCGCGGCGAGCAGCCACACGAAGAGGAACGGCAGCCCGAGGAGAACCGGCTGTACGCGGTTCACGAAGGGGAGCGCCCCGAGATAGAGGACGAAGGGGGTCAGCAGCCACAGCAGGTGGTACCGGGGGACAACGGCGGGACGGTCGGCCGACCGTTCAGGTGGTGGTGCGCTCACGGAAGGCGAGCCTATCGACCGACCGGTACGGGCCGGTCACCAGCATGCGCCGCTCGCCATCCGCCGCCCGGCTCAGCGCGGCCGCATGGACTGCAACTTGCCCCACACCACGAGGCGGTACTTGGAGGTGTACTCGGGGGTGCAGGTGGTGAGCGTGACGTAGTAGCCGGGCTCGCGGTACCCGTATCCGCTCCTGACCTGGCTGCGCGGCACGCTCGCGATCACGCCCCCGTCGCGGGCCGAGGTCTGCGGCAGGGTCTTGTCGACGACGTATGTGTAGACGGCCGTCTTTGTCTCGACGCGCAGTTCGTCGCCGCGCCGGAGGCGGTTGATGTAGCGGAACGGTTCGCCGTGGGTGTTGCGGTGCCCGGCGAGGGCGAAGTTCCCGGCACGGCCGGGCTGGGCGGTGCCGGGGTAGTGCCCCGCGTACCCCTTGTTGAGGACGCCCGTCTTGCTGATCCCTTCGGCCACGGGGACGCGGAGGCCGAGTCGGGGGATGGCGAGGACGGCGTAGGCCTGATCCCAGCGGGGGGCGGTGGCGCGCCGGGTTCGGGTACTGGTACCAGGGGACGAGCCCGCGGCGGAGGACGAACCGTCGTGGTTCGCGCCCTGCTCCCCACCGTCACTGTCGGCGGAGTCCGCGCCGCTGTCCTCACCGCCCGGCGTACCATCGCTCCCCCACTCCCGCTCAAGCGCCTGCACGGTCCGATCGGCGGCCTGCTGCGCCTGCCGGTTGGTCCACCACAGCTGATGGACGACGAGGAGGAGCAGGACGAGTCCGACGGTGACGGCGACCTCGGCGCCGGTCCACAGCACCCGGGCGGCCGCCCCACGCCGACGGAGCTGCCCCTGCACGACCACCGGAACCCGCGCCCGCGACCACACCCGCACGGCCTCTCCCTCCGCCGGCCCGCACCGGCCCGCACAATAGGTGCTGGGCCTTCAAGTGACCAGGGCCACGAAGGGAAGCGTTGGGACAGCGCAAAGACCACGCACGGGACAGCCCAAAGACCACACATGGCACACCCCGAGACCACGCGCGGCACAGCCTAAAGATCACGCACCGCCGCCCACACTGACGCACACATGCCTCTTCACCGCCACCTGTCCGCAGTACGGTGTCCCCCATGCGCCCCGACACGCCTGCCGACCATGTCGACCACATCGCCGAAGCCGAGCGCATGGTGCGCACGGCCGGGCTCTACCCCGAGGACGCGGAGCACCTGCTCCTGCAGGCCGCGGCCCACCTCGAACTGGCCGAGGACCGAGAACGCGCGACGACGCTCTACGACCGCCTGCTCTCGCCGTCCTCCCCCGCGGCCCTGGAGAACCCCCAGCTGGTGAAGGCCCTGAAGGCCGCCAACCTCTGGGAGTACGGCCATGAGGCGGAGGCCCGCGCGATCATCGACGGCCTACGGGCGGCGGCACCGAAGGACGCCGCGCCGTGGGTGATCGTCGCCGAGGCGCTCGAGGCCCACGACGAGCTCGAGGCGTCCCAGGAAACGTTCACTCAGGCGGTCACCCTCCTGCTGGCCGGCGACCCGGAGCCGCCGCAGACGGTGCACCCGGTCCTCTTCGGCCGCCACCGCGTCCGCCGTATGCTCGGCGCCCCGCACGACGAGTGGGACACACTGGCCGACGAACTGCACGCTGCGCACACGTCTTCCACGGCACCCGCCCGGGTGCCCCTGGACGAACTCCACGACCCCAAGCGCGTATGGTCCCTGGGCTCGGAGGACCCCGCGGAGCTCCGCGCCGAGATTTCCCGCCTCCAAGCGGAACTGGGCTCCTACCGAGAGGCCCTCTCGCGCCCCTTCCCGGTCGCGGTACTCCACTGGCCGGCCCCCGAACTCACCGAACTCCTCACGGCGTACCCGGACCTGGCCTCGGAGTACCCGTCCCACGAGCAACACCTCACCACAGTGGAAACCTCCCTCCGCGAACTCGCCGCCTCCGGCACCCCCAACCTCGGCATCGTCACAGCCACGGTCCCGTCCTACGAGGCCTTCGCCGCCTCGGAGGCCGCGTCCCCGTCGGACGCGTCGCTGCTCCCGCAGTACGCGACGACACTGGCGGCCCGGGGACGGGCGGTGGCTTGGCCGCCTCGGCGGGATGCGGGGTGTTGGTGCGGGTCGGGGCGGGGTTATGGGGAGTGCCACGGGACGGACGGGTAACGGCGAGAGGCGAAGCGACAGCACCACCGCCGTAAGCACTGCGCCAAATCGAGGCGGTGCCGTGGTTTGAGGTACTCGGCGTGGCTCCCTATGACTTCGCTCATCCGAATTTTCTTGAGGCACAAGGGGAATGTCGGTGCTCCCTGATAGAACGGCTGCGTCCATCACGAGTTCAATGGAGCGGGCCTATGCCTCAGATCGCCAGCGACACCGCAACGCCGTCGGCTGGGCTGTACGAGCAGCTCATCACGGTGCGCCTTGAGCAGCGACTGAAGGAGCTGGCCGGCATCGGGTGGCGCCCCTTGAGAGATCGAGTCGGGGAAGAATCGGTTCCGCATGTCTTGGCAGGGCATGTCGCCAGCACGGTACGGCGCGTACTGCAAGGCATTCCTGCCGAGGAGCGGGTATACGCCGCGAACCACATTCTGGATTCCATCAGCACTCTGGATGGGGCCAGAGAATGGGTGGACTTGGTGGCCGACGGACCGCGTCAGCTCCTCGCGCTGACCCGCCAAGAGGCCCCTGGTGTCTACGCTGTCCGGCCGGCGACCCCGCTCTCCGACACCGCTCTCATCACCAACTCCCCGGAGGACCCGAGCCTCGGCTTCGAGTTGCGCGCCGAGCTCGCCACCGCCGACCGCGTGGACCTGCTCTGTGCCTTCGTGAAGTGGCATGGCCTGCGCATCATCGAGCAGTCCCTCAAGGCGGCGCACGAGCGAGGGGTACCGATTCGAGTCATCACGACGACGTACATCGGGGCGACCGAGCGGCGCGCGCTCGACCGGCTCGTGAACGAGTTCAACGCCGAAGTCAAAGTGAACTACGAGACGCGGTCGACTCGACTCCACGCTAAAGCATGGCTGTTCCGGCGCGACAGTGGATACGACACGGCATACGTCGGTAGTTCCAATCTCTCCAAAGCCGCTCTGCTGGACGGCCTGGAATGGAACGTGCGGCTGTCGTCCGTGGCCACGCCCGATGTTCTGCGGAAGTTCGAAGCGACCTTCGACGCCTACTGGAACGATCCCTCCTTCGAGACGTACGACCCCGATGCTGACGGGGAACGTCTGCAAGAAGCTCTGGCCATCGCGGGCGGTACGTCTTCGGGGTCGGCCGCAGACCGCAGGATCTCGCTGTCTGGGCTGGAGGTACGGCCCTATCCCCATCAGCGCGACATGCTGGAGCGGCTCGAGGTGGAGCGCGATGTCCATGACCGGCACCGGAATCTGCTCGTGGCCGCGACTGGGACGGGTAAGACCGTGATGGCCGCGCTCGATTACAAGCAGCTACGCAAAAAGCATGGTCGCGACCTGCGACTGCTATTCGTTGCGCACCGCAGGGAGATTCTGCAGCAGTCGATGCGGACTTATCAGGACGTGCTGGTGGACGCAAACTTCGGCGAGCCACTGCATAGCGGGGAGATCCCGGAGCGCTGGACGCATGTGTTCGCCAGCGTGCAGTCACTCAACGCACGAGCCCTCGACCGCCTTGACCCGGACCACTTCGACGTGATCGTGATCGACGAGTTCCACCACGGGACGTCACCGACGTATCGGAAGATTCTCGATCACTTCCTTCCCCAAGAACTGCTCGGGCTGACTGCGACACCCGAGCGCATGGACGGTAGGAACATCCAGGACGAATTCTTCGATGGGCGGATCGCCGCTGAGATGCGGCTGTGGGAGGCCTTGGAGAACGATCTGCTCAGCCCCTTCCACTACTTCGGCATCAGTGACAACACCGACCTGAGCGCGGTGGAGTGGAAGCGTGGGGCATATGACGCGACGGCTCTGAGCAATGTGCTGACCGGCAACGATGCGCGGGCCCGGCTGGTAGTGAAGGCCGTGGAAGAGAAGATCGCCGAACCGGGCACGATGCGAGCACTGGGCTTTTGTGTTTCGGTCGCGCACGCCCACTTCATGGCCGAGTACTTCCGCGCCGCCGGACTGAACGCCGTGGCCCTGTCCGGGGAAACCCCGGCCGAACAGCGCAAGCAGGCCCTGATCGATCTCAACAACGGCGGGCTGCAAGTGATCTTCTCTGTGGACCTCTTCAATGAGGGACTCGATATCCCAGACGTGGACACACTGCTCCTGCTGCGCCCGACATCCAGCGCGACAGTATTTCTGCAACAGCTCGGCCGAGGCCTGCGCCGTAGCGAGAACAAAGCGGTTCTCACGGTACTGGACTTCATCGGGCAACACCGCAAGGAGTTCCGTTTCGAGAACCAGTTCCGAGCTCTGACGAACCTCACACGCAATCGACTACTCGACAACATCAAGCATGATTTTCCGCAGCTTCCCTCGGGCTGCCAGATCATCCTCGAGGAGAAGGCCAAGAGCACGGTAATCGCCAATATCAAGGATCAGATCGGCGTCAACGTCACCGCCCTGGCCCGCGAAGTCGCGGCCTATGCCGAGCCGCAGCTCAGCAGATATCTCCACGAGAGCAGTCGGGAACTGAAAGAGCTCTACCGGGGAAGCGGAAACTCGTGGACCGGACTGCTACGGCGCTCCGGTCTCTTGAAGGGCGAGGCACCGGAAGGCGAAGCCGCGCTACTCAAGCGCGTCCCCGCCTTCCTCCACGTGGACGACCCGCTGCGGGTTGCGGCGTACACCCGCATGTTGGAGGACGACGCTCCCGCATACGGCGAACTGGACGAACAGGGGCAGGCATACGCCCGGATGCTCTTCTTCCAGCTCTGGCCGCTCGGGGGCTCCATCCGTAAAGGCTTCGCGGACTACGACGCCGGGTTTGCGACCTTGCGCAATCAACACGCTGTGCGCAGCGAGCTGCGTCAGGTCCTGGAGTACAACCTCGACCACACAGAGCACGTCCCGATCCCTCTGCTCGGACTCGGAGGCGCGACGGGCCTCCCGCTGACCGTGCACGCTTCCTACAGCCGTGAGGAGATCCTCCCGGCACTCGGCCAGTCGTACATCGGTGGCTTTATGCCAGGCGACTTCCGCGAGGGCGTGAAGTGGTGCGAGTCGATCCGGACCGACGCACTACTCATCACCCTTGACAAAGACGAGAAGGACTTTTCGCCACAGACCCGCTATCACGACTACGCGTTGAGCGAGACGCTTTTCCACTGGGAGTCCCAGAACCAGACCTCGGACACCTCACGCACCGGACTGCGCTACCAGCGTCATGCCGCTGAGGGCAGCCATGTCCTGCTCTTCGTACGCCGCTACAAGAGCACCGATATCGGCGGAGCCCAGCCATGGATGCTGCTCGGCCCAGCCGAGTATGTCGAGCACAAGGGCACCAAGCCAATGGCGATCACATGGAAGCTCAAGCACCAGATTCCGGCCGACGTGTGGACATACTCGGCCATTGCTGCCGGCTAGTTCAATCGGCCACCGCACTCCGCCTCGAAGTGAATCTGCGCCCGATCCAATGCCTCGTCAGGATCACAGCCGTGGGCCCGTAGCCAGTGGAGTAGATCGGCGATGGCGTCGACCGCCGTCGCCTGCGCGACCGCCACGCTCAGAGGACTCGGGTCGAGACTCGCCGGGCGAGGCAGCTTTGCCGCTTCGTAGAGGCTGAGCATCGCCTCAACCCGGGTCACGCGGGCACCGCCGCTGTGGCCGTCGGGCGAGCAGAGCCCGGTCGCCAGCTCGCACCAGACCACCTTCCGGTCGGCGCGGAGTTGGACTCCCCAGCGGTCGCAGACGGCTTCGACGAGTGCCATGCCGCGGCCTGACTCGGAGTCCGTGGGCGCGGCGAGGAGCGTCGGCAGGGCTCGGGTGTCGGGGTCGTGCACCTCGATCCGTAGGTATGTGCCGCTCATGGAGACGGCGAGAGTGATCGGGGTGCCGACGCCCACGTGCGCGATGACGTTGGAGACGAGTTCGCTTACGCAGAGTTGGGCGGCGTCCACCGTCTCGTGGAGGCCCCAGAGGCCCAGGTGCGTGCGCATGATGCGACGCAGAGCCGACACCGCCTCGGGTTCGGCCACGAAGGCCAGATCCCACGGCTTCCTCGACATGCATGCTTGTTGGATCACGCCCAGCTCCTCTCGACGCCCGCCAGGTCCCCGGCAGGACAGCGCAGCGTTACCTGTCCATGCGGTGCGTAGCGCTTAGCCAGAATGACGGCGACACATCCCGCCATGCAATGTGCACGAAGGGATTCGCACCATTGGGTGATTGGCAAGCACGCCTCTTGGCGCGGAGACTGAACCCCCGCTAGCAAGACGGAGGTTGAGATGGCTGGTTCACCGACGGCACGCCGTCGTCGCCTCTCGATCGAGCTGAAGAAGCTCCGCGAGAAGAACGCCCTCACCTGCGCCCAGGTCGGTGCGGCGCTGGACTGGAGTGGTTCCAAGGTCAACCGCATGGAGACCGGCAGCGGAAGGGTGCAGCCGTCCGACGTCGACGCCCTGTGCCGCTTCTACGAAACCAGCGACGAGCTGCGTGAGTTCCTCAAGTCACTGGCCAGGGAGGCCAAGACGCGCGGCTGGTGGCAGGTCCACGGCTCTGGCGTGCCCGAGTGGTTCAACATCTACATCGGTCTGGAGCAGGACGCCTCCACGTTCCGTCAGTACCAGTGCGAGTTGCTACCCGGCCTCATGCAGACCGCTGCCTATGCCCGGGAGCTCCACACGACCGGTGCCCATATGTCGGTGGAGGACATCGACCGGGCAGTTCACGTTCGCCTCGAGCGCCAGGACATGCTCACCCGACCCGACGCCCCGGACGCCTGGTTCATCGTGAACGAAGGCGCTCTGCGCAATGTCATCGGGGACCTTGCGCTGATGCGCGAACAACTCGAGCGGGTCCTGGAGTCAGCCCAGTTGTCGAGCGTCACCTTGCAGGTCCTGTCCTTCGACTCCGGCACCTACCCGGCCACGGGCTCGTTCACCATGCTCGGCTTCCCTGATCCGGAAGACCCGGACATCGTGTACCGGGACGGCATTACCGACGCCACATATCTGGAAGGCGAACACCACGTTCGCGAGTACACCAGGGCCTTCGACGGCCTGCGGGCCGCCGCTCTCAGCCCCCAGCGTTCCAACCAGTTGATCAAGTCCGTTCTGAAGGAATACACACGATGACCAGTGCAGAGTCGACTTTCGGGGACAGCCTGTTGTGGTTCAGGTCTTCGTACAGCAACGGCGCGGGCGGCGAGTGCGTCGAGTGTGCGCACACCGTCGACGGCGCACTCATACGCGATTCCAAGCAGGCGGCCGGCCCTGTCGTCGCCTTCCGGGCCGGCGCCTGGCGGACCTTCATTGAGGGCCTCGGCCGAGGTCAGCTTCCGAGTACCGAGCCGAAGGACTTGTTGCGGTAGGTCAGACCGAACGCCTTCTCGCTGAACGACACGGCGCCGGACGTCGTGAGCCCCGAGGCGCTGCCGCGCAGCACCCAGTCGGCACCGTCGGCGTAGTGGACGTCGTCGTCGAAGACGTCCTCGCCGACGGCGGCGGCGGTGAGATCCGCGCGGCCATCGCCGTTCAGGTCCTGAAGCCGAACATCGAATCCGAGCCGGTCCATGCGCTCGGCGATGCCGGGTACACCCGTGGTGTTCTGCGTGAAGGACTGGGCACCGCTGCCGGTCAGGCCGGAGGCCGAACCCTTGAGCAGCCAGACCGCCCCGGCGTACTCGACGGTGCCGACACCCTCGCCCTGCGCGCCCACCGCTGCGTCCGGATAGCCGTCGCCGTTGACGTCGCCGATCGAAACGCCGGCGCCGAACGCGTCGCCCGACTCGTTCACGCCCGGGACGCCCGGGGTGTCCTGGTCGATCAGGGCGCTGCGCGAGCTGCCCGGGATGCCACCGGAGCCGCCATAGTGAACGGCGATGGTGCCCGCTCCGGAGGCCCCCTTCCCGTAGGTGACCAGGTCGTCGTACCCGTCCTTGTCGAGGTCGCCCGCCGCCCGCACGTGCGCGGCGTCGAGCGGCACGGTCCCGAGGTTCTCGGTGAACGTCATGCCGTCGGAGCCGCCCGCGTAGTAGCCGAGCCACACGCCCGCGGCGTCGTCGTCCTCGAGATCACTGTCCCCGGACACCACCAGATCGTCGGCGCCGTTGCCGTCGAAGTCACCCGCCACGATCGATCCGGTACCCCGGTACAACTGGGAGGGGCCGGTGGACAACTCGGTCCGGGCGGGAGTCGTGGACCGCGTGAATCCGTCGTCGAACACCGAGACTCCGGCGTAGCCGGTAACGGCGAGCTGGTCGCGGCCGTCGCCGTCGAAGTCGCCGACCGCGAGGTTGGAGCCGTACAGGTAGGCGGAACGCGAGTCCGACGCTCCGTACACGGTCAGCCCACCGTTCACCAGTCCTCGGGAGCCGCCCCAAAGGATCTGGACGATGCCTATGTCGGAAGCGGTCGAGTCTTCTCCCGGCACGCCGACGGCCAGGTCGGTGTAGCCGTCGCCGTCGAGGTCGCCCGTGGCGTAGGACGCGCCGAACTTGTCGTACGCCTCCGCCGCGCCGGGCACTCCTGCAGTGTTCTGACTGATCAAGGCGGAACGATTCGGCGAAACCCCGGACGCCGAGCCGTACAGGACGGTCAGCTGCCCCGCCTGGGACCCTCCGTTCACCTTGGCCTTGGGGGTGGCGACCACCAGGTCCGTGTAGCCGTCGCCGTTGAAGTCGTCGGCGGTGGCGCCGGCGGCGGAGGCCGGAGCGGCGAGGGGCAGGGCCAGGCCGCCGGCCGTCATCGCAGCCACAGCGGTGGCTGCCAGAAGTCTTCTTCGCAAGTCGTCCCTCTTCACCTCATGTTGGGATTGTGGTCACACAAGTGACTCCTGAGGCGGTTGAACGGTTGCACTGCGCCATCGGTCAGCCCGCCGCACAGCCGTACCCCACGGCTCCTGAAGCTGCTAATACCAGGGCTTCCCCGTAGAGGGGTCCAGGTCGGCATCCACACGCCGTTTCTGCTCGCGCCAGTTGATGAAGGAGTGCTCCTCCGGAAGGACGACGCTGATCGTCTCCTCCTGGAATTCCTCATCGGTAAGCAGTCGGCGTAGGAACTCCGCCATCCCGAAAGGGTGGATCTGGAAGGTCGGATCCGTGTGCCGCCCGTAGATCAGCACGGGCCATCGGTCAGGAACGTCGTCCGTGGTCAGCCAGCAATAGATGTCGGCTCCGCTGGTGACGCCCCAGGCCAGGATGGAGTCGGGGTCCACGTCGAGGGCGGGGCCCCGTCTGCCGCCGAGCATCTTCCAGGTGTCACGGGCGTTCAGGGTCTCGTTCCGTAGGCCGCTCCCGTCCGAATAGGAATCGGGCAGCGGAACGGGCAGCAGTATTCCGATTTCCTCGCTGAGCTGCCCTGCCCCGTACGTCTCCATGAAGGCGACGTAGTCGGCCGGAAACCGGGTCCCCCAGATCTCCTCGAGCTCACTCCAATCGATCTGCTCGGCCACTCCTTGCGTCGTGGGCACGACCTCCGCCAGCGCCGCTATCTCAGCGTTCCCGCCCACTGCCGCTCCTTCATGCATGGATCTGGGTGCTCACCGCGGCGACCTTACGCCCCGCGGGGGAACGGCGGCGGCCCGAGGATCTCGTAGCCGTGCCGTTGGGAGGCCTCGGCGATCCGCGGGATGTTCGCCTCAATCAGCGGTACGTCGGCCAGATCGGCGGCGAAGTGCTCGAAGCCGGACGGGGTGGTGAGCTGGAGCACCTCCGCGGTCTCGGACGTCACGAGGAAGGAGTGCGGTACCTCCCGTGGCAGGAAGACGAAACCGCCGGCGCCGACCTCCCACTGGTCGCTTCCGCACACGACCCGCAGGCTCCCGGAGAGCAGATAGAACGCTTCGTCCTCACTGTGGTGAACGTGCAGTGGTGGTCCGAAGCCCCTCTCCGCCGCCTGCTGGAGCAGCGTGTAAGCGCCACCGGTCTCCTCGCCGCCGACGAGCATGCGCACCGGCGTGCCGAGGAAGCCGCTCGGGCCGCCTCGACCTTCCCCTGCGCTCAACGCGTAGCCCTTGTCGGCGCCCATGACTCCCCCTCGATCCAGTCACTTGCGGCCGACTCCAGCCTCCCCGACATTCAACTGATTCACGGGTGAACCGGGAAATCAGGTCGCATTCTTCCGGTTACGGTTGGCTCGCCGCCCTATACGTCAGTGTGGCTTCGGGTCCATGGATGCCGCCCCACGTAGGCCCTCACGTCCGCGGCGTACCGCTCGGACACGCCTCCGGAAACGTGACCGGAAGACCGATCTTCTTCATGGCGCTCTGGTACTCGGCCACGCCCGGCAGCTGCTGGGTTGCCGCGGACCAGATCACCGTGGTGCAGGTGCGGGTGTCGCAGTTGCCGCCGAACGTCAGGAAGTTCTCGCTCTCCACCGACTTGCACTGGCACAGTGCCCGTTGGGGGTTCTTCGGATCGATCTGGCAGACCACGTCGAGGCAGTTGCCCCATAGCCCGCGGTTCGGGCAGGTCATGGCGTGCGTACGGCTGGTGGTGTTCTGCACCGAGAAATTGGAGAACAGTCTGTCGCCGACCGGTGCGCGCTCGGCGCATGAGGTGAGACCGGCGGAGTACCCGTCCTTGACCTCGCAGCGGCAGATGACGATGCCTGGATCGGTGGGCGACTGCTCGCATGCAGCCGAGGTGCACAGTGCGTAGCGCTGTTCGCACAACCATGTGTCGCCCTCCTTGAGCTCCTTCGGCCGACCGGACCCGGTGGGGGTCGGACTGCCTCCGGAGGGGGCGGCGCCCGTGACGTTGCGGGCCGCCGCGCAGGCCGAGGCGAAAGCGGGGACGAGCGTGGCCGACGCGAAGAGCACCGCCCTCCGGGCGATCGTCGACCTGCCGCGAGGCTTCAGCGCCTTGGCGACCAGTTCGCCGATCTCCGTCGCACCGAGCGCCGGCGTGGCCACGACGATGCCCTCGGCGTCGATCAGTACGGCGCTGGGCGTGGCCGTGACTCCGTAGGCCGCAAGCACTCTCCGGTCGGGGTCCGCCAGCAGCCGTCTCGGCCCGGGCCCGGAGTCGCCTGCGCCGACCGGGGCCAGGGCCGCCGGCCGCGAACCCCCGCTCACGACGGCAATGGTCAAGCGCTCGCCGTGGCTGTCCTGCCACCGGGCCACCTCGGGCAGCAATGCGCTGCAGACGCCGCAAGCGTGGTCGCTGAAGACGAGGAGAAGCGGCCGGCGCCCCGTCAGCAGGCGCTCCGGCGTCCACGTCTGCCCGCCCTCGTCCGGCAGCGAGAAGACGGGTGCGGGCCTGCCCGGCCGTACCCTCCTGATGCGGTGCGTCCGCAGGCCGACCCGTCCGGCCAGTCCGGTTCGTCCGGCCAGTACCGCCCAGGCCGCCGACACGGCGACCGCGGCAATCGCGAAGAGCCAGGCGAAGTGACCGTCAGCGGCAACGAATCCCGCGAAGGTTGCGAGGAGCCCGTTGCGCGCGACGGTCGACCACCCGACCGGAGCCGCCTGCAGCCCACCGAAGCAGTGGCAGGCGGGGGTCCGCCCGCGGGACACGTTGAGAGCGATGGCAGTGCTGAAGACCATCAGCAGTACGAGGGCCGCCAGCGCACCTCCACGAGCCCACGGGTGTACCGCCAGAGCCACCGCGGTAGCGAATTCGCACGCCACGAGAAGCCAACCCAGGGGCGCCGCGGCCCTGCCCGGCAGGCCGAAGTCGGCGATCGCCCGGCGAATCCCACCCCGATCGGTCAGCTTGGCGACCGCGGCAACTGCGAAGACTGCGGCCAGTGCCATCGCTGCCACGCGGTCCACGTCCATACCCATACCGCTCACCCCACATCGCTCTCCGCACCTTCGACATGGGGACACAGGGCCGCCCAACGGGCCGCCCCACGACGCGGCGCCCGCGACTCACTCCTACCGACCCTCGTACGGGAACAGCCCCCGGGCCTTCCAACAGCACCCGGTTGGCCCTTCAACACCGGCCAAGAGGCCCCTCAACGGCGGCCAGTTGGGCCTTCGACACCGGCCAGGAAGTCCGCAGCCGCCGCGTGCAGCCGGGCCGGCTGGTCCAGATGTACGTCGTGGGCCGCCTCCGGGATGACCGCGAGCTGCGTCGTTCCGGGGCGACGGGCGGGCATCTCCGCCGTCTCCGCCTCCGGCATCGTGCCGTTCGAGCCCCGTACGACGAGCGTCGGGCAGCGGACCCGCTCCCACTGGTCCCAGTACGCGTGCGTGGCGAGCTCGGCAACGGCGGCGACCATGACGTCGCGGTCCACGCGCGCGTGCCAGCCGTCGGGGCGCTCGTCCAGGCCCCTCGCCCAGGCCTCGTTGCCGAAGAACTGCTCGGCCTCGGCGAGGGACTTGAAGGGGGTCGGCCAGCCGTCCAGCCAGTCGCCTATCTGCGTGGGGAGTTCCGGGTTCGGGCCGCCCGGGCCCGCCTCGACCAGGATCAGGGCGTGCACCAGGTCCGGGTGCGCGGCCGCGGTGAGCAGAGCCGTGTGGCCGCCCAGGGATTGGCCCAGCAGGGTCACCGGGGCGAGGTCCAGTGCGCGGATCACGGCCACCGCGTCCCGTACGCACGCCGCTCGCGTCATGTCCGGTGGGCGGCGCGTGCTGGCTCCGTGGCCTCGGGCGTCGTACGCCACCACCCGGTGGCCGTCGGCGAGCAGCAGCTCCGCGAGCGCGTCCCACTCCCCCATGTGCCCGGCCAGGCCGTGCAAGAGCAGGATCGGTGGGCTGCCCGGTTCGCCTCTGCCGCCGCGACCGCCGCGGTCCCGGTACGCGAGCCGGACCCCCTCACGCTCGACGTGGTCCATCGTCGGTGTCCCCCCTTACGAACCGCCGCCTGGCCCCGAGTTAGCCTGCAGAAACAGACCGACAGGCAAGGAGACAGGTCATGGCGAAGGTACAGAAGGTACCGTCCGCGGTCGTGGCGGCGAGTGGGCTCATCGGCGGTTACGGCGTCGCCCGGTGGACCAAGAAGCGTCAGCTCGGCGGGGCCGTGCTCGCCGTGGCCGGGGCCGCCGCCGCGCAGCAGTGGCGGCGGGAGGCCGGGGGCAAGGCCGCCGGAGCGCTCACCGCCGCGTACCTCGCCGCCTTCGCCGGTTCCCATCCGCTGGCCAAGAAGATGGGCGCCTGGCCCGCCGTGTTCTCCGTCGCGGGTGGCGTCGCGCTCGCCTCCTGGGCGATCGCCGACCGTCGCGCCTCGTAGTCGGCTCCGACCGCCGCGTAGGCCGGTACGCCGCGTAGCCCAGCACGTCTGATGGGCGACGGGCCACGGCCTACGCCCCGAACACCCGCGAAACCGTATAGATCAACAACCCGGCCAGCGAACCCACCACCGTGCCGTTGATCCGGATGAACTGCAGGTCGCGGCCGATGTGGGCCTCGATCTTCTTCGAGGTGTGCTCGGCGTCCCAGCCGGCGACCGTGTCGGTGATGAGGGACGTGATCTCGTCGCGGTACGTCGTGACCACGTACACCGCGGCGCCCTCGACCCAGCCGTCGACCTTGCTCTGCAGGCGTCCGTCGACGGCCATCCGGGCGCCGAGCGAGAGCAGCGAGGCCCGCACCCGCAGGCGCAGCTCGCTGCGCTCGTCCTCCGCCGCGGCGACGATCATGGAGCGGACGGCGGACCAGGCGGACGCGATGAGGTCCTGGACCTCGCCGCGGCCGAGGACCTCGCGCTTCAGGTACTCGACGCGCGCCCGCGTGTCCGTGTCGGACTGCAGGTCGACGGCGAAGTCGGCGAGGAAGCGGTCGACGGCGCCGCGCGCGGGGTGCTCGGGCATGTCGCGCATCTCGGTGACGAAGCGCATCAGCTCCTTGTAGACCCGCTCGCCGACCTTCTTGTCGACGAACCGCGGGGTCCAGCCGGGGGCGCCGCCCTGCACCGCGTCCATGACGGAGTCGGCGTGCTCCACGAGCCAGTCGTGGGAACGTACGCACACCAGGTCGACGACCCGTTTGTGGCCGCCGTCGGCGACGATCTTCTCCAGCATCTTGCCAAGGCCGGGCGCGATCTCCTGGGCGTCGGCCCGCCGGTTGATCGCCTCGCCGACCACGGCCTGGACGTCGGAGTCGCGCAGGACGGTCAGGGCGCCGCGCAGCGCAGCGGCCAGCTCCGCGGTGACGCGGTCGGCGTGCGAGGGCTCGGCGAGCCAGGCACCGAGGCGGCCGCCGATGCCCACGGCGCGCAGCCGTTTTCGTACGACGTCCTTGGACAGGAAGTTGTCGCCGACGAACTCGCCGAGCGAGACGCCCAGCTGGTCCTTCTTCGTGGGGATGATCGCGGTGTGCGGGATGGGCAGGCCGAGGGGGCGGCGGAAGAGCGCGGTGACCGCGAACCAGTCGGCCAGGGCACCGACCATGCCGGCCTCCGCGGCCGCAGCGACATAGCCGGTCCACGGGCCGGCGCCGGCACTCCGCGCCCACGTCGCCAGGACGTAGATGAGCGCGACGAGCAGCAGGAGGCCGCTCGCGGTGGCCTTCATACGGCGCACGCCGCGCTGCTTCTCCTCGTCGGCGGCGCTGTAGGTGAACCCTTCGGGGGACACCTCGTGTGAGGGTCCCCTGTCACGGGCATGCTGCCCCATGCCTGCACCTACGTCCGCTTCATCCGCTTTCGTACGTTCCATCCGATCCACCGGCCCGTTCGACCTTTCGCCGTCGCCGCCGTTGTCGCCGTTGTCGCCGTTGTCGCCGTTGTCGCCGTTCTCGTCGGCGTCACCGCCGTCGCCGTCCCCCGTACGCATTGTCCCTTCCCGCTCCCTTCTGTGCCCTTCTCGCCCCTCGCGCCGGCCCGCCCACGCCGTGTGCTCCAACGCACTCCTTTCACTGACCGACTCCCGGAACGCTCCATGAGTTCCCGGCGTCTGAGAGGTCGGGGGGTGCCCTCTGCTGCCCTCCACCCCATGCCTCATCATGGGGAATCCAAGATCGGAGCCTCGGGCTCCCTTTGCCCGAGGAGAAACGCACCGCATGACCAAGCGTCATGGTTATGCCTTGCTCGCCGCGATCGTCGCGGTGGTCGTGGTGGTCTCGTCCGCCATATATTTCGGCGTCTCACGCGCCGACACCAGCTCCCAGGACACCCTGGCCGGGCCCCGGAACCCCCAGAACTCCGCGGCCCCTGCCTCCGCCGGCACCTGGGTCGGCTCCTGGGCCACCTCGCCCGCGGCCGCCGAGCCCGGCACGGAGCAGGAGGGGCTCGCGGGCCACTCCGTCCGCAACGTCGTCCACACCAGCGTCGGCGGCACCAGCGCTCGCATCACGCTGTCGAACCTGTACGGACAGCAGCCGCTCGACATCACGCACGCCTCCATCGCCGTGGCCGCCGCGCCCAGCAACGCGACGGCCGCGGCCGGCACGCTGCGGCGGCTGACGTTCTCCGGCAACACCTCGGTGGTGATCCCGGCGGGGCAGCAGGTGGTGAGCGACGCGGTACGCATGGAGGTACCGCACGACGCGGACATGCTCGTCACGACGTACTCGCCGACGCCGTCAGGACCGGTCACGTACCACCCGCAGGCGCGCCAGATCTCGTACGTCGCGGAGGGCGACCGGACCGAGGACGTGAGCGGGGCCGCGTACACCGAGCAGAGCCCGTACTGGCGGTACCTGACCGCGCTGGACGTGCTGAGCCACGAGTCGACGGGCACCGTCGTCGTCGTCGGCGACTCGCTCACCGACGGGGTGACGTCCACGTTCGGGGCCAACCATCGGTGGACCGACGTCCTCGCGGACCGGCTCCGCGACGAGTCCGGCGCGCCGCGCTACAGCGTCGTCAACGAGGGAATCAGCGGCAACCGCATCCTCGCCGACGGGCTGGGGCAGCGCGCCGTCGGGCAGAAGCGGACAGCGGACAACCCGAGCGGGCTGTCGCGGTTCGACCGCGACGTGCTCAGCCGCACGGGCGTCAAGGCCGTCGTCATCGCGCTCGGCGTCAACGACATCCTGCGGACCCCGCATCAGACCGATCCCGACAAGATCACGGAAGGGCTGCGGGAGCTGACCCGGCAGGCGCACAGCCGGGGGCTGCGGGTCATCGGGGCGACGCTGATGCCGTTCCAGGGGCACCGGGGGTATCTGCCCGGTCTGGAGACCGTCCGGCAGGCCGTCAACGCGCAGATCCGCTCAGGCCGCGTGTTCGACGAGTTCGTGGACTTCGACAAGGCCCTGCAGGACCCGTACAACCCGCGCAGGCTGCGGCCCGAGTACGACTCGGGGGACCACCTCCACCCGAGCGATGCGGGGTACCGGCGGATGGCCGAGACGTTCAATCTCGCCCATCTGAAGGGGTCGGCGCCCGCGGAGCTGTGACCCGCCCCGGGCCGAGGCGCTCCGGAGCTGTCAGTCCCAGTCCCTGCGGCGCCGCTCCTCGCGTTCCTCGCGGCGGGCCCTCCGGCGTTCGCGGTGCTCCTCGTGCCGCTCGCGGCGCTCGTCGCGCAGGTCGCGCCTCAGGTCGCGGTGCCCATCGAGCATCTTGCGGTGAGCATCCTCCACGTCGTCACGGAACGACGTGTGCAACTCCCTGAGGGCCTCCTTGCGCTCAAGCTTCTCCCGGCGCCGCTCCTCCTTGAGGCGCTGTTTCTCCGCTCGGGTGATCTTGCGTTCGACGCCGACGCCGCCCCAGAAGGCGAGACCCGTCACGATGACGCGCGGTGCGCCGGGCTCGCCCGGCACGCCCTCCTCTCGGTGGTCGAAGCCGCCCATGATGCCGATGCCGCGTACGACGACCTCGACGCCGGGTGGTACGACGACGTTCATGCCGCCCATGATCGCGATGCAGTTGATGACGACCTCGCGCTCGGCGAACCGCGCCTCACGCAGGTCGATCTCGCCGCCACCCCAGAACGCGAACGACGTGAAGCGCCGCGGCACGGTCCACTGCCCCTTGCGCTGGAAGCCCGCCATGATCGCCACGCCCCACGAGGACGTGCCCTCGCCGCCGATCCGCGAGGCCCAGCCACCCGTCTGCGCAGGCGAGTCGGCGGACGGCTTCACGAGGGGCACGGCGACCGAGCCGGCGGGCAGGTCGCGGGTGAGGGGCACCAACTCCCCGTACGTACGGGCGTTGTAGGTGGCCTCCAGCCGCTCCTCGAACTCCGCCATGTCGAGGCGGCCCTCGGCCAGCGCATCCCTGAGGTGTTCGGCGACCCGCTCGCGGTCGGTGTCGGAGGCTCGCAGATCGGGCTCGGAGACTCGCAGATCAGGGTCCTCGGGTCCCGGGTTCGCCCCGGGAGAAGGCACAGCGTCCGTCATACGGAGCAGCCTACGAGTTCTCGGCCTGCGGTTGCAGGAGGTCGCCCCCACTTGCGTACATGTTTGCGATGACGGCCTCGATGTCGGGCTCCCGCACGGACAGGTCCACCAGCGGATACTCCGCCGCGATACGTGCCACCAGGGGCGCCGCCGACTCCGATGTGGGGAACGCCAGCCACTGCCGCGGCCCTTCGACCCTCACGACGCGCGCGAGCGGGCCGATGTCGACCGGCGGCAGTTCACGGGCCAGATCCACGACGAGGGTCCGCTCGCTCTCCCCCACCTCGTGCAGCCCGGACAGCGCACCGTCGTACATCAGCCGCCCGTGGTCGATGACCATCACGCGCTTGCACAGCTGCTCGATGTCGGTCAGATCGTGGGTGGTGAGCAGCACGGTCGTGCCGCGCTCGGCGTTCAACTCGCGCAGGAACTCCCGTACTTTCGCCTTGCTGACCACGTCCAGGCCGATGGTCGGCTCGTCGAGGTAGAGCACGTCCGGGTCGTGGAGCAGGGCGGCGGCGATGTCGCCGCGCATGCGCTGACCGAGGGACAGCTGCCGTACCGGGACGTCCAACAGGTCGCGCATCTCAAGAAGTTCGACGCAGCGGTCGAGGTTGGCGCGGTAACGGGCGTCGGGGATGCGGTACATGCGGTGCATCAGCCGGTACGAGTCGATCAGCGGCAGGTCCCACCACAGGGTTGTGCGCTGCCCGAACACGACGCCGATGTGCTGCGCGAGCCGCGTGCGCTCACGCGAGGGGTCGATACCCGCGACGCGCAGGCGGCCGCCGCTCGGCGTCAGAATCCCGGTGAGCATCTTGATCGTCGTCGACTTTCCGGCGCCGTTCGGCCCGATGTAGCCGACCATCTCACCGCGCGCCACCGTGAAGGAGATCGAGTCGACGGCGCGCACCTGGTGTTTCTCGCGGCGCAGGAAGCCGGTTCTGCGCCATACGTCGAAGACCTTCTCCACGCCGTCCAGGCGGATGAACTCGTCGTCGCTCATGTCGCTCACGTCGCTGCTGTCGATCACGGCTCAGCTCCCTGTACTGCGGTACGAACGAAGTCCCGCGCGCCATGCCGCCCCGGCCCCGGCGCAGCACGCGGCGGCCACCAGCGGCGGCGCGAACGCCAGCCACTGCGGCAGGTCCAGCGGGTAGGGCCGCCCCAGCACGTACAGCGCGGGCAGCCAGTTGACGAAGGCCAGCGGCAGCACGAAGGTGACGCCGCGCACCAGCTCCTTGCCGAAGACGGTCGGCGGGTACCGCAGGAGCGTGTTTCCGCCGTACGTGAAGGAGTTCTGCACCTGGGAGGCGTCCTGCGCGACGAACTGGAAGGCCGCGCCCGCCACGAACACGGCCGCGAAGATGGCGGCCCCGCTGAGCAGCATCAGCGGGATCATCAGCACCTTCAGCGGCGTCCAGGCGATGTCGAGGACGGCCAGCGCGTACCCGAGGACCAGCAGACCCTGGGTGAGCCGCCCGAGGCGGCGCAGCGCGAAGCGGTCTGCGGCGATCTGCGCGAGCACCGGCGCCGGACGCACCAGCAGGGTGTCCAGCGTGCCGTCGCGCACCCGCTGCCCCAGCTGCTCGATCGACCCGAACCCCAGGTCGGCGAGGCCGAGGGCGATGCCCGCGGTGCCGTAGAGGAGGGCGACCTCAGGCAGGGTGTAGCCGCCGATCACGTCGACCTGCGAGAACATCAGCAGGATCGCGGCGAAGTCCAGTGCGGTGACCGCGAAGTCCGTGACCACGGTCATCGCGAACGACGCGCGGTACGCCATCGTGGAGCGGATCCACATCCCGGCGATCATCCGGTAGGCACGCAGCCCGTCCCTGAGCCGTGGACCGTCCTGGCCGATTCCGCCCATCGGCCGACCCGGAGCGTTCGTACGCAGCCCGTCCGTCGTACGCAGCCCGTCCGTGAGCCGCGAACCGGCAGGAAGCTCAGCCACCCTGCACCACCACCCGCCTCATCGCCGCCGACTGCACCAGCCGCCCGGCCGCCAGCAGCGCCACCGCCCAGGCCCCCTGGAACGCGTACGTCTCCAGCAGCCCGACGCCGGTGCGCTCGCCGAGGAGGACATCGGCGGGCTTCTGCAGCAGCGCCGACCACGGGAGCGCCCGCGCGATCTCGCCGATTGCGCCCGGGAAGACGTTCAGCGGCAGCAGCATCCCGGAGAAGAAGATCCCGGTCAGCGACGCCATCTGCACCACGCCCGCGCCGTCCATCAGCCAGAACGCGGACAGCGCCACCAGGTAGCGGATCGCGAAACTGACGACCACTCCGAGCGCGACGGCGACCAGGAAGGCCAGCCAGGTCAGCGGGTCCGAGGGAACCGCCAGTTCGAACAGGAGCGCACCGAACGCCATCGGCACGAAGCCGCGGCCGAGCAGCTGGAACGCGGCCCGCCCCATATCGCTCGCCAGCCACCACGCCTGCAGATCGGCCGGCCGGTACAGATCGATGGCGATGTCGCCCGTACGGATCCGCCCGATCAGCTCCACCTCCATGCCGCGGTCCATCGCGGCCACCGCCGCGTGCAGCCCCTGACAGAGCCACACATAAGTGAGGGCCTGCGCCTGGTCGTACCCGCCGAGTTCCGGCCGCTCGTCCCACAGCGCGACGTAGGTGTACGCCAGGATCACGCCGAAGACGGTGTTGGTGAACACCCCGGCAGCCGTGGCCACTCGGTACGTCGCGTACCGCCGGAACGCGCTCACCGCGACGGCCGTGTACAACCGCCCTTTCCCCACGAAGAACCTCCCCCGACTGCCGCGCCCGCCCGGCGGCCGACCGGCCTCCGCCCAGCCCGTTCCAGGTGTTCCGGGCCAAAGTGCAAGAGCCTAACGGGCATACGCGGGTGCCTGCCACTTGATTACGGCGCGCGGTGCGCGCCACCCCTCAGCGCGGAACTCATGATGCGAAAGTGTGCAAAGGAGTATGCAAGGGGGCGTACGACTCGAAACAGGAGTACCGCACAAAATGAGCGACGAGCCGCAGCAGAGCAAAGGAGGCTGGGCGCCGCGGGACGCCGGGCCCAAGGCGCCCGGGGCCCCGGCCACGGGCCCGACCCCGGGCACCGGCGCGGCCCTGGTTCTGGGCGGTGCGTCCGGCCGGCTCGGGCCCGCCGCCGCGGGCACCCCCGGCAAGCTGCAGGAGGGGGCGCCGAAGCCCGGCGGCCCCCGGCAGCCGAAGCGCACCGGCTGGCGCCGGGCCGTCCCCACCTGGCGCACGGTCATCGGCAGCTGCCTCGGACTGGCACTGCTCTGCATCGGCGCCTTCGCCGCCGGCTACCTGCTCGTCCAGATCCCGCCGGCGAACGCGGCCGCGGTCGCGCAGAGCAACGTCTACCTGTACTCCGACGGCTCCCCGCTCGCCCGCGACGGCGATGTCAACCGCGAGAACGTGGCGCTCGCGAGCATCCCCAAGACGGTGCAGCACGCCGTTCTCGCCGCCGAGGACCGGGACTTCTACTCGGAGCCCGCGGTCGATCCCGCGGCGATGATCCGCGGCGCCTGGAACACCCTCATCGGCAAGGGCAAGCAGTCCGGCTCCACCATCACCCAGCAGTACGTGAAGAACTACTACCTGGGCCAGGAGCAGACGGTCACCCGGAAGGTGAAGGAGTTCTTCATCTCGATCAAACTGGCCCGCGAGGCGAGCAAGGACCGGATCCTCGAGGGCTATCTGAACACCAGTTACTTCGGCCGCAACGCCTACGGCATCCAGGCCGCCGCCCAGGCCTACTACGGCGTCGACGTGGAGCACCTCGACACCGGGCAGGGCGCCTACCTGGCGACCCTCCTCAACGCGCCGAGCGCCTACGACGTCGTGGCGCACCCCCAGAACATGAACAGGGCCATCGCCCGCTGGAACTACGTCCTCGACGGCATGGTCAAGGAGAACTGGCTCACCCCCGCCGAGCGCACCACGATGCACTTCCCCGTCCCCCACGAGGCGAAGCCCGCCGCCGCGATGTCCGGACAGCGCGGCTACATCGTGCAGGCCGTCAACGACTACCTCATCAGCCACAAGATTCTCGACGAGGACGCCCTGGAGTCCGTCGGCGGCTACCGGATCACGACCACGATCGAGAAGAAGGAGCAGCAGGCCTTCGTCGACGCCGTGGACGACCAGGTGATGTCCCAGGTCAGCAAGGACAGCCGGCCCGTGGACGGCAATGTCCGCGTGGGCGGCGCGTCCGTCGACCCCGACACCGGCAAGGTCATCGCGATGTACGGCGGCATCGACTACACACAGCAGTACGTCAACAACGCGACGCGCCGCGACTACCAGGTCGGCTCGACCTTCAAGCCGTTCGTCTTCACGGCGGCCGTCGAGAACGGGTCGAGGACCCAGGACGGCCGCCCCATCACCCCGAACACGATCTACGACGGCGACAGCAAGCGCCGCGTGGAGGGCTGGCACGGCACGCCCTACGCCCCCGAGAACGAGGACAAGACCGACTACGGCCCCATCAGCGTGCGCGACGCCACCGACAACTCCGTCAACGCCGTCTACGCACAGATGGCCGCCGACGTCGGCCCGGACAGGGTGAAGTCGACCGCCGTCCACCTCGGCGTCCCCCAGGACACCCCCGATCTGAGCGCCTCGCCGTCCATCGCGCTGGGCACGGCCACCGCCAGCGTCCTCGACATGGCGCAGGCGTACGCGACCCTCGCCAACCACGGCAGATACGGCGCGGCCACGCTGGTCGAGAAGGTCACCAGGCAGGGCGAGTCCGTCGGCCTGCCCAAACAGCACACCCAGCAGGCCGTCAGCCGCGAGTCCGCCGACACGACGACCTACATGCTGCAGAGCGTCGTCGAGGACGGCACCGGCGCCGCCGCCCAGGCGGCCGGGCGCCCCGCCGCCGGCAAGACGGGCACCGCGGAGAACGACACCGCGGCATGGTTCGCCGGCTACACACCCGATCTCGCCACGGTCGTCGTCGTCATGGGCCAGAACCCGGTCACGGGCGAACACACCCCCCTGTACGGAGCGCTCGGCGAGTCGCGGATCAACGGCGGGGACTACCCGGCCCGCATCTGGGCGCAGTACACGGAGGCCGCCCTCGCCGGCCGGGACGTCCAGGACTTCGACCTGCAGCTGGCCGAGGGCGCCGACGAACCCGACCCCTTCGAGGACTGGGCCGAGGAGGAGTGGTACCGGCGCCACAGAGGACTCCCCGGATCTCAGCCCAGCAAGAAGCCGGGAGCGAAGCCGAGCAAGAAACCGGGCGCCAAGCAGAGCGGTAAGCCGGGAGACAAGCAGGGCGACAAGCAGGGCCGCACGCAGGAGAGTCCGGGGCAGACCGGCGGCCGTACCCAGGGACCGGCTCAGGGTGCGCCCCAGCCGGGCCCGACGCAGGGTGCCGGAGAGGAACGGCCTCCTGGACTGACCGGAGGGGACCGGCCCCAGAGTCCCCGCCAGCCCCAGGGCGGCACCGGTGACATCCGGCCCCAGGCGCCGCCCGCAGGCGGCACGACGGTCGTCCCGCAGGGCCAGGCCACTCCGGGGCGGGGCTGAGGACGAGCCGCCGCCCGGTGATACGGCGGCTCATACGTAAGGCCTGGTGACCGGGGAGGTCACCAGGCCTTACGGCGTCATGGTCGAAGGCGCGTCATGGCACAAGCCGTACGTCGCAGCCAGGAGACCGTGGCTACGAGACGTGGGACCTGGCTACGTCAGAGATAGAGCCCGGTCGAGTCCTGGGAACCCTCGAAGCGGTCCGCGGCCACGGCGTGCAGATCGCGCTCGCGCATCAGGACGTACGCCACGCCCCGCACCTCGACCTCGGCCCGGTCCTCGGGGTCGTACAGCACCCGGTCGCCCACCTCCACGGTCCGCACGTTCTGCCCGACCGCGACGACGTCGGCCCAGGCCAGCCGCCGCCCGACGGCCGCGGTCGCGGGGATCAGGATGCCGCCGCCGGAACGCCGCTCGCCCTCGTTGGCGTCCTGCCGCACCAGCACACGGTCGTGCAGCATCCGGATGGGCAACTTGTCGTGGTGGGTCTTCTCGCTCACGCTCCGAACCTACCTGTCTCCACCTCGCCCGCACCCCGGAGGGTCAGCGCTTCCGCCTGCGCGAGCTCATGGCCAGCAGGCCCACGACGCCGACGAGGACGATCGCCACGGGCACGATCCGCTCGAGCCGCGGCGCCCCTTCCTCCGACACCAGCCGCGACCGCACACCGCTCACGGCCCGGTTGACGCCGACATACGCCCGTCCCAGGGTGTGATCGACACCGGAGACGACCTTCGCTCGTGCATCCCCGACGATCGTCTTCGGGTGCACCCTCATCCCGATCTCATCGAGGGTCTCGGCCAGCCGCTCACGCCGGAGCCTGATGTCCGCCTCGATCTGCGCAGGGGTCCTGGCATCCGACACCGCGCTGCCTCCGTGGTCGTATCCGATGGTCTTCCGCCGGTCTGCCGATGTTCTCGGGCCGACCTGCTGTTGTGGTCGACAGTCTGTCAGCTTCCGGCCCACCTCACCCCACGGCACCCCTATTACCCTCGTTCCGTAACCAGCCATGGGGGATCCGCCCCCTTGCCGCCCCCCTTGCTAGGAGACCGAAGAACATGAGCGAGCGACTCCAGCCCGGCGACACCGCCCCCGCCTTCACCCTGCCCGACGCCGACGGCAACGAGGTCTCCCTCTCCGACCACAAGGGCCGCAAGGTCATCGTCTACTTCTACCCGGCCGCCCTCACCCCGGGCTGCACCAAGCAGGCGTGCGACTTCACGGACAACCTCGAGGTGCTGGCCGGCGCCGGCTACGACGTGATCGGCATCTCCCCCGACAAGCCGGAGAAGCTCGCCAAGTTCCGCGAGAAGGAGGACCTGAAGGTCACCCTCCTGGCCGACCCCGACAAGTCGGTCCTCGAGTCCTACGGCGCCTTCGGCGAGAAGAAGCTCTACGGCAAGACGGTGACGGGCGTCATCCGCTCCACGGTGATCGTCGACGAGGAGGGCAAGGTCGAGCGCGCCCTCTACAACGTGAAGGCCACGGGCCACGTGGCCAAGATCATCAAGGATTTGGGGATCTGAGACCCGGCCCGGGCCGTCCGGCCAGTAGCATGACCGGACGGCAGGCGGCCGTGGTGGAACTGGCAGTCACGCTGGGTTTAGGTCCCAGTGGGGTAACACCCGTGAGGGTTCGAGTCCCTCCGGCCGCACGTATGCGAAGGCCCCGTCCGGCACGACCGGACGGGGCCTTCGTGCTCGACGGAGCTGCGCACTCGACGGAACTTCGTGCTCGACGGACCTTCGGGTTCAGCGGCCCGTGCCGGGGCGGCTCAGCCCAGCAGGTCCCGCACCACCGGCACCAGCGCGCGGAACGCCTTGCCGCGGTGGCTGATCGCGTTCTTCTCCTCGGGGCTGAGCTCCGCGCACGTACGCGTCTCGCCCTCCGGCTGAAGGATCGGGTCGTAACCGAAGCCGTTCGCGCCGGCGGGGGTGTGGCGGAGGGTGCCCGTCAGGCGGCCCTCGACGACTCGCTCCGTGCCGTCGGGCAGGGCGAGGGCCGCGGCGCAGGCGAAGTGGGCGGCGCGGTGTTCGTCGGAGATGTCGCCGAGCTGGGCCAGGAGAAGCTCCAGGTTGGCCTGGTCGTCGCCGTGGCGGCCGGCCCAGCGGGCGGAGAAGATGCCGGGGGCGCCACCGAGTACGTCGACGCAGAGGCCCGAGTCGTCGGCGACGGCGGGCAGGCCGGTGGCCTGCGCCAGCGCGTGGGCCTTGAGCAGGGCGTTCTCGGCGAAGGTGACGCCGGTCTCCTTGACGTCAGGGATGTCCGGGTAGGCGTCCGCGCCGACGAGGTCGTGCGTGAGCCCTGCATCGGCGAGGATGGCCTTGAGTTCGGTGATCTTTCCGGCGTTGCGGGTGGCGAGGATCAGGCGGGTCATGCCACCAGTATCGCGGTGGTGTGAGGGCTGCCCGTCCGGTACCCCGGACGGGCGCGCCCCCGCCGCCCCTATGGCGTGCAGACCTTCGTCAGTTCGCCCGCCGCGTCCGTGACCGGGCTGATGTCCGGTGTCTCGTCGCCGCTGTCGATGGCCTCGCGGACGTTGGTGACGGCCTTGCCGAGGTCGTCGACCGCCTTGTCGACGTCGGCGTTGTCGGTCTTGCCGCCGATCTCGTCGAGGTTCTTCTCTATGGAGTCGAGCGCCTCGCCGGCCTGGGTCGGGTCGTTGGCGGCGTTGTCGACGGCCTGCTTGAGCTCGGTGACGCTGTCGGCTATGGCGTCGGCGGTCTGCACGCAGTCCAGTGCCTTGTCGACGGCGCTGCAGCCGGCGGCGAGCGGCGCGGCGAGCGCCAGGCTCACCAGGGCGATGGCGGTGCTGATACGTCGGCGGCGCGGTGCCATGTCGGCGGTTCCTCCCGGGAGTTGCGGACGGGCGCACGGTTTGGCCCGTACGCCCGCACCCGTAATAACGCGAGGAGGAGCCTTCTTGGTTCCTTCTTTACCTTTTCCCCTCGTCGCCCTTGCCCGCCGGGCACCCGTGCGAGCCGAGGCGGAAGGCGCCGCTACCGCTGCTGTTCGAGCGCGGCGCGCTGGATGGCCGTGAGTTCCGTGCACCCGGAAACGGCCAGGTCGAGCAGCGAGTTGAGCTCCTCGCGGGCGAAGGGCTCGGCCTCGGCGGTGCCCTGGACCTCCACGAACCGGCCGTCGCCGGTGCAGACGACGTTCATGTCGGTCTCGGCGCGCACGTCCTCCTCGTAGCAGAGGTCGAGGAGCGGTACGCCGCCCACGATGCCGACGGAGACGGCGGAGACAGTGCCGGTGAGCGGGTTGCGGCCGGCCTTGACGAGCTTCTTCTTCTGCGCCCAGGCGACGGCGTCGGCGAGCGCGACGTAGGCGCCGGTGATGGCGGCGGTGCGGGTGCCGCCGTCGGCCTGGAGGACGTCGCAGTCGAGGACGATGGTGTTCTCGCCGAGCGCCTTGTAGTCGATCACGGCGCGCAGGGACCGGCCGATGAGGCGGGAGATCTCGTGCGTGCGGCCGCCGATCTTGCCGCGGACGGACTCGCGGTCGCCGCGGGTGTTGGTGGAGCGGGGCAGCATCGCGTACTCGGCGGTGACCCAGCCCTCGCCGCTGCCCTTGCGCCAGCGCGGGACGCCTTCGGTGACCGAGGCGGTGCAGAAGACCTTGGTGTCGCCGAAGGAGATGAGGACCGAGCCCTCGGCGTGCTTGCTCCAGCCACGTTCGATCGTGACGGGGCGGAGCTGTTCAGGCGTACGGCCGTCGATTCGAGACATGCTGCTGAGCCTAGCCCGAATGGTGAAGACCCCGTTCCGGTCGGGTGCGGAACGGGGCTGCCGGGCGGCCTCGGCGCGGCCGTGCCCTCGGCTCACATCATGTCGTCGACGTCGTCACATCATGTCGTCGACGTCGTCACATCATGTCTTCGATGTCGGCCGCGATCGGGTCGGCGTCGGTGCCGATGACGACCTGGATCGCCGTGCCCATCTTGACCACGCCGTGCGCTCCGGCGGCCTTCAGCGCGGCCTCGTCGACCTTGCTCGGGTCGACGACCTCGGTCCGCAGGCGGGTGATGCAGCCCTCGATCTCTTCGATGTTGTCGATGCCGCCGAGCCCGGCAACGATCTTCTCAGCCTTGGTGGCCATTTCTTGCTCCGTTCACCTTGACCCGTTTTGTCACGGTAACCCACGGTCGGGCCGTCTTCACGAGCGGTCATGTCACCCGCTGCAACCACTGGTCTACACCAGTATTCCAACCGCCGCCAAGCCCGGCCCAGGCCTCATTCGGGACTGATCGGCACGCCCCCGCCGTCCCCTATAACGCACACCACACCGCCACCCCGACCGCTGCGCCCTGCTTTATGGCACGATTTCCCGATATGTCTCGAGCCACAAAATTCGCGGGTTCCTTATCCGGCCTTCACCGTGCTACAACAGGTCTACACCAATCAGTGGTGTAGACCACATCCCCTGCTGCCATCCCCATCTTCCCCCATGCCCCGGCAGCACCCGGCACACGGAGGACGTTCATGAGCACCGGTACCGACACCGCGGCCACCGCCGCCCCCGCGAAGAAACGGGGAGCCGGCCTGTTCCAGGGCCTGCAGAAGATCGGCCGCAGCCTGCAGCTGCCGATCGCCGTGCTGCCCGCCGCGGGCATCCTGCTGCGTCTCGGCCAGCCGGACGTCTTCGGCGCCGACGGGCTCGGCTGGGACAAGGTCGCCTCGGTCTTCGCCACCGCCGGTGGCGCGGTCTTCGACAACCTGCCGATGCTCTTCTGTATCGGTGTCGCCATCGGCTTCGCCAAGAAGGCCGACGGCTCCACCGCGCTGGCCGCGCTGGTCGGCTTCCTGGTCTACAGCAATGTGCTCAAGGCGTTCCCGGTCACCGAGGCCAAGATCCAGAAGGGCGCGGACATAGCCGCGACCTACAACAACCCGGGTGTGCTCGGCGGCATCGTCATGGGTCTGCTGGCCGCCGTGCTGTGGCAGAAGTTCCACCGCACCAAGCTGGTCGACTGGCTCGGCTTCTTCAACGGGCGCCGGCTCGTCCCGATCATCATGGCCTTCGTCGGCACCCTGGTCGGCGTCGTCTTCGGTCTGGTCTGGGAGCCCATCGGCGAGGGCATCAGCAGCTTCGGCGAGTGGATGACGGGTCTCGGCGCCGCCGGTGCCGGTCTCTTCGGTGCCATCAACCGTGCGCTGATCCCGGTGGGCATGCACCAGTTCGTGAACACCGTCGCCTGGTTCCAGCTCGGTGACTTCACCAACTCCGCCGGCCAGGTCGTCCACGGCGACCTGAACCGCTTCTTCGCGGGCGACCCCCACGCCGGTATGTTCATGTCCGGCTTCTTCCCGATCATGATGTTCGGCCTCCCGGCCGCCGCCCTCGCCATCGCGCACTCCGCGCGCCCCGACCGCCGCAAGGCCGTCCTGGGCATGATGATCTCGCTCGCCCTGACCTCCTTCGTCACGGGTGTCACCGAGCCGATCGAGTTCTCCTTCATGTTCATCGCGCCGGTGCTGTACGCGATCCACGCGGTGCTCACCGCGATCTCGCTGGCCGTGACCTGGATGCTGGGCGTCCACGCCGGCTTCACGTTCTCGGCGGGCTTCATCGACTACGCACTGAACTGGAACCTGGCCACCAAGCCGTGGCTGATCATCCCGATCGGCCTGGTCTTCGCGGCGATCTACTACGTGGTCTTCCGCTTCGCCATCACCAAGTTCGACCTGCCGACTCCGGGCCGCGAGCCCGAGGCCGAGGTCGAGGACCTCACCAAGGCGTAAGCAGGTCCTGGACAGCACAGAGGCCCCCGGAGCAGTCAAGCTCCGGGGGCCTCTGCCATGTCGTAGAGGCCGACTCTCGTACGGCCTCGTGGCGGCTGACCTCGTACGTCTGGATCTCGTACGGCTAGATCTCGTACGTCACTCCGGGCGCCGCCAGCTCCACCTGCCCGTCGAACACGGCACGCGCGTCCGCGAGGTTGACCTCGGGGTCCGTCCACGGCGGGATGTGGGTCAGCATCAGGCGCCGGACCCCGGCGCGCTGGCCGATCTCGCCCGCCTCGCGGCCGTTGAGATGCAGGTCGGGGATGCTCTCCTTGCCGTACGTGAACGCGGCCTCGCACAGGAACAGATCGGTGTTGAAGGCGAGTTCGACAAGGGAGTCGCACACACCGGTGTCCCCTGAGTACGTCAGCGAGGAACCGCCGTGCTCGAGGCGGATGCCGTACGCCTCGACGGGGTGGCGCACCCTCTCCGTGTGCACCGTGAAGGGGCCGATGTCGAAGGTGCCCGGCTTGACGGTGTGGAAGTCGAAGACCTCGCTCATCGACGACGCGGAGGGCGTGTCGCCGTAGGCGGTGGTCAGTCGCTGCTCGGTGCCCTCGGGTCCGTAGACGGGGAGGGGAGCGGCGCGGCCGCCGTCGTGCCGGTAGTAGCGCGCCACGAAATAGGCGCACATGTCGATGCAGTGGTCGGCGTGCAGATGGCTGAGGAAGATCGCGTCGAGGTCGTAGAGACCGCAGTGGCGCTGCAGCTCGCCAAGGGCGCCGTTGCCCATGTCGAGGAGCAGCCGGAAGCCGTCGGCCTCGACGAGGTAGCTCGAGCAGGCCGATTCCGCGGACGGGAACGACCCCGAGCAGCCGACGACGGTGAGCTTCATGGAGCAGAAACCTCCGCTGGCAGTATGAGAAAACGGGGGTCGTGCGGTGCGTCGAGCGTAAGGCGCAAAAGCCTTCGTCGCTTCTCCGTCACGGGCTGTTGTGGGCGAACTCACCTGCTGTGTCACCGGATCGGATGGCTGTGCGGTGAAGGCCTGCCGACCCTGATCCGCCGCACAGCTCCCAGGGTGTGGTAACCGGGGCGGGCAGCGGGACGGGCCCGCCGGTACCGTCGGTACATGGACACGTCCTGGTGGCTCGCCCTGGCCGCCGTGGTGCTGCTCGCGCTGGTCGCGGCGCTGGCCGACGGCTGGGGGCCGCACCGTACGCGTCGCCGGCCGGGCGGCAGGACCCGGGCGCCGGGACGGCCCGGTGAGCGGCCGGAGCGGCCGCGGCGGCGGGTGGCCGCCCCGCCCAGGCCGAAGCCGGCGGAGATCTGGTGGGCGAACGTGCCGTACGAGCCGGACGGCGGCGCCTCGGGACGTCCAGGACGGGCGACGCAGGGTGCCGCGCGGGCCAAGGACCGGCCGTGTCTGGTGCTGTCGGTGCACGGCGACACCGCGCTCGTGGCGAAGATCACCAGCAAGTACCGCGACGAGCGCCCGGGCGTGATCCCGCTACCCCCGGGTTCCGTGGGCGATGCCCAGGGCCGCCCGAGCTTCCTGGAGACGGACGAACTGCGGAACGTGGCCGTGTGGGAGTTCCGCCGACGGGCGGGCGTGGCGGACCCGGTCCTGTGGGACCAGGTCCGCCATCTCGCGGGCTAGGCGCCGAATCTGCGGGTGGTGCGGACTCCGGCTCAGGCCCAGAGCTGCCCGTGCAACGTCTCGATGGCCTCTTCCGTGGTCGCCGCGGTGTAGACCCCGGTCGACAGATACTTCCAGCCGCCGTCGGCGACGATGAACACGATGTCCGCCGACTCCCCCGCCTTGACCGCCTTCTTCCCCACCCCGATCGCCGCGTGCAGCGCGGCCCCCGTGGAGACGCCCGCGAAGATCCCCTCCTGCTGGAGGAGTTCCCGGGTGCGGGTCACGGCGTCGGCGGAGCCGACCGAGAAGCGGGTGGTCAGCACGGACGCGTCGTACAGCTCGGGCACGAAGCCCTCGTCGAGGTTGCGCAGGCCGTAGACGAGGTCGTCGTAGCGCGGCTCGGCGGCGACGATCTTGACGTCCGGCTTGTGCTCGCGCAGATAGCGCCCGACGCCCATGAGCGTGCCCGTCGTGCCGAGGCCCGCCACGAAGTGCGTGACGGACGGCAGGTCGGCGAGGATCTCCGGGCCGGTGGTCGCGTAGTGCGCGCCCGCATTGTCCGGGTTGCCGTACTGGTAGAGCATCACCCAGTCCGGGTGCGACGCGGCGAGCTCCTTGGCGATGCGTACTGCGGTGTTGGAGCCGCCCGCGGCGGGGCTGGGGATGATCTCCGCGCCCCACATGGCGAGCAGGTCGCGCCGCTCCTGCGAGGTGTTCTCCGGCATGACGCACACCATGCGGTAGCCCTTGAGCTTCGCGGCCATGGCGAGCGAGATGCCGGTGTTGCCCGAGGTCGGCTCGAGGATGGTGCAGCCGGGCGTGAGCCGCCCGTCCTTCTCGGCCTGCTCGATCATGTGCAGCGCGGGGCGGTCCTTGACCGAGCCGGTCGGGTTGCGGTCCTCGAGCTTCGCCCAGATCCGGACGTCCTCGGACGGCGAGAGCCGGGGCAGCCGGACGAGCGGCGTGTTGCCGACGGCTGCGAGGGGGGAGTCGTAGCGCATGCCGATCAGGCCATCCCGCCGGCGACGGCCGGCAGGATCGTCACGCTGTCGCCGTCCGCCACCTTGGTGTTGATGCCGTCGAGGAAGCGGACGTCCTCGTCGTTCAGGTAGACGTTGACGAAGCGGCGCAGCTCGCCGCCGTCCACGATCCGGGCCTGGATCCCGGCGTGCCGGGTCTCGAGGTCGGCGAAGAGCGCGGCGAGGGTGTCCCCGCTGCCCTCGACGGCCTTCGCACCGTCGGTGTACTGGCGGAGGATGGTCGGGATGCGGACCTCGATGGCCATGGGGTGGGCTCCTGTCGGAAGAAATCTCGTCGGTGGGCGCGCGGCTGCGCTGCATGCGGATGCGTGCGTGGAGCTTGGGGCGCCGCGGCTCACGGCCGTACGGCGGGGCGGCTCAGCGCGGACAGATGGCGCTCGCCAGCCTGCACAGGTCGACGTGCAGCCGCGCCACGAGCAGCATGCCCGGCGCCTTGTCGCTCACGTCGATGAGAACCATGGGGTCATCGTATCGATTCCCGGTCCGGGCTCCGGAATGGCATCTCACGGACTGGACGATTGCCGTTCGCCAGCCGGACCAGCCTCCGCCGAGGGCCGCGCTCTTTCGTCGGTTTCCGGTTCGGCCGCGGCTCAGCCGTATGCCTCGACGACCTTCACTTCCTCCTCCGTGACCTCGCCGTCGACGATGCGGAACGAGCGGAACTGGAAGGGGCCGGCGTCGTCGGTGTCCGCCGTGGACACCAGCACGTAGTGGGCGCCCGGCTCGTTGGCGTACGAGAGGTCGGTGCGCGAGGGGTAGGCCTCGGTCGCCGTGTGCGAGTGGTAGATGATCACGGGCTCCTCGTCCCGGTCGTCCATCTCGCGGTAGAGCTTGAGGAGGTCGCCGGAGTCGAACTCGTAGAAGGTCGGCGAGCGGGCGGCGTTCAGCATCGGGATGAACCGCTCGGGGCGGCCGGAGCCCACGGGGCCCGCGACGACGCCGCACGCCTCGTCGGGGTGGTCCTGGCGCGCGTGCGCGACGATCTGGTCGTGGAGGGCCTGGGTGATGGTGAGCATGCCGCTCAGGATAAGCGGGCGGGCCGCCCGTACCGAAGGGTGGTACAGGCGGCCCGCATGCTGGACATCGTGGGCGTTGGCCCGGGTCAGCCGACCTTCTCGAGGGTGCGCTCACCGCGCTGCGCGACCTGCGGGTTGCGGGCCTTGAGGACGAACCAGCCGATGGCCAGTGCGGCGGCCCAGCCGGCCATGACGTACAGGCAGATCCGGGAGTCGGCGTCGTACGCGATGAGGCCGGTGACGAAGAGCAGGAACACGGTGGCGATCCAGCTGCACACCGCACCGCCGGGGGCGGGGAAGGAGGACGCGGGCAGGCGCCCGGCGTCGACCGCGCGGCGGTACAGGATGTGGCTGACGAGGATCATCAGCCAGGTCCAGATGCCGGCCGCGGTGGCCACCGAGGTGACATAGCCGAAGGCCTTCTCCGGGACGATGTAGTTGAGGATCACGCCGATGCCCATGAAGAGCACGGAGACCGTGATGCCGAACGCGGGCGTCTTGGAGGCGGACAGCTTGTTGAAGACCTTGGGCGCCTCGCCGTTGTCGGCCAGGGTGCGCAGCATGCGGCCGGTGGAGTACATGCCGGAGTTGCAGGACGACAGGGCCGCGGTGAGCACCACGAAGTTCACGATGGCGGCGCCGGCCGGGATGCCGATCTTGGCGAAGGCCGCGACGAAGGGGCTCACGCCGGGCGCGAACTCGGTCCACTTCACGACGCAGAGGATGACCGTGAGGGCACCGACGTAGAAGAGCGCGATACGCCAGGGCAGGGTGTTGATCGCCTTGGGGAGCGTCTTCTCGGGGTTCTCGGACTCACCGGCCGTGACACCGACGAGCTCGACGGCGAGGTAGGCGAACATGACGCCCTGCAGGGTCATCAGCGAGGAGCCGACGCCCTTGGGGAAGAAGCCGTCGAAGGCCCAGAGGTTGGAGACGGCGGCGGTGTCGCCCGCGGCGCTGAAGCCGAACGTGAGGACGCCGAGGCCGATCACGATCATGCCGATGAGCGCGGTGACCTTGACCATCGAGAACCAGAACTCGATCTCGCCGAAGAGCTTCACCGAGATCAGGTTGGCCACGAAGAGGACGACCAGGAAGACCAGGGCCGTGACCCACCGCGGGATCGACGGGAACCAGTAGTTGACGTAGATCGCGGCGGCGGTGAGCTCCGCCATGCCGGTGACGACCCACATCAGCCAGTACGTCCAGCCGGTGAAGTAACCGAAGAACGGGCCGAGGAACTCGCGGGAGTACTCCGCGAAGGAGCCCGAGACCGGGCGGTAGAGCAGGAGCTCGCCGAGCGCCCGCATGATGAAGAAGATGATCACGCCCGCGAGGGCGTACATCAGGATGAGGCTGGGGCCGGCCTTGGCGATGTTCGCCCCGGCGCCCAGGAACAGGCCGACGCCGATGGCGCCGCCGATGGCGATCATCTGGACCTGACGGCTGCCGAGCCCGCGCTCGTACCCCTCTTCGGGGGCGTCGCCGCCCACGGCCTCATTGCCGTCGTAATGCTTGTCGACCTGCGCAGAGGTCATGCTGGTGTGCGCCTTTCTCCATGCCGATCCGAGCCACCTGGCGGCTTCGGACCGGGTCTCGATCCCCCTGGATGTGATGGAGCTGTGCCGACCGGCGGTCTGCCGGCGTGGGCGCCCCCGTTCAGGGCATGGGTGGCTCCTGACGGGTGGTCGTGAAGATCTATCACGGCCGCAGAGGTGATCGACTGAGGCGGATATGGCACACGCCACAGGAAGAAGCGGACAAAAGGGGCTCGACACGCCATAAGTCGCCGAGTTGGTGACTGGATCGTTATCCGGATTTGAGCGTCCGTTGAGCGAACGCCGGTGTCACCCCTTGGTCATGGCAAGTCCCCCATGTCGGGACATAGGGGAGCGCCTCGGGCGGTACGTCAGGGCATCAGGGTGTCGACCAGCGTCTCCTGCAGCCCGCCCAGCCACAGATACGCCATCACCATCGGCTTACGCGGATCCTCGTCCGGCAGCCGGTAGAGCACATCGGTGTCCTCCTCGTCCGCGATGTCGAGGCGGGAGCCGATGGCCAGGCGCAGGTCGTTGAGCGCGCCGAGCCACTGCCGGGACTCGTCGGCCGTCAGCTCGAGCACGGCGCCGCCACGGCCCGCGACTGTCAGCGAATCCAGGGAGCGGATCACCGCGAGGGCGTCCTCACGCTTCTTCGCCCGCAGATCGTTCTCGGTGAAGCGGCGGAACTCCGAGGAGTGCGCCCGCAGCTCGTCGGCTTCGCCGGGCGCCGCCTCATCGCCGCCGGGCCCGCTGTAGGCGTCCGGGAAGAGCCGCTGCAGCACGGGGTCGGAGGGCGGCTCGCTCGGGCCCTCCGCGAAGAGTTCGGCGAGCGGGTCGTCGGACGCGTCGCCGCCCGGGCCCGGCCCGACGAGCTCCAGAAGCTGGACCGCCAGCGACCGGATGATGGAGATCTCGACCTCGTCGAGCGCGACGGCCGCGCCGCCCCCGGAGATCGGTTCGAAATGTCCTGGCATGAGGGAGAGTCGTCTGCTTCCGGTCCTGGGGAGAGTCGCTGCTTGCGGTGCTTGGCGATCCGAAGGAGAGTCGCTACTTCCGGTCATGCTGGAGCGTGGCCCACAGGCCGTAGCCATGCATGGCCTGTACGTCGCGCTCCATCTCTTCGCGCGTTCCGCTGGACACCACAGCCCGGCCCTTGTGGTGGACGTCGAGCATGAGTTTCGTGGCCTTGTCCTTGGAGTACCCGAAGTAGCTCTGGAAGACGTACGTCACGTAGCTCATCAGATTGACCGGGTCGTTGTGGACGATCGTGACCCAGGGGACGTCGGGCTCGGGTACGGCGAAGGACTCCTCCGCGGACTCGGGGCGTTCGACTTCTAGGGGTGCTGGGGCCGTCACAGGCCCCATGCTGCCACTTGGGGTGGGGGACCGCACAAACGGCCCGGCGGTGCCCGCCACAAATGAACCACCGAAATCGTCAAAGTGACGAGATTTAGGGGTAGCATCGCTCGTATGCCGCAATTCCGGGGGCACACCCCCCGGACCCCGGCCCCCGACCGGGGTGCCCCACGAGTCACGAGTCATCGCGAGGAGATCCACAGTGAACGCTGCGGACCTGCGCCTGCCGGTGGACGTTCCGTCCACGGCCCTCTTCACGGACCACTACGAGCTGACGATGCTCCAGGCCGCCCTCCGCGCGGACACGGCCGGCCGGCGGTCGGTCTTCGAGGTCTTCACACGCAGACTGCCCGAGGGGCGCCGCTACGGAGTCGTGGGCGGCACCGGCCGGGTGCTGGACGCCGTGGAGAACTTCCGGTTCGACGAGGGCGTCCTCGGCTTCCTGCGCGAGCGCGGCATCGTGGACGAGCCCACGCTCGCCTGGCTCTCCGATTACCGCTTCAGCGGCGACATCTGGGGCTATGCCGAGGGCGAGGTCTACTTCCCCGGCTCCCCCATCCTGCGCGTCGAGGGCTCCTTCGCGGAGTGCGTGCTCCTCGAGACCGTGATCCTGTCGATCCTCAACCACGACTCGGCGATCGCCGCGGCCGCATCGCGCATGTCGTCGGCGGCCGGGGACCGCCCGCTGATCGAGATGGGCGCCCGCCGCACCCACGAGCTGGCAGCCGTCGCCGCCTCGCGGGCCGCCTACGTCGGCGGCTTCACGAGCACCTCCGACCTCGCCGCGGGCTTCCGCTACGGCATTCCGACGGTCGGCACGTCCGCGCACGCCTTCACGCTGCTGCACGACACCGAGCGCGACGCCTTCCAGGCCCAGGTGGCCTCGCTCGGCACCGGTACGACGCTGCTGGTCGACACGTACGACGTGGCCGAGGCCGTGCGCACCGCCGTCGAGGTCGCGGGCCCCGAGCTGGGCGCCGTGCGCATCGACTCCGGCGACCTGCTGCTGGTCGCGCACCGGGTGCGCCAGCAGCTGGACGAGCTGGGAGCCAAGAACACGAGGATCGTCGTGACCTCGGACCTGGACGAGTACGCGATCGCGTCGCTGCGCGCCGCTCCCGTGGACGCGTACGGCGTCGGCACCCAGCTGGTGACCGGCTCCGGGCACCCCACCTGCTCGATGGTCTACAAGCTGGTGGCGCGCGCCGAGAGCGACGCCCCGGCTGCTCCGCTCATCCCCGTCGCGAAGAAGGCGACGGGCGGCAAGACGTCGATCGGCGGCCGCAAGTGGGCCGCGCGGCGGCTCGACGAGTACGGGGCCGCCGAGGCGGAGGTGATCGGCACCGGCCCGGTCCCGGACGAGCTGCGGGACCAGCAGCTGCTCGTCGAATTCGTCAAGGGCGGGGACGTGGTCGCCCGCGAGCCGCTGGACGTGGTCCGCGACCGGCACTTCGAGGCCCGCGCCCGGCTGCCGCTGTCGGCGACGCAGCTGTCCCGGGGGGAGCCGGTGATCCCGACCGAGTACGTCTGACACCGCCCGGGGCGGGCCGCCGGCCTGCGTACGTCTGGGGCTGCCGGTGCGGAACCGTACGGCTGGGAACGCCCGCGCATGAACGCGGGGTGAGCGGGAATGCAACGACAGCGCACACCTGAATCCGCAGGCGGGCAAGGACCCCCTCCCGCAACGCACTTGAAGTCTCTAGGCTCGGTTCCACAGGCCGAGCCGCGCCATCCGAGACCCCCGGCCGGGGGCCCGGGGAGCCCTCCCCGGGACGTCACAGCCAGCCGAAGGACAGCCACCATGCGCCGCGCCTTGATCGTCGTAGACGTGCAGAACGACTTCTGTGAGGGTGGCAGCCTCGCGGTCGCAGGGGGTGCCGACGTCGCTGCCGCCATCACCGAACTGATCGGCCAGGCCCCCGCCGGGTACCGCCATGTGGTCGCCACCCGCGACCACCACATCGCTCCCGGTGACCACTTCTCGGACCGGCCGGACTTCCGCCACTCGTGGCCCGCGCACTGCGTGGCGGGCACGGAGGGCGTGGGCTTCCACCCGAACTTCGCACCCGCGGTCGCCTCCGGCGCGATCGACGCGGTCTTCGACAAGGGCGCGTACGCGGCGGCGTACAGCGGCTTCGAGGGCGTCGACGAGAACGGGACGCCGCTGACCGACTGGCTGCGGGACCGCCAGATCACCGAGGTCGACGTGGTGGGCATAGCCACGGACCACTGTGTGCGCGCGACCGCGCTGGACGCGGCCCGTGCGGGTTTCCGCACCCAGGTCCTGCTGGACCTCACCGCGGGAGTCGACGAGCAGACGACCGAGCTGGCGCTCGAGGAGATGCGCGAGGCGGGCGTGGAGCTGACGGGCAAGCCCGTCGTGTAGCCGCCCGGCGCATCGCGCGCCCCGTGCCACGCTCACGATCTCTGTGCCACCGGGCCCCGGAAGAGCGCCTTGATCGGGTGGTAGAGCTCCCTGGCGTCGTCCGGCGCCGTGCGCCACACCAGGTTCTCGGGATGGTGCAGGACCGCCGTTATCTCGTCCGGCGTGGGCGGCGCGAGGTTCCCGCGGAGGTAGACCGCGCGCAGTCCGAGGTTGCGCAACCGCGTCAGGGCGCGGGCCCGGTTGCCCGCCTGCACGACCACCCGGACATTCTGGCCGTCCCCGCACGCGGCGGGGTTCGGCAGTGTCAGCGCGACGACCACGCTTCCGTCCGGCAGCTTGCAAAAGCCTCCTGCGGCCATACGTGCCATACCCCCGTAAGACGTCGTGTCAATAACGGACCCACAGGAGGCACCTAAACACGATCGGCCGCCGCCCGCCAGAGGGGCAACGGCCGATCATGCTCTGACCTGCGACAACGCGTCTTACTTCGTGGCCTCCGAGACCTTGACCGTGATCGTCGAGCCGCTCGGGGACTCCTTCACGATCGCGATCTTGGTGTTGGTGTCAGTGATCTCGACGCCACCCGTCGGGTTGCTCTCGTCGTAGTACGTGTTCAGGTGGTCGTTGAAGATCCGGTTGCCCGGCTGCGACTTGATCACCGTGGCGACGTCCGCCTTGTGCAGCGTGAACCCGTCCGTCCGGTACTCGGTGAACGGCGCGTCGTACGTCTGGATGCGGTTGCGCATCAGCGTGCCGTCCGACCACTTCAGCGCCTGCGGGTGGGCGTCGACCGGCAGCACCAGGCCCGTGCCCGGGTGCTGGCTGGTGTTGTTGTCCATCTGGGAGGTGTCCCACTTCCAGATCAGCAGGCCGTTCTGGTACGGGAAGTGCTCCACCCAGTCGGGGCGCGTGGTCGAGAAGCCGAAGTTGTACGGGCCGACCTTCAGGGTCTTGTCGTACGACACGTACTGGCGGTTCTCCGCGATGTAGTACTGCTCGTACTCCTTGGAGAAGGACGCTCCGATGCGCGAGAAGCCCGTCGCCGTCCAGGCGGCGTCCGCGCTCTCCGCGCCGTCGGAGAAGACCGCCGAGCCGTCCGCGGTGACCGTGATCGAGTCGGCCGCGAAGCCCTTCTGGGCCACGCCGCCGTCCGTCGCGTAGCGGAAGCGGAGGTCGATCTTCTGGCCCGCGTAGGCGTCGAGCGGGTAGACGAGCTTCTGGTACGCGTCGACCGTGCCGTCAAGGGCGGGCTTGTCGCTGCCGTCGCGGCTGATCGGCTGGCCGTTGGCGGTGCCGTCGATCGCCGTCCAGTTGGCGCCGCCGTCGGTGGACACCTCGGTGTAGAGGTAGTCGTAGCCCGCCTCGATGTCCCACCAGCCGTCGAGGCTGAGGGTCGCGGAGGTCTTGCCGGTGAGGTCCACGGACCGGGTGAGCGTGTTCTTCAGGTCGTCGCCCATGCCGCTCCACCACTGGGTGGAGCCCTGCGCGGGGGTGACCACCTCGGTGGTGACCTCCTTCTTCGGCAGTTCGACGACCAGGCCCTGGGCCTTGTCGGTGTTGTACTCGGCCACGCCCAGTGTGTGCGTGGAGCGGGTCGCGGCCTTGGCCGTCTCGTAGTTCAGCCAGCCGAGCTGCAGCTTGTCCCAGGCGTTCATGTCGCCGGGCAGGTCGCCGATGGTGTCCTCACCGGTGCCGAGCCAGGAGCCGGAGGACATCAGGGTCCAGAAGCCGGTGGAGTTCTCGCCACCGCCGGAGGTGTCGTAGTGGTCCGGCAGGCCGAGGTCGTGGCCGTACTCGTGGGCGAAGACGCCGAGTCCGCCGTTCTCCGGCTGGATGGTGTAGTCGCCGACCCAGATGCCGGTGTCGCCGATCTGGGCGCCGCCCAGCTTGTTGCCGTCCGGGCCGGTGGCACCGGCGTCGGTGCCGAACGCGTACCAGCGGTGCGCCCAGATGGCGTCCTCGCCCTGGACACCGCCGCCCGCGGACTCGTCCTCACCGGCGTGCACGATCTGGAAGTGGTCGATGTAGCCGTCGGCCTCGTTGAAGTCGCCGTCGGCGTCGTGGTCGTAGCGGTCCCACTGGTCGAACTTCGCGAGGTCGGCCTTGATGTCCGCGTCGGACTTGCCCGCGGCCTCCTGCTGTGCGACCCAGGCCGTGACGCCGTCGCGGACGACGTTCCAGACGCTGGCGCAGGTGCTGGAACCGCAGTAGTTGGAGCCGTAACGGGCCTCGTTGTAGGGCACCTTGACCCAGTCCGAGACCTCGCCGTCGACCGAGTAGCGGCCCGACGACTGCTTCTCGTAGTACTTCTTCATCGACTCGACGCCGGCGCCGGTGCCGAAGTAGAGGTCCTGGAAATGCTGCTGGTTGTAGTCCGCCTGCCAGGCCGTGCTGTTGTCCTGGGTGCGGTCCGGCTCGGCGATCTCGTTGTCGCCCGGGCCTGCCGTGCCGCCGTACCTGCTGTCGATCTGGTCGCCGAACTCGACCAGGATCGTGAAGATCTGGTCGGTCTTCTCGCGGCCGAGCTCCACGTACTTGTCGCTGTCGAGCTGCACGACCTGCGAGCCGTCGCGGTCCTTCACCTCGGCGTCGCCGGATATGACCTGCTTCAGGGCCTCCTCGCGCTGCGCCTCCTGCCGGTCCGTCAGCGGGCCTTTGAGGTCGTGGTCCACCTGAGCCTTGGCCGCCGCCGGGTCGTGGCGGTCGATGGCCGCCGTTCCCGGGGCCTGGCCCTCCTCGGCCTGCGCTGTGGCGCCGACCGAGAACGCCGCGGTGGCCGTGGCCAACGCCACGGCCACCGCAGTGGCTCTGAACGTCCGTCGTCTGATGGTCACCTGACTGTCCGTCCTTTCCCCCGCGTCGCTCCCTCCCCCAAGCTCTCGGCTTCGCTCGAGCAGAGGGGACCCCGGCGCGGCAGGTCACGCTCTCGGTCGCAGAGGGCCGCGCGGCGCGGATATACGCGCGTCAACAGTGCCGTTATTGGACCGGAGTTACGGGTGAAAAGACAGATCTTGACTTGAGCACGCCAACTGCACTATGCAACAGGGGGAGTTCGGCAACCGGACAACCGGCATGGGGCGACTTGACCCTCAACGGGCGCGTTCGACCGTCCACTTGGTGGACTCGATGACTCCGTGCGCCCCTTGTGCACCGGCGCCGTGGGTAAGGTCACGCTTACCGGCGTTCCACTCGGGCATGCAGCCGATTAGAGTCATTTGACGGCGCGTTACAGACAAGTCGACATAGGTACGCACCCTCGTTGATTTCCGCATCCTCCCCCATGACACGAGGGCATGGGGGAACCCCCATCCCGAGGACGGATACGTCATGCCTCGTCCGACCGCCGCACAGCTCGCCTACGGTTCCGCAACCGTTGTCCTCTGCACCCTGGCCATGCTGCTGTTGTCACAGACGAGTTCGGGCGTGGGGGTGGCCGTCATCGCCCTTGCCGCACTAGGGCTGGGCCTTCTGGTCGCCCTGACCATGCCTCAGTCCAGGACGGTCTCCCCGACCGCGGTTCCCACCGACGCCGAGGCCACCGGGCATGCCGCGGACCGCACACCTGCCGCGGCCTCGGCGGCCGCCACCGCATCCGCTTCCCGGCCCGTTCCGGCTTCCGCCTCGGGCTCCGAAGCACGGGTGCCCGCACGGCACGCCGCCGCGCATGCGGGTGCCGAGCGGGTACGCCAGCCCTGACTGCCGGCTCTCGTCAGCCGGAGACAGGTGGGTCTCAAGCGGTGCTGACCACCACCGTCTTGGCCGCCTTGTCGTGCAGACCCTGCTTGTACGGCTTGTCGAAGAAGCTCCAGCCGCCGCAGATCGCCGTCCAGATGCAGTAGCAGCAGAAGGCGAACGGCAGCCACAGCACGGCCGCCCTGACGAGCGACGTCTGCACACTGGGCGTCGAGCCGTCGCTGAGGTTCGCCACGCGCATCTTCATCCACTGCTTGCCCAGGGTCTGCCCCGATTTGGCGATCATGAACGTGTCGTAGGCGATGTAGAGCACGGCCGCCATGATCGCCCGCCCGTACAGCGGCCCTGCCTGGACGTTGTTCTCGTCCACGTACACCTTGTTGAGCCCGAACGCCCAGGACAGCAGCGCCACCACGATGCCGACGATGATCATGTCGATGATGCGGGCCAGTGTGCGCCGGGCGCTGTCGGCCAGCGGTGGCATGCCTGCCAGGGGTTCCTCGGCACCGGAGGGGCCGCCGCCGTAGGGACCCCCGCCTCCATAGGGCGGCGGAGGCTGCTGCCCGCCGCCGTACGGGGAGCCGCCACCGGGCGGCGGAGCGCCGTACGGGCCGCCTCCCTGGGGGGTGTCATACGGAGAGCCACCCTGCGGAGCGTCGTACGGGGAACCGCCTTGCGGGGTCTCAGCACCCGAAGGTGGCTGCTTCTTCCTGAACGGGTCGTCTTCCGGCGGCTCGCCGGAACCGGAGGGCGGCGGTTGGGTGCTCATGGCCCGAGTCGACCGCGAACCCCTCGGGTCCGCAATGGGCGGGCCGCCGTCCGGAGTACGGCCGATCCCGAACCGCCCGTACGTGGACTCCCACCGGCCCGCGGGGAACCATCTAGCCCGCCACGAACGTACGTGCCGCCTTGTCGTGCCAGCACTGGCGCCACGGCCGGTCGAACAGGCACCACAGGACGCCCACGACGCCGACGACCAGCACGCCCGGCACGCTGTACACCAGCCAGCGGCGCAGCGCGGCACCGTACGAGGGCGGCGCGTGCTCCTCGATGTCCCGCACCTCGAGCCCGCACAGCTTCTTGCCGAGCGTGCGGCCCCACTTGGCGGTCGGCAGCGCCTCGTAGACGACACCGAAGAGGAGGAGAACGCCGAGGACGATGCCGAGGTAGCCCGCAGTGGTGCCGTCGACCAGCCAGACCGTGACCGTCTCGCCGGAGAGCTTCGCGGCGTCGATCTTGGCGTTGATGTGGTCGACCGCCTTGGCGGCGAGCGGTACGGCGACCGCGGCGGTCACGCCCGCGACGACGATGGTGTCGATCAGCCGTGCCGCGAACCGCTTGCCGAGGCCCGCGGGGCGGGCCGCCGCCTGGGCCTGGGCAGCGGCCAGGAACGGGTCCTGGACCGGCGGCTTCCACGGCACGACCGGCTGCTCGCCGCCGCCCGCGGACGCCGCCGGGCCGGACTCGGGCTGCGCAAGGCGGTGCACCTGCTGGGCCCAGGACGGCTGTCCGCCGCCGGGCCCGGACGTCACCGGGGACGGTGCGGACGTGCCCGGCTGCCGGGGCATGGCGGGGGTGGCGGACGCAGCGCCCGGCGTCGGCACGGAGTGCTGCGTCGCCGGGGCGGACGCCTGCTGGGAAGCGGACTGCTGGGGAGCGGCCGGGGCCGTCGGGGTGGCGGCCTGGCCCGCACCGCGCTCGGCGGCCGCTCCGGGGAACGCCCGGATGGCCATGGTGCCGTCGCTGCCCGCGGCGGCTGCCGCGTTCTGCCCGGACGCCGCACCGGACGCGGCGGACTGGGAAGCGCTCCCGCCACCAGGACCGGCCGGCCGGCCCGCAGCGTTGGGGCGACGGAAGGTCACGGTGCCGTCCGTCGGCGTGGGTGCGCCGCCCCGGCCCGCGTCACCGCCCGCGGCCGGGCCGGAGCCCGCCGCCGGGCCCGGCTTCACGGCACGCATCCGCACCGTGCCGGGCGTCCCTCCCGCGTCCGCGCTCTCGGGCTCGTCCGTGGGGCGCGGCACTCGCGGGTCGGCCGACTGCGGCTGCTGGGAGCCCCAGGAGACGCGGCGGTCCTGGTCACCGCCGAAGCCGGTCTGCCGGGACGCGTCGGCGCCCCACGCCGATGCGGGTTCCGGCTTGATGCCGTGCTGCGCCTCTCCGGGCATCGCCCTCGGGGCGGACGGATCCTCGTCGAGGAAGACCGGGCCGGTCTCCTCCGCCCTCGGCGTGGCCGGGGCGGGCGCAGCGGCCCGGGCCGCACCGGGAGGCGGGGGCAGGGGCTCGCCGTCGCTGGGCGCCGGACGGCTCGTACCGGGCACCCAGGCAGCGCCGTTCCAGTACCGGACGTAGCCGGGGATGGACGGGTCCGGGTAGTAGCCTTCGCGGGGCCTGTCGTCGCCGGGGGCCGGGGTTGGGGCGCTCATGTCCGTCGTCCCGTATCTGCTCGGGGGCTGGAGTTGGGGTCCACATCTATCAGACCGGTGCACGCCCCCGGGCGGGTCCCGCGGGAAGCACCCCTTTTCGGGCACTGTCGCGGAACGCCGGCCGGGGGTCGGAGTAGCTTGCCCGGGTCGAGGCGGTCAGAAGAGCTTGCCGGGGTTGAGGATGCCCAGCGGGTCGAACGTCTGCTTGATCGCGCGCTGCATCTCGACTCCGACGGGTCCGATCTCGCGCGCCAGCCACTCCTTCTTGAGTATCCCGACACCGTGCTCACCGGTGATCGTGCCGCCCAACTCCAGGCCGAGACCCATGATCTCGTCGAACGACTCGCGGGCGCGCCGGGACTCGTCGGCGTCGGCCGAGTCGAAGCAGACGGTGGGATGGGTGTTGCCGTCCCCGGCGTGCGCGCAGACTCCGATGGTCAGGCCGTACTTCTCCGCGATGCGCTCGACCCCTTCGAGCATCTCGCCGAGCCGGGAGCGCGGCACACACACGTCGTCGATCATCGTCGTGCCCTTGACGGCCTCGAGTGCGGTGAGCGACAACCGGCGGGCCTGGAGCAGCAGTTCGGACTCGGCGTGGTCCTCGGCCGGTACGACCTGGGTAGCGCCCGCGGCCTCGCACAGCGCCCCGAGCGCGGCCAGGTCGGCGGCCGGGTCGGGGGTGTCGAAGGCCGCGAGCAGCAGGGCCTCGGTGGTGTCGGGCAGGCCCATGTTCGCGAAGGCGTTGACGGCCCGGATGGTCGTGCGGTCCATCAGCTCGAGCAGGGACGGGACGTGCCCGCCCTCCATGATCTTGCAGACCGCGTCGCAGGCGGCGGCCGCTGAGGCGAACTCGGCGGCCAGCACAAGCTGCTGGGGCGGCTTCGGCCTCAGGCCGAGGACGGCTCGTACGACGATGCCGAGGCTGCCCTCGGAGCCGACGAACAGGCGGGTCAGGTCGTATCCGGCGACGCCCTTGGCGGTGCGGCGGCCGGTGTGCATGAGGCGGCCGTCGGCGAGGACGACGTCGAGCCCGAGGACGTACTCGGCGGTCACCCCGTACTTCACGCAGCACAGGCCGCCCGACGCGGTGCCGATGTTGCCGCCGATGGTGCACGTCTCCCAGCTGGAGGGGTCCGGCGGGTAGTACAGGCCGTGTTCGCCGACGGCGCGGGAGAGGGCGGCGTTGACGACGCCCGGCTCGACGACCGCGATCCGGTCGACCGGGCTGATCTCCAGGATGCGGTCCATCTTGACGAGGGAAAGCACGATGCAGCCGTCGGTGGCGTTGGCGCCGCCGGACAGGCCGGTGCGGGCGCCCTGCGGCACGACGGGGACGCGCAGCTCGGTCGCGGTGCGCATGACGTGCTGCACCTCTTCGACGGTGCGCGGCAGCACCACGACGGCGGGCACGCCCGCCTCGCAGAAGCTCGCCATGTCGTGGGAGTAGGAGGCCGTGATGTCGGGGTCGGTGAGGATCGCCTCGGCCGGCAGACCTGCGCTGAGGTGTTCGACGAGAGTACGGCTCATGATCACAGCGTGACACCCGCAGCCATCGGTGTGAACCCGTCGGCGAGGCCGTTCGTGTGGCGGCGATGCGATCTTCGTATTGGCGCACAGTTGTGTCATGGAGATCGAAAAGGGACAGCAGGGTCCGCCGTCCGAGGCCGGGCGGCAGCAGGTTCCGGCCGCGCCTGGGGCGGGGCCCCGGGCCACTCCCCAGTCCGCGGCGAAGCCGTCGCGTGGCCGACGCCTCCCGCGCGCCGTGAAACGCGCGCTGGCCGTCGCGGTCCTCGGCGGTGTGGTGGCCGGCGGTGCGCTGGTGCTGCTCCCGTCGCTCCCGGGACAGCGCTACGAGGCACCGCTGCCCGCGCCCGGACCCGGGCCCATCACGCGGGCGGCGACCGCCCTGGGCGCGGGGGTGCCCGCCTCCACGGCCGATCTGATCGCCCTCATCGACGACCGCGTGGCGCATCTGCGCACGCACCCCGCGGACCAGGAGTCCTGGGCGGTGCTCGGCGCCGCGTACGTCGAGCAGGGGCGGCAGACCGCCGACGCCGCGTACTTCCCGAAGGCCGAGACGGCGCTGCGTACGTCGCTGAAGGAGAAGCCGCAGGACAACGTCCAGGCGCTCGCCGGACTGGCGGCCCTCGCCAACGCGCGCCATGACTTCCGTACGGCGAAGCGGTGGGGCGAGCAGGCGGTCGACCTGGCGCCCAAGCGGTGGACGACGTATCCCGCGCTGATCGAGGCGTACGGGCAGCTCGGCGACCAGGAGGCTGCGGCCAAGGCGCTGGAGACCATGCGCGGACTGGGCACCTCCGGATCGTCCCGGGCAGCGGTGCTGCTCAGTGCGGGGCAGGTCTACCGGGACCGCGGGTGGCGCGAGGACGCGGCCGCGGCACTGTCGGACGCGACGGTGCTCGCGAGGTCGCCGGCGCAGGAGGCCGTGGGCCTGTACCGGGCCGGTGAGCTCTTGTGGGAGCGGGGTGAGCCGGCCCAGGCGCTGCGGTACTACGAGGCCGCGCTTCGGGCCGACTCCGGCAACCACGCGGCCCTCGCCGGGAAGGGGCGCGCGCTGGCGGCACTGGGGCGGACAGCGCAGGCGCTGCGCGCCTACAAGGCCGCGATCGCGAAGCAGCCCGCTCCCGAATACGTCCTTGAGCTGGGCGAGCTCTACGAGTCGCTGGAGGACGCCAAGTGGGCGCTGGCCCAGTACGACTCCCTGCGCGCCCGTGTGCGGCGAGACGGCGCGGGCGGTGTCAACGACGAACTGACCCTCGGTCTCTTCGAGGCCGACCACGGGGATCCGGCGGCAGCCGTCCGGCGGCTGCAGGCGGAGTGGGGGCGGCACGAGAGCGCGGAGGTCGCGGATGCGTTGGGGTGGGCGCTGCATCGGGCCGGTGACGACGAGGAGGCCTTGACGTACGCGCTCAAGGCGATGGACCAGGGGCAGATCAGTGCGGTGTTCGCCTATCACCGGGGGGAGATCGAGCGGTCTCTGGGGCGGTATGGGGCTGCGCGGCGGCATCTGCAGCAGGCGTTGCGGATCAATCCGTACTTCTCGCCGCTGCTTGCGCCTCGGGCCGAGGCGGCGCTGGAGGAGTTGGGGGAGCCGGCCATGACGGCTCCCCCGGACTGACCGTGGTCGTGCGTCGTGGGCACAGCAGTTACAGGTTGCCCCTCCTCGCCTGTTCCCGCTCGATTGCCTCGAACAGCGCCTTGAAGTTGCCCTTGCCGAAGCCCATCGAGCCGTGGCGTTCGATGAGTTCGAAGAACACCGTCGGGCGGTCCTGGACCGGCTTGGTGAAGATCTGCAGCAGGTAGCCGTCCTCGTCGCGGTCGGCGAGGATCTTCAGTTCGCGCAGGGTCTCCAGGGGCACGCGGGTGTCGCCGACCCACTCGCCGAGGGTGTCGTAGTACGAGTCGGGCGTGTCCAGGAACTGAACGCCGGCCGCCCGCATCGTGCGCACCGTCTCGACGATGTCGTTCGTGGCGAGAGCGATGTGCTGGACACCGGGGCCGCCGTAGAACTCGAGGTACTCGTCGATCTGCGACTTCTTCTTGCCGACGGCCGGTTCGTTGATCGGGAACTTGACCTTGAGCGTGCCGTCGGCGACGACCTTCGACATCAGCGCCGAGTACTCGGTGGCGATGTCGTCGCCCACGAACTCCTTCATGTTCGTGAAGCCCATGACCTCGTTGTAGAAGGCCACCCACTCGTTCATCCGGCCGAGTTCGACGTTGCCGACGCAGTGGTCGATGGCCTGGAAGGTGCGGCGGGCCGGGGGCTCGACGAGCGGGTCGACGGCGACGAAGCCCGGCAGGTACGGGCCGTCGTAGCCGGAGCGGTCGACGAGCGTGTGGCGGGTGTTGCCGTAGGTGGCGATGGCGGCGAGTACGACCGTGCCGTGCTCGTCCTTGACGTCGTGCGGCTCGACGATGCCGCGGGCGCCGTGCTCGACCGCGTACGCGTAGGCGGCGCGGGCGTCCGGGACCTCGAGGGCGAGGTCGATCACGCCGTCGCCGTGCTCGGCGACATGCGCGGCGAGGAACCGGCCCCAGTCGGTGGACGCCTTGATGACCGAGGTCAGGACGAAGCGCGCGGAGCCGTTCTCCAGGACGTAGCTCGCCGATTCGCGGCTCCCGTTCTCCGGTCCTGAGTACGCCACGAGCTTCATGCCGAAGGCCGTGGAGTAGTAGTGGGCCGCCTGCTTGGCGTTGCCGACGGCGAAGACGACCGCGTCCATGCCCTTCACCGGGAACGGGTCGGCCTCGCGTGCGGTGGTCGGAATGGGGTGCAGAGGTGCGGAAGTGGCTGCCATGGCAGCAGGCTCCACCCGCCCCACAAGGTGCGCAATAGTTCGCAGTTCTGCTGGTCAATATGGCCACCCGAAAGCCAGGATGGCCGGGCGTTCTGTACAGGATGACCATCATCGGAGGCCGGCATGGCGATCGATCATCTGGACGGCAGTCTCATCGTGTTGCTCGCGCGGGAACCCCGGATCGGGGTGCTGGAGGCGTCGCGGCGACTAGGGGTGGCGCGCGGCACCGTACAGGCCCGTTTGGACCGCCTTCAGGCGAATGGAGTCATCCGCGGATTCGGCCCCGAGGTGGACCCGGCGGCGCTCGGCTACCCGGTCACGGCGTTCGCGACGCTGCAGATCCGGCAGGGACAAGGAGCCGAGGTCAGGGTGCATCTGGCGACCGTCCCCGAGGTGCTCGAACTGCACACGACCACGGGCACCGGGGACATGCTGTGCCGCCTTGTGGCCCGGTCGAACGCGGACCTCCAACGTGTGATCGACCGGGTTGTGGGTTTTGATGGCATCGTCCGGGCTTCCACGGCGATCGTCATGGAAAATCCCGTTCCGCTGCGGATCATCCCGCTTGTGGAGCAGGCGTCGGGAGACTCCTGACGCGGGCACCGGACGGTGCCAGGGCAGGGTGAGATCAGGTGAACTTCTGGGACTTCGTGCGCAGCACCCATCAGCAGCTGCTCACGGACGCGTACCAGCACGCCTCCGCGGTCTTCCAGTGCATGGTCGTCGCGACCGTCCTGGGAGTGCTGATCGGCGTCGCCACGTACCGCACCGAGTGGGCGGGCAATCTCGCCACGCTCACGACGTCCACGATCCTGACCATCCCGTCCCTCGCCATGATCGGTCTGCTGATCCCCATCGTCGGCCTGGGCGTGGCGCCGACGGTGATCGCGCTGACGCTGTACGGGCTGCTCCCGATCGTGCGCAACTCCATCGTCGGGCTGCGCGGCGTCGACCCGACGCTGGTCGACGCGGCGAAGGGCATCGGGATGTCGCGGGCGGCCCGGCTGCTGCGGATCGAGCTGCCGCTGGCGTGGCCGCCGATCCTGACGGGCATCCGGGTCTCCACGCAGATGCTGATGGGCATCGCCGCCATCGCCGCGTACGCCTCCGGGCCCGGCCTCGGCAACGAGATCTTCCGCGGCATCGCGTCCCTGGGCAGCGCCAACGCGCTCAACCAGGTCCTCGCGGGCACGCTCGGGATCATCGTCCTCGCGTTGCTGTTCGACGCCGCGTACGTCCTCATCGGACGGCTGACCATCCCGAGGGGGATCCGTGTCTGAGACTCCAGGTGCCGCGACGGACCCCAGGGCGGCTGGTGAACCGGACCGGTCGGGCGCCGTCACATCCCCGCCCGGCGCCACTGCGGACCACGGCAAGACGGGCGCCACCATCGAGCTGGAGAACCTGACCAAGCACTATCCCGGCAGCGCCGCGCCGGCCGTGGACAGCGTCAACATGGAGATCAAGGCGGGCGAGATCGTCATCTTCGTCGGCCCCTCGGGCTGTGGGAAGTCCACCACACTCAAGATGATCAACCGGCTGATCGAGCCGACGGGCGGCCGCATCAGGATCGCCGGCGAGGACGTCACCGACATGGACCCGGTGAAGCTGCGCCGCAAGATCGGGTACGCCATCCAGGCCTCCGGGCTCTTCCCGCACATGACGGTCGCCCAGAACATCGCGCTCGTACCGAAGATGGTCGGCTGGCGGAAGTCGAAGATCGACGCGCGGGTCGAGGAGATGCTGGACCTCGTCGGGCTCGACCCCGGCGAGTTCCACGGCCGCTATCCGCGCCAGCTCTCCGGCGGCCAGCAGCAACGCGTGGGTGTCGCCCGGGCGTTGGCGGCCGATCCGCCCGTACTGCTGATGGACGAGCCGTTCGGCGCCGTCGACCCGATCACCCGCGACCACCTCCAGGACGAGCTGATCCGGCTCCAGCGCGAGCTGCACAAGACGATCGTCTTCGTCACCCACGACTTCGACGAGGCCATCAAGCTAGGCGACCGCATCGCGGTGCTGCGCGAGCGCTCGCGCATCGCCCAGTTCGACACGCCTGAGGCGATCCTGACCAACCCGGCGGACGACTTCGTGTCCGGTTTCGTGGGCGCGGGCGCGGCATTGAAGCGGCTCAACCTGACGCGCGTACGCGATGTGGAGATCACCGACTATCCGACGGTGAAGATCGACGACCCGCTGCAGGACGTCTTCGACAAGCTCCGTTCGGGCAGTACGAACGAGATCCTGCTGCTCGACAAGCGCGGCCGCCCCTACAAGTGGCTGCGGCGCGGCGACCTGATGCGCGCCAAGGGGTCGCTGGCCCGGGCGGGCACGCTCGTGGCCGACACGGTGACGCGGGACGCGACGCTGCGGGACGCGCTGGAGGCGGTCCTCACCGACAACACGGGCCGGGTCGCGGTGACCGGGCGGCGCGGCGAGTACACCGGCGTCGTCGACATGGAGACGCTCATGAACTCCGTCCACGAACTCCTCGAGGCCGACCGGCTGGACGCCATCGAGCACCAGCACCAGCTGGAGGAGGTGCGCGCCCAGCAGACGCTGGCGGACCAGGAGGGCGACGGCGGAGGGGCGAGGGCGTGAAACGCGTTCCCGGCGACCGCGGCACGAGGCCTCCCAGGGACCCGAGGCTTCCGAAGGACCGCGACACGACGCTTCCCAAGGACGAAGCGCCCGGCACGGGGCTTTCCGACGGTGAGCAGGGGGTCGAGGACCTTCTGGAGCGGGAGGAGCGTGCGGCCCAGGAGCAGACGCTGGGCGCGGCGGCGGTGCGCGCCCGCGAACCGGCCCGGGTGACCTGGCAGAAGCTCACCTATCTGCCCGCGGTGGTCGCGGCCGTGCTGCTCGCCACCTGGATCTGGTTCGCCACCACCGACCTGGACCCGATCTCCAGGAACGCGCTGGCGGAGGGCGTGGTGTGGCTGCGCCTGCGCCAGCACGTGGCGCTGACGGTGATCTCCACCTTCTTCGTACTGATCATCGCGATCCCGCTGGGCATCCTGCTGACCCGCGGAAGGATGCGCAAGGCGGCGCCGTTCGCCATCGCGCTGGCCAACATCGGCCAGGCGACCCCGGCGATCGGCCTGCTCGCGCTGCTGGTGATCTGGCTGGGCATCGGCCAGAAGGCGGCTCTGATCGGCATCATCATCTACGCCGTGCTGCCGGTGCTGTCCAACACCATCGCGGGCCTGAAGGCCAACGACCCGACGCTCATCGAGGCGGCACGCGGCATCGGCATGTCGCCGCTCGGCGTACTGGGGAAGGTCGAACTGCCGCTGGCGGTGCCGCTGATCCTGGCGGGCGTGCGTACGGCGCTGGTGCTGAACGTGGGCACGGCGACACTCGCCACGTTCGGCGGGGGCGGCGGGCTCGGCGACCTGATCACCACCGGCATCACCAACCAGCGGATGCCGGTGCTGCTGCTCGGCTCGGTCCTGACGGTCGCGCTGGCGCTGCTCGTCGACTGGCTGGCGTCGCTGGCCGAACTGGTGCTGCGACCGCGGGGTCTGGAGGTGCGACGGTGAGGCGGCGACGGGTACGCGGGGGCATGCGGGGGCGGCTGCGCGGGGTGGCCGCCGTCCTGGTGGCCGGTGCGCTGCTCGCGGGGTGCGGGCTTGCGAGCGGCTCCCCGATGACGGACGACGTCGAGCCCGGCTCGATCGGGCAGGGCAAACCGCTGGAGGGTGCCGATCTCACCGTGACCTCGAAGGAGTTCACGGAGCAGCTGATCCTCGGCGCCATCATGGGCATCGCCTTCCAGGCGGCCGGCGCACACGTCCTCGACCGCACCGGCATCCAGGGCTCGATCGGCGCCCGCGAGGCCGTCAAGAACGGCGACGCGGACGCGATGTACGAGTACACGGGTACCGCCTGGATCACGTACCAGGGCAACTCCGAGCCGATCCCCGACCCCCAGAAGCAGTGGGAGGCCGTGCGGGACGCCGACGTGAAGAACGGCCTGACCTGGCTGCCGCCGGCCGAGCTGAACAACACCTATGCGCTGGCGATCAACCAGGCCAACCTGAAGAAGTACGGCACGAGGACGCTGTCGGATGTGGCGGCGCTGTCGAAGAAGGACCCGAAGGCGGTCACGCTGTGCGTGGAGAGCGAGTTCGCCTCCCGCCAGGACGGACTCCTCGGCATGGAGAAGGCGTACGGGATGGACATCCCCTCGTCCAACGTCACCACGATGGACACCGGGATCATCTACACCCAGGTCGCCAAGGGGACGTGCACCTTCGGCGAGGTCTTCACCACCGACGGCCGCATCAAGGGGATGAACCTGACGGTGATGGAGGACGACAAGCACTTCTTCCCGAACTACAACGCGGCACCGTCGATCAACAGCAAGACCCTGGAGAAGTACCCGGCGATCGCCCAGATCCTCGACCCGATCACGAAGAAGCTCAACAACACGGTGGCGCAGGAACTCAACTCGAAGGTGGACGTCGAGGGGCAGGACCCGCATCTGGTGGCGCTGGAGTGGATGGTGCAGGAGGGATTCGTCAAGGAGGGGTGAGAAAAGTCCCGCGTAGCCGAGCGTCAGCAGCTCGGGACCGAGCCGCCCTTCTCCAGGGCACGCAGCGACTCGACCGTGCTCTTCAGATTCGTCACCGGGATCAGCCTCAGGCCCTTCGGCAGTTCCGCCTGCGCGTCCGCGCACTCCGCCTTCGGCACCAGGAAGACCGTGGCGCCGTCGCGCTTGGCGGCCTGCGTCTTGAGGGCGACGCCGCCGACCGCGCCGACCGTGCCCTCCGTGTCGATCGTGCCGGTGCCCGCGATGGTGCGGCCGCCCGTGAGATCGCCTCCGGCGCCATCGCCGTCGAGCTTGTCGATGATGCCCAGGGTGAACAGCAGTCCCGCGCTGGGGCCGCCGACGTCGGCGAGCTCCAGCTTCACATGGACGTCGTCGGGGTCCTTGCCGAGGTACACCAGGGCGGCATCTGTGGCCGCATCCTGGGACTTCTTCATCTGCTCCGCGTTGTGCTGCTCGATCTCCTTGGTGGACTCCCCGCTCGGGTAGACCGCGTCGCGCGGCATCACGGCCTGGTCCGTGCGGAACCAGCCGTCGAGCACGTTGCCGAGCCGCACGTCCGCGTCCGGGCCGGTCGCCGCGATGGTCGTCATGCGCAGCTGCCCGGTGGTGTCGCGCGTGGGCGCGCCCGTGATGGTGATCACCGGCTTGCCCTTGTTCTCGCCGAGCACGTCGGCCGTCATCCCTGGCTGCGCCACGGCGAACGGCAGCGGCGCGACGACCGCGGTCGCGAGCAGGGCCACGACGGGAGCGGCGCAGACGGCGACGGCCTTGGGACGTGAGAGACGAGAGAGCACAGGGCCAATCTAACCTGCGGCGACCAGGGCCTCTCAGCGCTCTGCGGGGACCGGGGCCTCTCCGCTCTGCGGCGGCCAGGGCCGCTCAGCGCTCCGTCCGGTACAGCTCCCGCCGGGCCGTCGTGAAGCGACGCAGGGCGTCCGGGAGCGGGTCAATGCCGATACCGGGGGTGCGCGGCACCGGCAGATGGCCGTCCTGAAGGACGAACGGCTCGGTGATGTCCTCGGCGAAGTACCGGCTGGAGGCGGACGTGTCGCCCGGCAGAGTGAAGCCGGGCAGCGCGGCGAGGGCCAGGTTGGGCGCCCGCCCGATGCCGGTCTCCAGCATGCCGCCGCACCACACGGGGACTCCGTGTGCGGCCGCGACGTCATGGATGCGCCGGGCCTCGAGATAGCCGCCGACCCTCGCGGGCTTGACGTTCACGACCCGGCAGGCGTCCATGGCGATCGCGGACGCGGTGTCGCGGGCGGAGTGAAGCGACTCGTCCAGGCAGACCGGCGTCGCGATGCGCCGCTGCAGCTGCGCGTGCGCGTGGAGGTTGTTCTCCTCCAGCGGCTCCTCGATGAGAAGCAGCCCGAACTCGTCGAGCTTCCGCAGGTGCTCGGCGTCCGCGAGGGTGTACGCCGTGTTGGCGTCGACCTGCAGCGGCAGCCGGTCGCCGAAGCGTTCGCGTACCGCCCGCACCGGCTCCAGGTCCCAGCCGGGCTCGATCTTGAGCTTGATGCGTACGTAGCCCTCGGCGAGGTAGCGCTCCACGTCGTCGAGCAGCTCCGGCACGGAGTTCTTGATGCCGACCGAGACGCCCGCGGGCACCCGGTCGTGGACGGCGCCGAGGAAGGTGGCCAGCGGCATGCCGTGGGCGCGCAGCTCGGCGTCCAGGACCGCGGTCTCCACGGCCGCCTTGGCCAGCTCGTGCCCCTTGATCTTGGCCATGGCCGGGGCGAGGGCGGCGGCGGTGAGCTCGGGGAGTGGGGCGATCCGCGGCAGCAGGAAGTCGCGGATCACGATCTCGGCGCCCGCCACGAACTCCGAGCAGTACAGCGGCTCGGGGTCGGCCGCGAACTCGGACCAGCCTTCGGCTTCGTCCGTGACGACGTGCAGCAGGAACGTGTCCTTGCTGGTCATCGTCCCGAAGGAGGTGCGGAAGGGGGTGACGAGCGGGATCGCCACATGGAGCAGTTCGACGCGTTCGAGCTTCATGCCTGCGGGACCTCCGTGGTGGTGCGGTGCGGGTCCTGCCCGTGGTCTTCAGAAGAGAGGGGACGGGTGAGCGTGTACCAGCCGTCGCGGGACATCCCCGTCGCCGTGAAGCCCTCGGCGAAGGCCGCCGTGAAGACCTCGCGTACGGCATGACGCCAGCGCAGCGCCAGTGCGGGGTCGGCGGCGCGCAGGGCCACGATGTCGTGGGGCACGCGGCACCGGATCCGGCTGCCGTCCGGGGCGCGGGTGGCGAGGGGGCCGCCGTCCGGGGCACGATAGGTGACCTCGGCCTGGACGTCGTCTGTGCCGTTCGTGTCGTCACCGGTGCCGGGCGCGACCAGGTCCCACGTCACGGTGAGCCGGTCGCTCTCGTCACCCTCGTTCACGCCGTCGGCCATGGGCCCGTAGAAGTCGACGAGGTACTCGGTGCCGGTGCCGCCCAGCTTGGCCAGGTTGAAGCGGGCGTTGCGGCCCACGAGCGGGTCGAACGTCCAGCGCATCGTGCGGGCACCGCGCTCCAGCGCCCACACCCGCTGCGCCTGCTTCACCGCGTGGCCGACCCCGCGGTCGGAGGCGGCGGCCGCGGCCACGAACGAGTACACGTCCCGCGCGTCGGGCGGCCCGAAGACGGCGACCGACGCGCCGGCCATCCGCTCCCCGTCGTACGCGGCGTGCACCGCGCCCCCGGCGTGCACCAGGCTGTGCAGCACCTCGGCCGGGTAGGGCGGGGTGCTGCGCGGCGTCTTCCAGACGTCGCAGAAGAAGTCGGCCACGGCGGCGATGCCGGTGACGTCGTCGACGGTGCGCACGGTGACCCCGGCCGTGCGTGCGGCGGTGGCCGCGAGGTCGCGTACCGCGGGCAGGACCGCCTCGGGGGACGGGCCGGCCTCCGTCGGTTTCGCGGAGGCGGCTGAGGTCGTCACTCGTGTCATGACTCCGAGTCTCGAAGGTCCCGGCAGCCCTCGTTTTGTCCATGGGTACAAGACCTGCGTACTGTCCTGATGCAATCGGCCAACAGTCAGTGGAAGTATCCGACCACGGAGACGGAGGGCAGCTGCCATGGACGTCTGCACGCTGGGCGATCTGCTGGACTCGCTCGGCGGTTCGACCGTGCGGTTGCTCAGCGCGCCCGCGGCCGGGCTGACCGTGCCCGTCACCGAGGTCCTGCTGTACGACGCCCACACGCCGCTGCCCCGCCGCGCCCCGGGCGCCCTGCTGCTGGCCGTCGGGGTGCGCGCGCCCGCGGCCGGACCGCTGACGGGCGCGGCCGCCGACGCGGGCATGACGGGAGTCGTCGTACGCGGCGACGACGGCCCGGTCGCGGAGGCGGAGGCCCATGGCGTGGCGCTGCTGTCCGTGGCGGACGACATGGCCTGGCACCAGGTCCATCTGCTGCTCGCGGCCGCCGTCGGCGCCCGTCCCTCGCCCGCCGGCAGCGGGGCCCCGCTGGGCGATCTCTTCTCGCTCGCCGACGCGCTGGCCGCGGCCGCGGGCGGCGCCACCGCCATCGAGGACCCGCGCCAGCGCATCCTCGCCTACTCGACGGTGACCGGGCAGGCCGTCGACGAGGACCGCCGCCAGGGCATCCTCGGCCTGCAGGTACCGGGCAGCCCGGAGAACACCGAGCAGTACCGCACCGTGTTCGCCGCCGACGGGCCCGTACGCCTGCCCGCACTGGACGCCGAAAGCCTTCCCCGGCTCGCCGTCGCCGTGCGCGCGGGCGGTGAGACGCTCGGCTCCATGTGGGTCGTCGACGACGGCACTCTCGCACCCGACGCCGAGGAGACCCTCGTCCAGGGCGCGTCCACGGCCGCGCTGCTTCTGCTGCGCACCCGGGCGGCACAGGAACTCGCCCGCCACCAGCACGGCGAGCTGCTGCGCCGCCTCCTCGACGGCACCGCCGACCCCGCCACCGCCGCCCACCGGCTGGGCTTCGGCACGGACCCCGACAGCCCGGTGCGCGTCGCCGCGTTCGTCCTGGACGGCACAGTGTCGCCGCCCGACGGCGAGCAGACGGCGCTACGGCTGCTGGATCTCGTACGCCTCCAGTGCGAGGCCCGCTACGGGCGGCGGGCGTGTGTGCTCGTCGACGGTGTCGTGTACGCGCTGCTCCCGGCGGGTGGGGAGCCGGGCGCCGAACAGGGCGGGCTCCGGGCCGGAGGGGCCGGAGGACGGCACAAGCGGCTCGTCGAGGACATCGTGCGGCAGGCCGGGCAGGCGCTGCGGGTGCCGGTGCGGGCCGGGCTCGGCGAGGTGGCGGCGGGCCTCGCGGAGGTCGCGGCCTCACGGGACGACGCGGACCTGGTGCTCCGGGTCCTCGGCCCTGACCTCCCCGTGGCCACCGTCGACGAGGTACGGCCCCGCGTCACCCTGCTGCGGCTCGCCGACCTCATGGGCGAGCGACGGGAGCTGGCCGCGGGAGCGTGGCGCCGCGTGACGGCGTACGACGCGGCGCACGGCACCGACTATGCGCGCACCCTGATCTGCTGGCTGGACGCCGGTTGCGACATGGCGGGCGCGGCCCGCCTGCTCGCCGTGCACCCCAACACCTGCCGCTACCGGCTCAGGCAGGCCCAGCAGCACGTGGGCATCGACCTGGACGACCCGGACGAACGCCTGGTGCTGTGGCTGCAGCTGCGGACGCTGGGCGGGCTCAGGGCCGTGGAGCAGTGAGCCTGGCCCTGTCGGAGGCGGGGTCGCCGCCGCGGTTGTTGAGCTTGGAATGCTTGATGCCGTACAGCCAGTAGATCGCCAGCCCGACCGCCATCCAGGCACCGAAGGCGATCCAGGTGTCCGCGCCGAGGCTGAAGAGCATGTAGCCGCAGAAGGCGACGCCGAGGATCGGCACCACCGGCGAGAACGGCACGCGGAAGCTGCGGGGCGCGTCGGGGTTGCGGCGGCGCAGCAGGACCACGGCCGCGTTGACCAGCGCGAAGGCGAAGAGGGTGCCGATGCTGGTGGCGTCGGCGAGGCTGCCGAGCGGGACCAGTGCGGCGAGCACGGCGATGAAGGCGGAGACGATCACGGTGTTGGCGCGCGGCACCCCGGTCCTCGGGTGGACCTTGGCGAACAGCGGCGGAACCAGGCCGTCCCGCGACATCGCGAACAGGATGCGGATCTGCCCGTACTGCACGGTGAGCACGACGCTCGTCGTCGCGATGACCGCGCCGGCGGACAGCAGGATCGGCCACAGCTCGCCGCCGCCGACCGACTGCACGAGGACCTCGCTGAGCGTGGCCTCGGTGCCCTCGAACTTCTGCCACGGCATGGCGCCCAGCGCCGCCACCGCGACCAGGCAGTACAGCGCGGTGACCAGCACCAGCGACAGGATGATCGCCCGCGGCAGGTCCCGCTGCGGGTTCTTCGCCTCCTCACCGGCCGTGGAGGCGGCGTCGAAGCCGATGTACGAGAAGAAGAGCGAGGCCGCGCCCGCGCTCATACCGGCCGCACCGAGGGGGAACAGCGGCTGGAAGTTGCCCGCGCGGAACGCGGTGAAGGCGACCGCGCAGAACATCACCAGCGCGGCGACCTTCACGGCCACCATGATCGTGTTGGCGAGGGCGCTCTCCCGGGCACCGCGCAGCAGCACCACCATGGCGAGTACGACGATCAGCGCGGCCGGGATGTTCAGTACGCCGCCGTCGCCGGGCGGGGCGCTCAGCGAGTCGGGGAGGGTGACGCCGACGGTCAGCTCAAGGAGTTCGTTGACGTACTGCCCCCAGCCGACCGCGACGGCCGCGACCGAGACGCCGTACTCCAGGATCAGACACCAGCCGCACACCCAGGCGACCAGCTCGCCGAGCGTGGCATAGGCATAGCTGTACGAGGAGCCGGAGCCGGGGATCATGCCGGCCAGCTCGGCGTACGACAGCGCGGAGAACAGCGCGGTCACACCGGCGAGCACGAAGGAGACGATGATCGCGGGACCGGCCTCGGGCACCGCCTCGCCGAGCACGACGAAGATGCCGGTACCGAGGGTGGCGCCGACGCTGAGCAGGGTGAGCTGGCTCAGCCCCATCGTCCGCCGCAGCGGACTGCCCGACGCCTCGGCGACCAGCTCCCCCAGTTCCTGACGCCGCGTCAACCGCGTCGCCAACCGGCCTTGTTCCCCCGCCTCCGGATGCGCACGGACCGTCTCCACAGCACTGCTCCCTCCACCACTCCGCCACCATTCGGCTGCCAGGCCCTGATGATGCGAAAGGAGGACGGTTCAGCGGTGAGAAGATCAGCCAGAAACGGAAGCCAGGCTTTGGCCGCTCGGCCAAAGCCCGGTACTGCTGTGGGCCGAGCCCCGCCGGGAGGCGAAGGTCAGCGAAGGGCGTCCGCCACCTCCCGGGCCGCGTCGACGACACGCGGCCCGACCCGCTCCGGCACACAGTCCGAAAGCATCACCACACCGACACTGCCCTCGATCCCGGTGACCCCGGTGAGCGGCGCAGCCGCCCCACTCGCCCCCGCCCCCGCCTCCAGCTCCCCGTGGGCAAGCGTGAACCCGGGCCCGTTCATCGCCCCCTGCCGCGCCGAGAGGATCGCCCGCCCGGCCGCACCCCGGTCCAGCGGGTGCCGGATCCCGGCGCGGTACGCCACGTGGTAGTCGGTCCACGTCGGCTCGACGACCGCGACGGCGAGCGCCTCGGCGCCGTCCACCAGCGTCAGATGCGCGGTCGCGCCTATGTCCTCGGCGAGCGAGCGCAGCGCGGGCAGCGCCGCCTCACGCACCAGAGGGTGGACCTGGCGCCCCAGGCTCAGCACGCCGAGCCCGACACGCGCCCGGCCGCCGAGGTCACGGCGTACGAGTGCGTGCTGCTCGAGCGTGGCGAGCAGCCGGTACACGACCGTGCGGTTCACCCCGAGCTTGTTGGAGAGCTCGGTGACGGTGAGGCCATGGTCGGTATCGGCGAGCAGCTTGAGGACACGAAGTCCCCGGTCGAGCGTCTGGGATGTCTCCGCGGTCACGACGCCCACTCCTTAGTGGTGAGGGTCGACGGCCCCTCACGGCGGATGCGCCACCGGTCCCTCGGCGACGCAGTCAGGAGCCGCCGGTATGCAAGCGGCCCGGGGTCGACCCGGGCTGGGCACCGGCTGCGCTCCGCGGCGGCGCTGCCACGAAGCGTGCGCGTTGCCGGGACAGTAGCGAGCCAGTCCGGTCAGCGGAAGACACCGTCCAGAATCCGGTCAGTAACTGCACATGTCGGCCAGATTTGCCCGAAATGTCGGATAACTCGGCGCAGCTCACAACGACGGATGCCCTCGCCATCGAGAAGTCCAGGGCGGCGTCACCTCATCCGCGTAGCCCACTCCTGCACCTTGGCGATCCGCTGCCGCAGCTGCCCCGCCGTGGCCTCCGCGCTGGGCGGCCCGCCGCACACCCGGCGCAGCTCCGTGTGGATCACTCCGTGTGGCTTGCCGCTCTGATGGACGTACGCGCCCACCATCGTGTTGAGCTGCTTGCGCAGCTCCAGCAGCTCCTTGTGCGTGACAACAGGCCGCCGCTCGGCGGGCAGTTCGACGAGGTCGGCCTCTTCGGCGGGCTTCTTACGGCTGTGCGCGATCTGCCGTGCCTGCCGCTTCTGCAGCAGCATCTGGACCTGGTCGGGCTCGAGCAGCCCCGGAATGCCGAGGTAGTCCTGCTCCTCCTCGCTGCCCGGATGGGCTTGCATGCCGAATTCCGCGCCGTCGTACAGCACCCGGTCGAACACGGCGTCGGACTCCAGCGCCTCGAACGGGAGCATGTCCTGCTCCCCCGTGTCCTCGTCCTGCTGCTTGTTCGCCTCGTCCATCTCCTTCTCGGACTCGGCGTACGGGTCCTCCTCGCCCTCCTTCTTCGGCTTGTCGAGCACGTGGTCGCGCTCGACCTCCATCTCGTTGGCGAAGCCGAGGAGGTCGGGGATGGTGGGCAGGAAGACGGACGCCGTCTCGCCGCGGCGGCGGGAGCGCACGAAGCGTCCGACGGCCTGGGCGAAGAACAGCGGTGTCGAGATGGTCGTCGCGTACACGCCGACGGCCAGCCGCGGCACGTCGACGCCCTCCGACACCATGCGGACGGCGACCATCCAGCGGTCCTGGTTGTTGCTGAACTCGTCGATCCGGTCCGAGGCGCCCGCGTCGTCGGAGAGGACCAGCGTGGCCTTGGAGCCGGTGATCTCGCGGATCAGCTTGGCGTACGCGCGGGCCGATTCCTGGTCGGACGCGATGACGAGCCCGCCCGCGTCCGGTATGCCCTTGCGCACCTCGTTCAGGCGCTGGTCGGCGGCGCGCAGCACGCTGGGCATCCACTCACCGCGGGGGTCGAGGGCCGTCCGCCAGGCCTGCGAGATCGCGTCCTTGGTCATCGGCTCGCCGAGCCGCGCCGCGATCTCGTCGCCCGCCTTCGTACGCCAGCGCATGTTGCCGCTGTAGGAGAGGAAGATGACGGGCCGGACGACGCCGTCGCCGAGGGCACTCCCGTATCCGTACGTGTAGTCGGCCGCCGACCGCCGGATTCCGTCGTTCCGCTCCTCGTACGTCACGAAGGGGATCGGGTTGGTGTCGGACCGGAACGGCGTACCGGTGAGCGCGAGGCGCCGGGTCGCCGGCTCGAAGGCCTCCAGGCACGCCTCGCCCCAGGACTTGGAGTCGCCGGCGTGGTGGATCTCGTCGAGGATCACGAGTGTCTTGCGCTGCTCGACGCGGTTGCGGTGCAGCATGGGCCGCACTCCGACGCCCGCGTACGTGACGGCGACGCCCTGGTACTCACGGCCGAGCGGGCCCGCGCTGTACTCCGGGTCGAGCCTGATCCCGATCCGGGCGGCCGCCTCGGCCCACTGCTTCTTCAGATGCTCGGTCGGCGCGACCACCGTGACCTGTTGCACGACATGGTGGTGCAACAGCCAGGACGCCAGGGTCAGCGCAAACGTCGTCTTGCCGGCGCCGGGCGTGGCGACGGCGAGGAAGTCGCGCGGCTGCTCCTGGATGTACCTCTCCATCGCCCCCTGCTGCCAGGCACGCAGCTTGTTGGCCGTACCCCAGGGGGCACGGCCAGGGAAGGCGGGAGAGAGGTGATGTGAGGAGGAGGAGCTGGTGGCGGCGGTGGCGGCGGTGGTAGTCACGGTCTCCGGTGGGGGGTTGGGCGGCTCGGCTCTGTCGGGTTCGGCTACGTATGACAACCGGGCCACCCTACCGGTGAGCTCACCTGCCCCATGGGTCAACGACGCCGCTTTTGAGTCGGTTGCGACATGCGTCACACGACGCCCTCGCAAGGCTTCTGCGAGTGGAGTGATCCGCTCAGCCGAGGTTGGTGTCGGCTCCCTCCCGTGACAGCCGCGCCGCCGCAGGCCGACCCAGACGCGTGGCCACCCAAGCCCCCGCCAGCGCCACCACCGCCATCGGCAGGAACACCGTGGCGAACGCCGCCGGGTGCGAACCCTGCGCCGCTTCGGCCGCCCCGTGCGCGAGCGACGCCGCGGCGCCCACCGCGCCCCCGCCCAGCGCGGCGAAGGCGGCGCCGCCCGCCGCGAGCAGGAGGACGTTGGACAGACCGTCCGAGATCTGCAGCGCGGCCGAGTTCGCACCCGCCTCCTCCGGCGGCGAGAGCTTCAGCAGGAGCACGCTGGTGGAGGAGATCACCAGCCCCATCCCGAAGCACCCGAAGGCCCAGGCGACGGCGACCGTCCAGGCCGGCACCGCCGGTATCAGCACGCTCGGGGCCACCGCGATCCCCACCGCGACCAGCACCATGCCGAACACCGTCAGCCGCTCCCGGTAGGGCTCCACGCGCGGCCTGGCCTGGACCCAGCTGCCCAGCGCCCACGTCGCACCGCCCGCCGCGAGCGACATCCCGGCCAGCGTCGGCGACAGCCCGCGCTGGGTCACCAGCATCAGCGGTACGAACGACTCCGCCGCGATGAAGGACCCGGCCGCCACGCCGCGCAGCAGCACCACGGACGGCAGGCCGCGCGCCGCCCGGCAGGTGCCGGGCGGAAGGAGGCCGAGGACGGCCGGGACCAGCAGCGCGGCCCCGGCCACGGCGGGGGCGAGCGAGAACCACCTCAGGTCCTGGGCGGCGTACTGCAGCAGTCCCGCGCCGAGCGAGATACCGAGCGCCAGCCGTATGCGCCGTCCGTCGAAAGGCGCCGGAACGGCCCCTTCCGGGGGCCCGGACGCCCGGCGCCGTATCTGCGGCAGGGCGAGGGCCAGCGGGAGCACGACGAGTACCGGGATGCCGATGAACACCCACCGCCAGCCGAGGTGCTCGGTCACCGCCCCCGCGGCCAGCGGGCCGACCACGGACGGCACCACCCAACTCGCCGCGACCGCCGCCATGATCGCCGGCCGCAGCCGCTCCGGGTAGGCGCGGCTCACGACCACATACAGCGCGACGATCACCAGCCCGCCGCCGAGCCCCTGAACCGCCCTACCCAGGATGAACAGCCACATCGCACCCGCCGTGCCGGACAGCAGCAGCCCGGCCGCGAAGCCCGCTATACCGGCCGTCAGCGGCGCCAGCGGCCCGCGCCGGTCCGCCCACTGGCCGGCCAGCACCATCCCGAACAGGCTCGTCGTGAAGTACCCGGAGAACGCGAACGCGTAGAGCGAGACACCGTCCAGGTCACTCGCGGCCACGGGCATCGCGGTACCGACCGCGGTCGCCTCGAAGGCGATCAGCAGGACGACGGAGACGATGCCGATGCTGAGGGCGCGATGGGAGCGGCCGAGCACGCCCTCACGGCCACCGTCCCCGCCTCCCACGCCGGCGGCATCGGCCGGAGCGGCGTCGGCAGCGGCTACGACAGTCTCGGCGACGTCGGTGTCGCGCGGTTCCCGGGCGGTCATGACCGCAACAGTAAGGGCCACAGCCTGGGATGGCTCCTGTCTGGAGGCCATGACCGGCTGGTTCCTTGGTCCTACGACCTTCTCGGTCTTCTCGGCCCCCTCCATTCCGATCCCCCTCCCTCCCGCCTGGAATGTGTCCGTCCATGAACGCCGTATGGCAGTCCCATTGCAGACCGCGCGCGCCCCTTGAGCCCCTTGTGCCCGGCCCCCTACCGTCAAGACATCGAGTTCGAGACGTCGAGCCCGAGACATGAAGTTCCAGAAGCTCCGGATGCTCCCCATGGTCCGGAAATTCCGGCAAGGCCGTGTGCCCGAGTGGATTAGGGGCTCGCCTGCAAAGCGAGTTACGTCGGTTCGATTCCGATCACGGCTTCTGTGCCCTTGACCAGGGATACAGGTAGGGCGGTCCTCCCGACAGAGGACCGCCCTACCTGCCGTCCGTCGCGCCTCTGCAGCTGTTCCTGGAGGACGTGCCCGAGGCGTTCCCGTCGCACATGCGCCGACTGGCCTCGCCGAGGCCGTCGGCGAGGGCGGTGAGCTGTTCCGGGGTGAGGACGTCGATGAGCAACTCGCGGACGGTGGCGACATGGCCCGGGGCCGCCCGCTTGAGCGTCTCCTGTCCGGCGTCGGTGAGGACCGCCTTGACTCCGCGCACATCCCAGGTGCAGGCGCGACGCTGCACCAGTCCGACCTTCTCCAGCTGGGTGATCTGGTAGGTCAGTCCGCTCTTGGTGTTGAACAGGGAGTCGGCGAGTTCCGTCATGCGCATCTCGTGCCCGGGCTCGGCGGAGAGCCGGACGAGGATCTCGTACTGCAGGTGCGAGAGGCCCACCTCGTCCTTGAGCTGCTGGTCCAGGCGCCGGTTCAGCAGCGCGCCGGCAGCGAGGAAGGCCTGCCAGGCCCGGAACTCTTCCTCGCTCAGCCATCTCGGGTGACCCATGTCTCCACCCTACACGGGTTGTTCAAATTCAAACCGCTGTGTACGGTGGCGCCCACTCGTTCAAATTTGAATCGAGTCTGATCGTTCGACCATCGGAGACGCGATGTACGCCACCCCTGCCGACGCCACGGTGCGCACCCGGGTCCGTATCCCCCTGCGCTTCGCCGACGGCTACGCGGTCACCGCCGAGGCTGTCACCTTCCACGGCCTTGCCGACGGCGCCGAGCATGTGGCGCTGGTCCTGGGCGACCCCACCGCCTCGGAGTCCCCCTTGGTGCGGCTGCACTCCGAGTGCCTGACCGGGGATGTGTTCGGCTCCGCTCGCTGCGACTGCGGCCCTCAGCTGCGCGAGGCCGTCCAGCGCATCGACGCCGCCGGCGGAATCCTGCTCTATCTGCGCCAGGAGGGCCGCGGCATAGGTCTCTACAACAAGCTCGACGCCTACGCACTCCAGGACACCGGCCTGGACACATATGAGGCCAACACCACTCTGGGCCTGCCCGAGGACGCCCGCGACTACACCGCCGCCGCCCAGATGCTCACCGCCCTCGGCATCCGGAAACTGGATCTGCTGTCCAACAACCCCGACAAGGCGCGACAGCTGGACGAGCTCGGTATCTCGGTACGCACCACCGTGCCGACCGGCGTCTTCGCCACCGACAGCAACGTGCGCTACCTGCAGGCCAAGGCCCAGCACACCGGACACACCATCGAGCTGGCCTGCCTCGCCGGCTGACCTCGGCCCGGCGGGCCGGCACCGGGCGGATTCCGGAGCCTTCGGCCTCCACATGGCACCGGCTAGGCAGGAGCCACGTCGGCGGCCCTCTCGCGGTGTATCAGCCACAGGGTCCAGACCAGCGTGGATATGTCGGCGTCGAGCGGGCGTGGAGTGCCGTCGCAGGCACTCCAGCCGAGGATCGCGCCGGTAGTCCCGTCGACGACGAGGTCCGTGCCCTCGACGAGGCGCCCGAGGCGGATCAGCTGCGACGCCCACTCCGGGAGGACGTGGTCCGCGGCGGCGTCGAGCCGGTCGTCCGCGTAGTACTCGGCGAGTGTCGGCAGCGGCACGTCCGTGTCCAGCTGGAACACGAACCCGTCCTCGGGCAGTCCGACGTCCTTCAGGAAGCGGCGGGTCGGCTCATGGGTGAGGGCCCGCGGAAAGTCGACGTCCTCGAAGCGCATCACGGCGCCGTGCCCGAACTCCTCGTCCAGGAGCCGCTGCGGCAGGTCCAGCGCCAGGTCCGAGCCCTGACGCAGTTCTTCCTCGAGCTCAGTAGCGGCGGTAACGGTCTTGCTCATGACTCCCCCATGAACCTATGCACCGATGCAGACGACATCCCCGGCCACGGCCACCCCAACGGCCGTCCCCACTGCTCAAGAACCCTACGGCCCACCACTGACAACGCCCCCCGGCGCCGTCACCCCACCCGGGCCTCGTCCCGTCCGGACAGAATCGCGTCCACCGTCTCGGACACCGTCAGTTCGGAGGTGTCCAGCCAGAGCCCGATCCGCGGGGTCTCCACCCGCAGACTCCGGTCGAGGTCGGCCACGGTCCACGCGCCGTACCCGGCCTTCGCGCGGGCGGCCTCCCGCTCCGCCACAGCCTCCGGGCTCGGGGCGAGCACCACGACGTAGAGCGGCCGGGTGCGGACCGACGAGACGTACTGCCTCAAATGCTCGCCCAGGACCACGTCCTGGACGACCGCCGTGAACCCCGCCTTCGCGTACTCGTCCGCCGTCAGTGCCGACAGCCGGTAGCGGAGCCGCAGCTGGGCCTCGGCCTCCGCCCCCGCGTCGGGCCCGTACTCCTCGCGGCCCGACACGATCACGCGGCGGAAGATGTCACCGCGCACATGCACGGCCCGCGGCAGCCGCTCCGCCAGCGCCTGCGCGACGGTCGACTTCCCGGCCGCCATCACACCGGTGACCAGGACGACCCCGCGCATCACGTGAGGTACACGCCACCGAGCACGACGGCGATCGCCGCCAGTACGAACACCAGGATCCACACCAGCAACTTCCCGACGCTGGGCGGCGGTTCGTACCGAGGAGGCTCCGGCGCGGTCACTGGGCCGTCACCACAGCCGCCTGCGGCCGGATAGGCAGCCGGTTGACCGGGCGGCCCGTCGCCGCGCGGACCGCGGAGGCGATGGCCGCCGGCGAGGTGACCACCGGCACCGCGCTGACCGACTTGGCGCCGAAGGGGGCGACCACGTCGCGCTCCTCGACCAGCTTCACGATGCGGATGTCGGGCGCGTCGAGCGCGGTCGGCAGCGCATAGCCCGTCAGGTCGGGGTGGCGGACCAGCCCGCGCGGAGTGCGCAGGTTCTCCGTGAGCGCCGCGCCGACGCCCTGCGTGACGCCGGCCTCGATACGCGCCTTCAGCTGGGCGGGGTTGAGGACGCGCCCCACGTCCTGGGCGACGGCGAGTTCGACCACGCGGACCGAGCCCAGTTCGATGTCCACGTCCACCACCGCGCGGATCGCGCAGAACGCGAGGCCGACGAACGCGTCGCCCTGGCCCGAGTCGTCGAGCGGCTCCGTCGGATGCGGGCGGCACTGGGCCGTGGCCCACAGCTCCTTGCCGTCCATGGCCTCGGTGACGGTCGTGGACAGCACCCCGTCGTACGAGGTGATCTTGCCGTCCGTGATCTGGAGCAGCTCCGTCGACATGCCGAACTTGTGTGCGAGGGGCTGGAGAAGCTGCGTACGGACCATCTTGGCGGCGCGCTCCACCGCGCCGCCCGACACCCAGGTGTGCCGGCCGCGGCAGCCGGGCCCGGCCGGCGGCTGGTCGGTGTCGACGGACGCCACGTGCACTTCGTCGATGCCGAGCGTCTCCTGGACGATCTGCCGGGCGAGCGTCGAGAAGCCCTGGCCGGTCTCGACGGCGGCGCACAGGACGGTCGCGACGCCGTCCTGGACCCGCACGGTGGCCGTTGAGACCTCGTCGGCGCCCTCGGCGCCCAGCATGTGCACCATGCCCAGGCCGTAGCCCACGCCGCGGCGCACCGCGCCCGGTTCGCCCGCGCCCTCCGGGCCGCCGGGAAGGACCCACTCGTCCTCGGGGCTGTCCTTGGGGAGTGGGGGCAGCGGGAAGTCGCGTACGGCGGTGAGGAGTTCGGACACCGGTGCCGGGCAGGTGACGGTCTGGCCGGTAGGCAGGACGTCGCCGGTCGACATGACATTGCGCAGCCGCAGCTCGGCCGGGTCGATGCCGAGCTTCTTGGCGAGCTTGTCCATCTGCGCCTCGTAGGCGGCGCACACCTGCATCGCGCCCTCGCCCCGCACATGGCCGGACGGCGGGTTGTTCGTACGGACCGCCCAGCCCTCGATGAACGCGTTGGGGACGACGTACGGCCCGCAGGCGAAGGAGACGGCGGCGGCGAGCGCCTGCGACGAGGTGTCCGCGTACGCGCCCGCGTCGAGCAGGATCTGCGCCTCGACCTTGACCAGGCGGCCCTCGGCGTCCGCGTGGTGGCGGTAGCGCAGCAGCGTGGGGTGGCGGTGGGCGTGGCCGAGGAAGGACTCCTCGCGCGTGGCGGTGAGCTTCACCGGGCAGCCGGTCTTCAACGCCAGCAGGCCGAGCGGAAGTTGGAAGCCCGAGTCCTCGCGGTCGGCGGTCGCGCCGGGCACGCCGGTGACGACGACCTTCACGCGCTCCGGTGCGAGGCCGTAGACCGCGGCCGCCGTGTCGCGGTCGGCATGGGGGTCTGTGGAGGCTACGTACAGCTCGACGCCGCCGTCCGGGCGGGGCACGGCGAGTCCGGCCTCCGCGCCGATGGGCGCGGGGTCCTGGCGGCCGATGCGGTACAGGCCGTCGACGACGATCTCACCCGCCGCCTCCGGGTCGCCGTGGCGAAGCGGGATGTGGCGGATCAGGTTGCCGTCGGGGTGCAGGGGTTCGGCCTCGAAGGCCTTCTCCGGGTCGGTCACCGGGTCGAGTACTTCGTACTCGACGATGATGGCGGCCGCCGCCATCCGGGCCGTGTCCGGGTGGTCGGCGGCTACGGCGGCGATGGGCTCGCCGTGGTGGCGTACGACCTCGGAGGCGAAGACGGGGCGGTCCGCGCTGCCGCGGCCGTGCACCGCGGCGCCCGGCACGTCCTCGTGCGTGACGACCGCACGGACGCCGGGCATCTCGCGCGCGTGGGTGGTGTCGATCGAGACGATGCGGGCGTGCGGGTGCGGAGAGCGCAGGATGCCGGCCCAGAGCAAGCCCTCGGCCCACAGGTCGGCCGCGTACGGGAAGGTGCCCTCCGCCTTGGCGCGGCCGTGCGCGGAGGTGAGCGAGACGCCGATGCCGTGCGGCGGCGCCTCGGGACCCGTGGCGGGCTGCGCGGTCGTGCCGGTGGGGGTGGTCGCGGTGGCGGCTGCGGCCTCGTTGCTCATGCCGTGCCTCCGTCCTGGTCGTCGTACGGCCCTGGCGCGTGGTCGTCGTACGGCCCTTGCGCCTCGTGTGCCGCCGGGTTGACGCCGCCGGCGCCCGGGCCCGCCTGGTGCGGGATGCGCACCTCTGCGGAACCGGCCGCGGCGTCCGCGTCCGCCTTGGCCTTGGCCTCCGCCTTGGCCTCTGCCTTGGCCTCTGCCTCCGTCTCTGCGGCCCTGGCGGAGGCCTCGCGCTCGGCGACGACCTCGCGTACGGCGTCCACGACGCCCCGGTAGCCGGAACAGCGGCACAGATTGCCGCAGAGCGCCTGCCGGGTCTCGCGCTCGGACGGCGCGGGGTTTCCTTCGAGCAGGTCGTGGACGGTCATCGCCATGCCCGGTACGCAGAAACCGCACTGCACGGCGCCGCAGTCGGCCAGCGCGCGCTGCACGTCGGAGGGCTGCCCGTCGGTGGCCAGGCCCTCGACGGTGCGCACCTCGCTTCCGGCGGCGGTGGCCGCCGGGACCAGGCAGGACGCGACGAGCCGGCCGTCCACCTGGACGTTGCAGGCACCGCACTCGCCCTGTGCGCAGCCGTCCTTGGCGCCGGCCAGACCGAGCCGCTCGCGCAGCACGTAGAGCAGCGACTCGCCGATCCAGGCGTCGGCGACGGGGCGGTCCATCCCGTTCACGCGCAGGACGTAGGAGGCGAGGGGGTGCTCGTCGTGGAGGGCCGGGGTGTTCGCGGCTTCTGCACCGTCGTCGGACCCGTCGGGGCCGGACTGCGGGGCGTCTTCGGCGGAGTCCGCGTCGGAGGGGTCGGCGGCGGGCTCGTGGTCCGGTGCCGCTTCCGCGACCTCCGGCGAGTCGCCGGGTCCCTGGGCTCGGGCGGAAGCCGCGTCATCGGCCGAAGCCGCATGCTCAGCCGAAGCGGCGTGCTCGGCAGAAACGACATGCTCGTCCGAAGCGTCCGAGCGAGCCGTCTCCGAGGCGGAAGGTTCCGGGGAGGAGGGTGCCGGGGAGGAGGAGTCGGCTGATGCCTGGGGGGCCGCTTCCCGGGAGACGACGGCTGACGCCTCACCGGTGGGCTCTGCCGCGGCGGCGGGAATCCCGGGCTCCGGGTGACCGGCACCCCCGAAATCGGCACCGCTGAAACCCTGTTCGGGCTCCACAGGGTGGCCCGGGTACAGGCCCGCCTGGGTGTGGTGCCCGGCCTCGGGCCGAAGCTCGTGTCCCTGCCCCGGCTCGGGCGGACCTCCTGCTTCCGGCCGACCGCTCCACGACTGCCCCGCGTCGGCCCCCGTCGCCCATGGCGCGGACGCACCGCCGGGGAGGGTCGCCGGAGGCGTGCCGCCCCACTGGGAAGCGAGCGCCGAAGTGGTGAACTCGCCCGACTCGTCCGGAAGGTCGCCATCGGCGACCGGGATCGACCACTGTCCGGTCACGTCGGACGAGCCCGCGTGGGCCTCTTCCGACTCAGCGAAGGACCACTGCCCGGTCATCCCGTGGTCGTACGAGAAGGGCTCGCGGACGGCGTGCGGGTCCTGCCCACCGTACGAATCCTGCCCGCCGTACAGGTCCTGGCCGCCGTACGATTCCTGCCCGTCGTACGAGTCCGTGCCGCCGTACGAGCCCTGCGCGGTCTGCGACGCGTGGTCCCCCGCCGCAGCGGCATCCATTCCCGCACCCGGCCCGGCGTCCGGCGCCCCGGCCGGATCCGGCCACTGCACCGTCTGCACATGCCCGGAGGCGTCCGTCTGCACGTGCCCGCCGCCGTGCACCGCGCCCGGAATCACCCACGCGCCCGTGGCGGCCGGATCGGTCGCCCCGCCCGCGGCCGGAGCGACCGTTATGGGCGGCGGCACATAGCCGTGTCCGGGCGCCGCGAGAGGGATGCCGGTGTAGCCGTCGATGCCCCCCTCGGGGAGCTTCACGAACGCCGTGGCGTCCGCGTCGTACTCGCCCTGGGGAAGCGGCTCCCAGGCACCCGGCACGCCTGTCGGGCCGCCGTTTCCGTGGTCGTCGTGGTGGTCGGTCACGACAGCGCCCTCCCCAGTGCTCGTCGGGCCAGCACGGCGACGGTACGCCGCAGGTGCAGTACGGCGGGCGGCAGCTGCTGCGGGGTGCCGTCCTCGGCCGGGGGCAGGTCCGGGATGCACGCCGCGGCGACGTACTCGCCGAACGCGGCCAACGCCTCGGGGACGAGCGACCGCTCACCGTCCCAGTCGATCAGCGAGGCGACCCACTGCTCGGCATCGAGGGGCCGCAGCGGCATCGGCGCGACGGCGCCCACGGCGCACCGTACGCCGCGCCTGGCCGGGTCGAGGACCAGGGCCACGGAGGCGGTCGCGCGCCCGGGGCCGGTGCGTCCGGTCGCCTTCAGGAACACCTGCGGGGCGTGCAGCAGCGGCACGCGCACGTACCCGATGAGTTCGCCCGCGCGCAGCATCTCCATGCCGGCGAGCAGGTGCGAGACGGGCATCTCGCGGCGGGCGCCGTCCGGGCCCGCGATGATCAGCGTGGCCTCGAGGGCGGCCAGCACGGGCAGCGCGTCGCCGGTCGGGGCGGCGGTCGCGATGTTGCCGCCGAGCGTGCCGGCGTTGCGGATCTGGGGCGGGCCCGCGGCGCGCGCGGCGGCGGCGAGGGCGGGGATGAGGGCCGCGAAGTCGGGGCGGCCCATGCGCGCGTGGGTGAGGCCCGCGCCGAGCAGGGCGTGCCCGTCCTGGTACTGCCAGCCGCGGATCTCGCTGATCCGGCCGAGTCCGACGAGGGCGGCAGGGCGCAGCAGACCGGAGTTGACGGCGGCCATGAGGTCGGTGCCACCCGCCACGGGCACCGCGGCGGGCATGGCGGTCAGGGCCGCCACAGCCTCGTCCAGCGAGCCCGGCAGCGTCACGGACTGCGCCGCCTGCGGTGCGTGCGTGGTCAAACCGGCTGCCCCTTCCCGCTGTCCACCTGGTCCACCCGTGTTGCCGTACGGTACGTGCTCACAGGCCGGACGTGGCAACTCTGGCACATCTTTCCGCAGGCCCGACGCGGGGGTCCGCTAGGAGTCATTCCTCCTTGCGCAGGTGGATGGTCCCGGTTTCGCACAACCTCGCCGGTCAGCTCGAATTGCCACTCTTCAGAGCCTCTTGTACCGATTTTCCTTCCAGGCCCCACCGTCGCAGCAACGGCCGCCGTGCGTCACGTCGCCGGGGTCACCTCACACGTTCGGGGGCGGGCCGTCGATCGGGCGTCCGAAACCGCCTTCCATTCCCTCGGGGACCGGACGCTGCTGCCATGGCAGGGGACCCGTGGGCGGGCGGTAGCCGACGCCGAGGGCGTCGAGCCGCCGGTAGTGGGCGGCCATCCGCCGCTCGAAGTCCGCGAAGTCTCGGTCAGCCGGGGCGGGCAGCCGGGACCAGACCGCCTCGGCGAACGCGGCCAGGCGCGGGAAGGTCTGGTAGTCCACGCGCGCGTGGTTCTCCATCACCTCGGTCCAGACGTTGGCCTGGGCGCCGAGGACGTGCCGCGCCTCGTCGGGTCCGAGCTGCGGCGGTACGGGTTCGAAGCGGTAGACGTCCTCCAGGGTGCGTACGTATCCGATGGGCATCGGTTCGTCGTCGCCGCCGTGCTGGCGGTGGTCCAGGTAGACCTGCTGCTCGGGGCACATGACGACGTCGTGGCCCGCGCGGGCGGCGGTGATGCCGCCCTGGTAGCCGCGCCACGACGACACGGCTGCTCCCGGGGCCAGGCCGCCCTCGAGGATCTCGTCCCAGCCGATGAGGCGTTTCCCGCGCGCGGCGAGCCAGGCGTCGAAGTGCCGGATGAACCAGGACTGCAGCTCGTCCTCGTCGGCGAGCCCGAGCTCCTTGATGCGGGCCTGTGCGGCCGGCGACCGCTTCCACTGGTCCTTGAGGCACTCGTCGCCGCCGACGTGGACAAACGTGGACGGGAAGAGCTCCAGGACCTCCTCGAAGACCCCCTCGTAGAAGCGGAGGGTGCTGTCAGTGGGGGCGAGTACGTTGGCGGAGATGCCCCAGGTGTCCCAGACGGAGAGGGAGGCGGTGTCGATGACGTCGGTGTTGCCGAGTTCGGGGTACGCGGCGATGGCGGCCTGCGAGTGGCCCGGGATGTCGATCTCGGGGACGACGGTGATATGCCGCTCGGCGGCGTACGCGACGATCTCGCGGATATCGTCCTGCGTGTAGTAGCCGCCGTGCGGCTTCTCCTCCCACAGCGGTGAGGCGCGGTGGCCGACCTTCGTGCGCGCCCGCCACGACCCGGTCTCCGTCAGCTTCGGGTAGCGCTTGATCTCGATGCGCCAGCCCTGGTCGTCGGTGAGGTGGAAGTGGAAGACGTTCAGCTTGTGCGCGGCGAGCAGGTCGAGATAGCGCAGGACGCCGTCCTTGGGCATGAAATGCCGTGCGACGTCGAGCATGAGCCCGCGCCAGGCGAAGCGGGGGGAGTCCTCGATGCGGGTCACCGGCAGCCGCCACTCCCGCCCGGGGAGCGGGGCACGCCGGTACGCGTCGGGGCCGAGCAGCTGCCTGAGGGTCTGTGCGCCCCAGAAGAGCCCGGCGGGTCCGCCGCCCACCAGGTCCACGGTTTCGGGCAGGACCGTCAGGCGGTAGCCCTCCTCGCCGAGTTCCTCGGTGACCGCCGGGTCGACGGACAGCCAGATGGCGTTGTCGACCGAGCCCGGTGCCAGCGGGAATCCGGTGGCGGCCCCGAGGATGGAGCGCAGCCACCGCTCGGTGCCTTCCGTCCCCTCGCCTGCGGCCAGTCGGGTTTCGGGGCCGAGCGCGAAGAAGTCGTCGCCGTGGCCGGACACGCGCCGGGGTGCCGGAATCAGATCCATTGCGGATGCTCCCGAATCCATTTCCGATGCTCCTGAATCCATTGCGGATGCTCCTGTGGATGTCATCAGTCCTTCACCGCTCCCCCGAGGCCCGACACGAGCCGCCGCTGTACGAGTACGAAGAACACCAGTACCGGAATGGTCATCACCGTGGACGCCGCCATGATCCCGCCCCAGTCGTTCTCGTCGGGCTTGAAGAACACGAGCAGGGCCATCGGCAGAGTCGACTGCGAAGTGTCGCTGATGATGAAGGACTTGGCGAAGAGGAAGTCGTTCCAGGTCGAGATGAACGAGAAGACACTGGTCGCGACGAGCCCGGGGAACACCAGCGGGAAAAGGATCTGCCAGAGGAACCGGGTGCGGCTCGCTCCGTCGATGTACGCGGCTTCCTCGAGCGCTTCCGGAACGGCCTTCACAAAACCGCGCAGCATCCAGATCGCGAACGGCAGCGAGAAGGCGATGTGCGGCAGGATCAGCGAGCCCAGCGTGTTGAGCTGCCCGAAGTCCCGCATCAGGAAGAACAGCGGGATCGTCAGGGCCTCGACGGGCACCATCTGGGCGATCAGAAACATGATCAGCAGCGTCGTGCGGAAACGGAAGCGGAATCGCGTGACCGCCGTCGCCGCGAGAAAGGAGATCAGCGCGGAGACGACGACCACGGTCACCGCGACGACCACGCTGTTGAGGAAGTACCGGCCGAATTCCTGCTGTCCGAAGACGCGCCGGAAGGAATCGAGCGAGGGGGACAGCGTCCACGGCCGGGGATGGGTCGACTCGATCTCACCGGCCGGTTTGAAGGCGCTGAGCACCATCCAGTACAGCGGAAACGCCACAACAACGGCGATGAGCAGCGCCGACGCCTCGGCAGCGAGCCGCCAGGGCCGCCGCACCGCACCCCGTACGAAACCCGTCATGCTCACAGCTCCTCCCCCTGCCGGCGCAGCAGCCGCAGATAGACCAGCGTGATCGCGAGCAGGATCAGCAGCATCACGACACCGATCGCCGAACCGAGGCTGTACTGCGAGGACGCGAACGCCTTCTGGTACGCGTACACGTTCAGGACCAGGTTCTGCCCGGCGATTCCACCGCCGCCCGTCATCACATAGATCTGTGTGAACACCTTGAAGTCCCAGATGACCGACTGGATGGTCACGACCGTGAGGATCGGCCGCAGCATCGGCGCGAGCACCGAACGCCAGATCCGCCACTGCGATGCGCCGTCCAGCGCGGCGGCCTCCAGGACCTCGCCGGGTACGGCCTTGATGCCGGCGTAGACGGTCACCATCACGAACGGGAAGGAGCACCACACCACTTCGAGCAGGACGAGGGCGAAGGCGCTGTAACGGCCGTACGTCCACGAGTGGTCGCCGAGCCCGAACACCTTGTTGACGGGCCCGAAGTCGGGATCGAAGAGGAACATCCACACCGTCGAACCGGTGACCGCGGGAGTCGCCCAGGCGCCCAGGGCGGCCAGCATCAGGGCCAGCCGCGGCACGGCCCGTACGCGCGTGAGCAGCACGGCGAGTGCGCAGCCGACGGCCAGCGTCGACACGACACAGGCGGCGGCGAACAGCACCGTGGCAAGCAGCACCTGCCAGAACTGGTCGTCCGCGAACAGCGTCGCGTAATTGCCGAAGCCCTGGAAGCTGGTCGGCTCACCGCCGCTGACCTGTGCCTGTGTGTACTCCAGGAAGGAGATCAGGCCGAGTTGGTAGACGGGGTAGACCAACAGGCCCGCCAGGACGACGAGGGCGGGGGCGAGATACAGCCAGGGGGTCCAGCGGCCGCCGTGGCGCCCGGACCGTGAGGGTACGGCCGAGGCGGCCGCCGGGGTCACGGGGACCACGGCGGCCGGCTCGGCAGTGGCGTTCTGCATCATCGGCTCAGCCCACGGACGTGAACGCGTCGTCCATCTTCTTCGCCGCGTCGCTCGAGGCCGCCGCCACGTCCTTACGGCCGCTGATGACCTCCTGGAACATGTTTGGCAGCACCAGGGACGCGTCGATCTGGGCCCAGGCGGGTGAGGCGGGCACGAACTTGGTGCCCGCGCCGAGGGTCTTGATGAAGGGCGCGACGAAAGGTTCCTTCTTCGCGGCGGTCTCACGCACATCGCTGTAGGTCGGCAGGAAGCCCATCGCGTCGAAGAGCTTCTCCTGGGTGTCCTTGCTCGCCAACTGCTCCATGAGCTCGACCGCGAGCGTGCGGTGCGAGGTGCTCTTCAGTACGCCGAGGTTGTTGCCGCCCGCGAACGCCGGCGCGATCTCGCCCGCCTTGACGCCCGGCAGCGGCACGACCGCGTACTCGCCCTTGACCTTGCCGGCCTCGACCGCCTCGTGGTTGAAGTCGCCTCCGATGGCCATGGCCGCCTTGCCGGACGCGAAGGCGGTCACGACGTCGTTGCCGGTCATGGCCGCGCACTTGGCGGCGGGACAGTTGTCGTCACCGAAGAGCGAGGTGTAGGCCTTGATGCCCTTCTGGGACGCGGCGCTGTCGATGGCGGACTGGTAGGTGCCGCCCTTCTCCACGGCCAGCTCACCGCCGTTGGCCCAGACGAAGGGCATCGCGGCGTAGGTGGACGTGCCGCCCACCGCCATCCCGTACAGGTCCGGCTTCGCCTTGTGGATCTTCTTGGCGGTCGCGGCCAACTCGGCCTGCGTCTTCGGAACTTCGAGCTTCAGTTCCTTGAAGATGTCGGTCCGGTAGTACAGGGCCCGGACGCCAACGAAGAACGGCGCTCCATAGATCTTGCCGTCGACCGTCACGGACTCCTTGGCGGTCGGGTCGGTGTCCTTCGCCTCGGCCCAGGCGCCGAACTCCTTGGTGACATCGGCGAGTCCGCCGTCCTGCACGTAGCCGGCGGTGTCCGTGTTGCCGTACTCGACGACATCGGGGGCGCTCTTGGGGTCGTTGAAGGCCGCCTTCATCTTCTCCGCGCGCGTATCGACGGGGATGTACTCGACGGTGACCTTCGTACCCTGATGGGCCTTCTCGAAGGCGGCGACGGCGGCGTCGACGACCTTCTGCTTCGGCGCGTTGTTGACTTCCTGGAAGAGCCAGACACGCAGCGTGCCGCTCTTCTCGTCCTTGGTCGAGCTGCTGTCGGAGGTCCCCGGGGCGCAGGCGGTGGCGGTGAGCCCGGCGAGGACAAGTGCCGCCACGGAGGCGGTCATTCGGGCAGAGGCAGGGAGCTTCATCGGACATCCTCCGAAGGCGTTGCAGCATATGCAATAGCGGTTTCGCTCTGCACAACACAACGGAGGCTAGAAGTTCAATGAACATGACCACAAGTGGTCTCAACCACTCTGTGACCACCGGAAGCACTCCGTGCAACGCCCGGGCAGCACAAAGGCCCCGGAGGCGCAGAGAGCGCACATCCGGGGCCTTGTCATACGACCGGCCTTGTCATACGACCAGCCATGTCACGAGCCCGGCCATCTCACGCGACCGGCACGGCGGCATCGCGGCGGATCAGACCCACCGCCGCGAGCCGGAATGCAGGCCCACCACCGCGAGCCGGAATACCGCCAGGGGCCGCCATCAGCCGGCCATGGGCCGCCGCAGCGGCTACAGGCACGAGAGCGTTACTTGTCGCCGCCCTTGCCCTTGTCCTTGTCCCCGCCGCCGGCACCCATGGACTCGTAGATCTCCTTGCACATGGGGCATACGGGGTACTTCTTCGGGTCGCGGCCGGGCACCCACACCTTGCCGCAGAGCGCGACTACGGGCGTGCCGTCGAGGGCGCTCGCCATGATCTTGTCCTTCTGGACGTAATGGGCGAAGCGCTCGTGGTCACCGTCACCGTGCGACGTCTGTGGCGTCGGCTCTACGAGGGTCCCCGTACCTGTTCCGCGCTCGCGCTCGGGCTCAAGAGTGCTCATAAACGCCAAGGGTACTGAAGCGCGCCGGGATCAGTTGAGCGACGGGTCGTCCGGATAGGTGGCGACCATGGCGAGCTCGTTGCGCTGGCGTCGCAGCACCTCGCGCCAGAGCCGCTCCGGCGTCGGGGACGACACGTCACCGGGTTCGGACTCGACGACGTACCAGGCGCCCTCTGCCAGTTCGGCCTCCAGCTGACCGGGCCCCCATCCGGCGTATCCCGCGAAGATACGGAGCGAGCCGAGCACGGAGGCGAGCAGCTCCGGCGGTGCCTCCAGATCGACGAGTCCGATCGCGCCGTGCACCCTCCGCCAGCCCAGCGGCGCCCGCTCACCCGAAGCGCCGCCGGGGATCACCGCGATGCCGAGCGCCGAGTCGAGCGAGACCGGGCCGCCCTGGAACACGACGCCCGGCTCCCCCGCGAGATCGCCCCAGCCCTCGAGGATGTCGCCGACGTCCACCGGGGTCGGCCGGTTGAGGACGACGCCGAGCGAGCCCTCCTCGTCGTGGTCGAGGAGGAGCACCACCGCGCGGTCGAAGTTCGGGTCCGCCAGGGCGGGGGTGGCCACGAGCAGCCGCCCTGTGAGCGAGGACACCTCGGTCATGGCAGACATGATCCCGCATCTTCCCCGCGTGGGGACACCCAATGCCCTTACCCGAGTGAATACGGCCGGGGAGGAAAGGTGTGGCCTGGTGGCGCCCCCTTTCGAGGGGCTCGGCGGGAGCCGGACGGGCAGCCGCGGGGAGGGCGGCGGACCGGTGACCCGGCGTCCCCGGCCGGGCACCGTTCGTATTGTGGCGAACTCATGACGCCTTCGTGCCCCCCTTGGGCTTACGGAAGGGGGGTAGGCGGCCATTACGCTTGCTGCTCGGCCCTGCCCCTTTACTCGGAACGCGAGATTCATGACGGTCACTGACGATGTCCTGCTTGTTCACGGCGGAACCCCGCTGGAGGGCGAGATCCGTGTCCGCGGCGCGAAGAACCTCGTGCCGAAGGCCATGGTCGCCGCACTGCTCGGCAGCGCTCCGAGTCGGCTGCGCAACGTCCCCGACATCCGCGACGTCCGTGTCGTACGCGGTCTGCTGCAGCTCCACGGCGTGACCGTCCGCCCCGGCGAGGAGCCGGGCGAACTGGTGATGGACCCGTCGCATGTCGAGAGCGCGAACGTTGCGGACATCGACGCGCACGCGGGCTCCTCGCGCATCCCGATCCTGTTCTGCGGCCCGCTGCTGCACCGGCTCGGGCACGCGTTCATCCCGGGCCTGGGCGGCTGCGACATCGGCGGCCGGCCGATCGACTTCCACTTCGAGGTGCTGCGGCAGTTCGGCGCGCGGATCGAGAAGCGCGCGGACGGCCAGTACCTGGAGGCCCCGCAGCGGCTGCGCGGCACCAAGATCCGGCTGCCGTACCCGTCCGTCGGCGCGACCGAGCAGGTGCTGCTGACCGCCGTCCTCGCCGAGGGCGTCACCGAGCTGTCCAACGCCGCGGTCGAGCCGGAGATCGAGGACCTGATCTGCGTCCTGCAGAAAATGGGCGCGATCATCGCGATGGACACCGACCGGACGATCCGCATCACCGGCGTCGACAAGCTCGGCGGCTACACGCACCGTGCGCTCTCGGACCGCCTGGAGGCCGCCTCCTGGGCGTCCGCGGCGCTGGCGACCGAGGGCAACATCTACGTCCGCGGCGCCCAGCAGCGCTCGATGATGACGTTCCTGAACACCTACCGGAAGGTGGGCGGCGCCTTCGAGATCGACGACGAGGGCATCCGTTTCTGGCACCCGGGCGGCACGCTGAACGCCATCGCGCTGGAGACGGACGTGCACCCCGGCTTCCAGACCGACTGGCAGCAGCCGCTGGTCGTCGCGCTCACGCAGGCCACCGGCCTGTCGATCATCCATGAGACGGTGTACGAGTCCCGGCTCGGCTTCACGTCCGCGCTGAACCAGATGGGCGCGCACATCCAGCTGTACCGCGAGTGCCTGGGCGGCTCCGACTGCCGCTTCGGCCAGCGCAACTTCCTGCACTCCGCGGTCGTTTCGGGCCCCACGAAGCTGCAGGGCGCAGACCTGGTCATCCCCGACCTGCGCGGCGGCTTCTCGTACCTGATCGCAGCGCTCGCGGCCCAGGGTACGTCCCGCGTCCACGGCATCGGTCTGATCAACCGCGGCTACGAGAACTTCATGGAGAAGCTGGTGGAGCTGGGCGCGAAGGTGGAGCTGCCGGGCAGCACGCTCTAGAAGCCTCGCCGAGCCCCGCTCCGGCGGGCGCCGCTGTGGGCAATCGCGCCGCGCCGCTGTGGGCAGGCGTTCCCCAGGGCGATGGGGGTCCCCCCTGCTCGAGCGAAGCCGAGAGCTTGGGGGCACAGCGGCACCCCGCGACGGCGGGAGCCGCCAAGAGGCCCCCCGCCACCCACCACCAAGTTGCGCATGCGAAAGGGCGGCCACCCCCCGAGGGGGTGGCCGCCCTTTCGTATGGGCTTACTGGCCCTTGGCTGCTTCCTTGAGCTTGGAGCCCGCGGACACCTTCACGCTGTAGCCGGCCGGGATGTTGATCGGCTCGCCGGTCTGCGGGTTGCGCGCGGTGCGAGCGGCACGGTGCGTGCGCTCGAAGGTGAGGAAGCCGGGGATGGTGACCTTCTCGTCGCCCTTGGCGACGACCTCGCCGACCGTCTCGGCGAACGCGGCCAGCACCGCGTCGGCGTCCTTGCGGGTCACCTCGGCGCGGTCGGCCAGCGCGGCCACCAGCTCACTGCGGTTCATGTTTGTACTCCCGTGTTCTTCTTGCCGTTGAGGCGTGCCACGCGGCGGAGCCGCATGTTTGATGCGGCGAAGCCGATGCTGCCAGGGTCCTCGGTCGGTCCCCGGACCCGGGTCCGTAGCCAGACCCTCGCGCCCAGAAACGCATCCTGCCCCCACCTGCGGCGGGAAAGCCAATCCGGCACCCCTGGGAGTCACACGAAAAGCGCCACTGCCTCGAATTGATGACGCTCCGTCCACTCCCGACAGCGGACCGCAGGGCTCAGGCTGGCTGCCCGCCACCCTAGAGGGAGGCCTCAGGCCCCGCGTTCCACGACGCGCCGACTCTAATACCCCGGACTGACAACGCCCGGCCGCCGGTCGTTCAGGCGGTGGTGTTACCCGTCACAGCAACCCCGGCGGCCCTCGCGGCGTCGCGCACCGCTCCGGCGACGGCGCCCGCGACCTTGTCGTTGAAGACGCTCGGGATGATGTAGTTCGGGTTGAGCTCGTCCTCGGTGACGACGTCCGCGAGGGCGGTGGCGGCGGCCAGCATCATCTCCGTGTTGACCGTACGCGACTGGGCGTCGAGCAGGCCGCGGAAGACGCCGGGGAACACCAGCACGTTGTTGATCTGGTTCGGGAAGTCCGAACGGCCCGTGGCCACAACTGCCGCCGTCTGGCGGGCGATTGCGGGCTCGACCTCCGGGTCCGGGTTCGCCAGTGCGAACACGATGGCGTTTTCCGCCATGGCGGCCACGTCGTCGCCGTCGAGCACGTTCGGCGCCGAGACACCGATGAACACGTCGGCCTCGCGCACCGCTTCCTTCAGCGTGCCGGTGACACCCTCGGGGTTGGTGTTGTCCGCGATCCAGCGCAGCGGCGAGTCCGGGGCCGCGTCCACGAGGTCCGTCCGGCCGGCGTGCACGACGCCGTGGATGTCGGCGACGACGGCGTGCTTGACGCCCGCGGCGATCAGCAGTTTGAGGATGGCCGTACCGGCAGCGCCGGCGCCCGACATGACCACGCGCACGTCCTCGATCCCCTTGCCGACCACGCGCAGTGCGTTGGTCAGGGCGGCCAGGACGACGATCGCGGTGCCGTGCTGGTCGTCGTGGAAGACGGGGATGTCGAGGGCCTCGCGCAGCCGCGCCTCGATCTCGAAGCAGCGGGGCGCGGAGATGTCCTCGAGGTTGATGCCGGCGAAGCCCGGGGCGATGGCCTTGACGATCTCGACGATGGCGTCGGAGTCCTGGGTGTCGAGGCAGATCGGCCAAGCGTCGATGCCGGCGAAGCGCTTGAAGAGGGCCGCCTTGCCCTCCATGACGGGCAGTGCGGCCTTGGGGCCGATGTTGCCGAGGCCCAGCACGGCGGAGCCGTCCGTCACGACCGCAACGGAGTTGCGCTTGATGGTGAGGCGGCGGGCGTCCTCGGGGTTCTCGGCGATCGCCATGCACACGCGGGCCACGCCGGGCGTGTAGACCATGGACAGGTCGTCGCGGTTGCGGATGGGGTGCTTGGACGCCATCTCGATCTTGCCGCCGAGGTGCATCAGGAACGTACGGTCCGAGACCTTGCCCAGGACGACGCCCTCGATGGTGCGCAGCTTGCCGACGATCTCCTCTGCGTGCGCGGTGGAGGTCGCGGCGATGGTGACGTCGATACGGAGCTTCTCGTGCCCCGAAGCGGTGACGTCGAGGCCGGTCACCGAGCCTCCGGAGGACTCGACGGCCGTGGTGAGCTGGGACACCGCGGTTCCGCTCGCGGGCACCTCCAGCCGGACCGTCATCGAGTAGGAGACGCTGGGCGCCGTTGCCATGGCCGACTTCCTCTGCTTTCCCTTTGTGTCGCGTGTATCGCGTGCGCTGCCCGCGAGTCCACGGACAGCGTCATCCGATGGTGTCACCTACCGCCGAGTACGCGGTAGCCGCCTCGGATTGCGAACGTTTTGTTCTCACGGAAGACCGCTCTGACCTTACGAGAGCGGGCGGGCACTGTACGGCAGCGGGGTGCCCGGGAACGCGAAGATCAGTCCGTGGACGCAAAGATCCGTGGACGCGAAGACAAAGAGGTCCGCGCCACATCGTGGCGCGGACCTCTCGTACGTTCAGTGACACCGACCCGCCATGCTCGCCTCGCGGCAAGTGGTCGCTCTAAGCGACGAAGGTTGGGCCCGGGGGCTTGGATCGAGCCGGTGTCACGTCAACGGTAACAAACGATCCTCGTAAGGCAATTCCCGTCGCGCTCATCAGTCCCGGAGCAGATCCGGCATTCCGGAGGCGTCCGGCTCGTCCCGCTCCGCCGAGACGACCGTGAGCTGCTGCGTCGCGCGGGTCAGCGCGACGTACAGGACGCGCAGTCCGGCGGGCGACTCGTCGGCGATCTCCGCAGGTGAGACGACCACCGTCGCGTCGTACTCCAGTCCCTTCGCCTCCAGGCTGCCGAGCGCCACCACGCGCTCGCCGAGTCCGGCGAGCCAGCGGGCGGCCTCCCCGCGGCGGTGCATCGCGACGACGACGCCGACGGTGCCGTCGACCTGTTCCAGCAGGCGGCCGGCCTCGGCCCGGACGGTCTCCGCCATCCCTTCGCCGCGTACGACGGCGAAGCGGGGCTGTACGCCCGTCGAGCGGACGGCGGACGGCGCCTCGGAACCCGGCATGGCGAGGGCCAGGACGCGGGACGCCAGCTCGGCGATCTCGGACGGGTTGCGGTAGTTCACGGTGAGCGTGAAGCGGCGGCGGGGCCGGGTGCCGAGGGCCTCGTCGCGGGCCTCGGCGGCCTCGTCCGGGTTGGACCACGAGGACTGGGCGGGGTCTCCGACGATCGTCCACGTGGCGTGCCGGCCGCGGCGGCCGATCATGCGCCACTGCATGGGGGTGAGGTCCTGCGCCTCGTCGACGATGACGTGCGCGTACTCCGTACGCTCCTGGGCCAGCCGCTCCGCGCGCTCGCGCGCGGACTCCTCGCGGACCGGCATGAGCTCCTCCAGGCCCGTGAGCTGGTCGAGCGGGTCGAGCTCGCGCTTCTTGCGGGGCTTGGCGGGCGTTCCGAGGATCGCCTGGAGCTCGTCGAGCAGGGCCACGTCGTGGACGGAGAGCGCGTCGCGCCGCAGCGAGCGGGCGACCCTGCGCACGTCCCCCGGGTTGAGCTCGCGGCGCGCCCACCGGCCGAGGAGCTTCTCGTCGCCCATCGCCGTCAGGACACCGCGCGGGGTGAGCTCGGGCCACCAGGCGTCCAGGAACCCGATGAAGGCGTCCTCGGAGATGATGTCCTCGTCGAAGGAGGAGCGCAGCTCGGCGGCGAGCTCCGGGTCGGTGTGCCGGGATCCGGCGCCAGACTGCTCCCACAGGGCGTCGAGCAGCAACTTGCGCGCGCGGGGACGGAGCAGGTTGACGGGCGCGGTGCCGCCGAGAGCCGTACGGCGGATACGGCCGAGCTGCTCGCCCTCCAGTTCGAGCCGGCGCCCGAAGGCGACGACCCGCAGCCGGGTGGGCGGGTCGAGGTCCAGCGCCCCGCGCGCCGCCTTTCGCAGCACCCGGAGCATCCGCGACGAGCCCTTCACGCGGGCCACCGACGGCGAGTCGTAGACCGTGGCCTCGGCGCCGTCGACCAGCGAGCCCACCGCGCGGATCGCCACCTGGCCCTCCTCGCCGAGGGACGGCAGGACACCCTCCGTGTAGGCGACGAGCAGCGGCGTCGGCGAGACGATCAGGATGCCGCCCGCGTACCGGCGCCGGTCCTGGTAGAGCAGATACGCGGCGCGGTGCAGGGCGACCGCCGTCTTGCCGGTGCCCGGGCCGCCCTCGACGTACGTCACGGAGGCGGCGGGCGCCCGGATCACCAGGTCCTGCTCGGCCTGGATGGAGGCGACGATGTCCCGCATCGTGTGGGTGCGGGCCTGGCCGAGCGCGGCCATCAGCGCGCCGTCGCCGACCACCGGCAGCGCCTGGCCGTCCAGGTGGGCCGTCAGCTCGGGGCGCATCAGGTCGTCCTCGACACCGAGGACCTTGCGGCCCTTGGAGCGGATGACGCGGCGGCGGACCACCCGGCCGGGGTCGACGGGCGTGGAGCGGTAGAAGGGCGCGGCGGCGGGAGCACGCCAGTCGATGACCATCGGCGAGTAGTCGGCGTCGAGCACACCGATGCGTCCGATGTGCAGGGTCTCGGCGATGTCGGCCGTGTTGTCGGGCCGCACGGCGCCCTCGGCCGGCTCCACCGCCGTGTACGCGCCGTCGGGACCCTTCTGGCCGTCCTTGCCCCGCAGCAGGTCGATACGGCCGAAGAGGAAGTCCTCGAACTCGTTGTTGAGCCGGTTGAGGTGGATTCCGGCACGGAAGACCTGCGCATCCCGCTCGGCGAGCGCGCCGGGCGTGCCGACGTGACCGCGCTTGGCGGCGTCGTTCATCAGGAACTCGGCCTCGTGGATCTTCTCCTCGAGACGCCGGTACACAAGGTCCAGATGTTCCTGTTCGACGCCGATCTCGCGGTAGCGTACGGAATCGACAGCGGTATCTGCAGCCGAATCGACGGCTTCCTGCGCGGCCACCGAGGCCCCCTTCTGACGTGCTGGGCAGCCGTCCACCGTACGCGAAAGGGGGGCCTTGTGTGCACCTGCGTGCGCACATTCCTGCACAAACGTGCTGCGCAGACCGCCGGCTGTCCTACACGTCCACCTCCACCAGTCGCCTGCCGTCGAACGTTTCAACCTCGAAGTGGTCGATGTCGTTGCGGGCGAATGCGGCGCCGCCGTGCACGTACAGCGGGCTCTTGGCGGACTCGTGCGTGCTGCCTGGAACGCCGTATCCCCACTTCGGGACCGACCAGGTGGTCACCGTCTCGCGCTCGCCGTTCTTGCCGACGGCTATGAGGGAGCACTTCTCCGGGCCCTTGACGTTCTTCAGCTCCAGGACGGTGTGCGTGCCCCAGGCCTTCGTCTCCATGCCGATGGTGGCGGTGACCTTGGTCGACGCGTCCGTGGCCTGCACCTTTTCCGGCATGTGGTTGAAGAAGGCGTCCTCGGCCGGGCTGGTCGGATGCGGATCGGCCAGCGTGTTCGCGTCGTCGCCGTCCACCGCCATGACCGTCAGCGGGCCGCCGATGACCAGCGCGGCCGCTGCCGCCACCAGGTACAGGCCGCGCCTGCGCTTCACGGCGCGCCGGGCCGCGACCTCGTCGATGAGGCGTTCGGCGAGCTTCGGGCTGGGTTTGGCCGCGAGCTGTGCGCCGAGCTGCTGCCTGACGGGATCGCTCTGGGCGCCGGGAAGATCGGCGAGCGCCGCGAGCATCGGCTCCATCCCGGCGAGCTCCTCCAGCTGCTGCGCGCACCAGTCGCAGCCGGCCAGATGGGCCTCGAACGCGGTCGCCTCTGCGTCGTCCAGGATGCCGAGGGCGTAGGCGCCGACCGTCTCGTGCACGTCATCGGGCCCCTCGGGCCCGGGGGACCGCCCGGACGCGGGAGCCCCCGGAGACCCGGGCGATCCGAACCCGGACCCGTACGCGTCGTACGCGCTCATGCCGTCACCCCCCGCTCCTCCAGCGCCAGCTTCATCGAGCGCAGCGCGTAGAACACCCGCGAGCGCACCGTGCCGCTGGGTATGCCGAGCGTCGCGGCCGCCTCATTGACCGTACGCCCTTTGAAGTACGTCTCGACCAGTACCTCTCGGTGAGCCGGGGTCAGGTCCTCGAGCGCGTCCGAGAGTGTCATCAGCCACAGCGCCTTGTCGATCTCGTCCTCCGCGGGGATGACCTCCAGCGGCGACGGGTCGACCTCCTGCGGCCGGGCCTGCCGGCTGCGGTGACCGTCGATGACGATGCGCCGGGCGACCGTCACCAGCCAGGGGCGTACCGAGCCGGTCGCACGGTTGAGCTGACCGGCGTTCTTCCAGGCACGGATGAGCGTTTCCTGCACGACGTCCTCGGCGCGCTGCCGGTCCCCCGCGACCAGCCTGAGCACGTATGCGAGGAGCGGACCGGCGTGCTCCCGGTAGAGGACGCGCATGAGCTCCTCGTCGGGTTCCGCGGGCTGGGACATGCGATGTCGTGCCCTGGGCGGACGTTCATCGGCCACGGCGGAATCCTTGCGCACGCCTACCTCCGGTGTCCCCGAATCGACTGGGGCTGCCCAGCCGGTGCTGCCCAGCCGGTCGCTCACCATCGGGGTACGTAGTCGGACGGCGTTGTGTTCAAGGCTCCGTCAAAGGAATTCCACAGACTGGGTGTTCAGGCCCGCGCGAGTGCCGCCCGGCGGCGGTGCCGGGCCACGCGTTCCCGGTTGCCGCACGCCTCGCTCGAACACCAGCGCCTGCGCCGGCCGCGCGACGTATCGAGGTAGATGAGGGGGCAGTTGTCGCCCTCGCACTGGCGCAGCCCCGCTCGGGCGACCGGGTCCGTCAGCAGCTCGACGGCATCGCGTGCGATGGCGGCGAGGAGCGCGGTGCTACCGGGGTCGGCGTGCAGGGCCCGCACGAGAGTGCCGTCCTCGGCGCGGACGGCCCTGGGGGCGGGCGGGGCCCAGCGGGCGAGTGCGTTGACGCGTTCCAGGGCGCCGCCCGCGTACCGTCCGTCGAGTTCGCCGCGCACCAACTGGCCGACGTGGAAACGAAGTTCGTGGAACGCCGCGAGCCAGGAAGGCTCGGCCTCGCTCAACGGCGTACTTGCGGGGACGAGCCCCGCACCCGCACACCAGGTGCGCAACCGTTCAACGGAGCTGAGCCGCTCCTCGGGATGCGCCGTCGCCAGCAAGTCCAGGCAGATCCGCCCGGCGTCGAACCGCGGCTCGTGCGGGGACGGAGCCGCGGCCGGCGCCGGGGACGTACGGGTGGCTGCGGCCACACTGGTGGCGCCTGATGCCATGAGCCTGTCACCGCCTCGGGGATACCGGTGAGTGCCGTATCCCTACAGTGCCTGCCCCGGCGCGCCGCCGGAACCCCTGCTACCGGTCCGAGTGGCTCGGGATCCCGGGCGGGTGCTCGTCGTGCAGGATCCGCTGGAACAGGTGGTGGTCACGCCAGGCGCCGTTGATGTGGAGGTAGTTGGGAGCGGTGCCGATGCGTTCGAAACCGCATTTCGTGAGGACGCGCTGCGAGGCGGTGTTGTCGGTCAGTGTGCCGGCCTGGATGCGGTGCAGACCCAGTTCGTCGCAGGCGGCACGGCACACCTCCTCGACCGCGCGGGAGGCCAGGCCCCGGCCGACGTACCGCGCGTCGATCCAGTACCCGAGACTGGCGCTGCGGAACGGCCCGAGCACGATGCCGGTCAGATCGGCGCGCCCGACGACGAGCGGCCCGTCGGTGACGATCCACCGCGCACTCCCCGCCTCGGCGAGCCGCGCGGCCTGCCCTTCGGCGGTGTAGAACTCCTCGCTGCGATACGGCTCCGTGGGCCGGAGGCGCTCCCGGTTGCGTACCTGTGCGTCGGCGAGCACCTGGACGTCTTCAGGGGTGGCGCGCCGTATCCGTATTCCGTCGCTGATCATCCTCGTACGGTACGACGGCGGGCGCGCCGCTGCGGGCGGTCGCGGTAACGAACCACCCCGCCCTTACGCGTCCGAGACTTACGCGTCCGCGTACTTGGAGTCCGCCGCCGGGTCCAGCGCCAGCCGGTACCCCCGCTTGACCACCGTCTGGATCAGCTTCGGTGTGCCGAGGGCCGTGCGCAGTCGCGCCATCGCCGTTTCGACCGCATGCTCGTCGCGGCCCGCGCCGGGCAGGGCACGCAGCAGGTCTGCGCGGGGCACGACCCATCCCGGACGCCGTGACAGCGCACGCAGCAGCGACATCCCGGCGGGCGGCACGGGGCGCAGACAGTCGTCCACCATCACCGCGTGGCCGCGGATCTCCACCCGGTGCCCCGCGATGGGCAGCGTACGCGCGCGGGCGGGCAGTTCCTGGCAGAGCAGCTGTACGAGAGGGCCGAGCCGGAAGCGCTCCGGCTGGACGGTGTCGATGCCGCTAGCCTGCAACGGCAGCGCCGTGACGGGGCCGACGCAGGCGGGGAGCACGTCGTGGTTCAGGGCCGCGAGCAGTTCGGGCAGCAGGCCGCGGCTCTCGGCACGGGAGAGCAGGGAGGCGGCGGCCGGCGCACTGGTGAAGGTGAGCGCGTCCACGCCCCGCGAGACGGCGAGGTCGAGGAGCCGGTCGACGGGCGCTATGTCCTCCGGCGGCATCCACCGATAGACGGGTACGCCGACGACCTCCGCGCCACCCTCCCGAAGCGCCTCGACGAAGCCGGGCAGCGGCTCGCCGTGCAGCTGCACCGCGATCCGGCGCCCGTCGACACCCTCGCTCAGCAACCGGTCCAGCACCTCGGCCATCGACTCGGACGACGGCGACCACTCCTCGGTGAGCCCGGCGGCCCGTATGGCGCCCTTGACCTTGGGGCCGCGGGCGAGCAGTTCGACGCCGCGCAGCCGGTCGAGCAGGGCCTCGCCGAGCCCCCACCCGTCGGCGGCCTCGACCCAGCCGCGGAACCCGATGGCGGTGGTGGCCACCACCACGTCGGGCCGCTGGTCGATCACGTCCTTGGTCGCGGCGAGCAGTTCGCTGTCGTCGGCGAGGGGCACGATGCGCAGCGCGGGCGCGTGCACGACGGAGGCTCCGCGCCGCTGCAGCAGGGCGCCGAGCTCGTCGGCACGGCGTGCGGCCGTCACCGCGACGGTGAACCCCGCGAGGGGTCCTTCCTTGTGGTCGAACATTGGCTCTCGTCCCGAGCTCTAGTGGTTCACCGGCGGCTGTCAGTTGTTCCTCCGGGCTTCACCGAGCCTGCCAACAGCCCGTGACAGGCTCGGATCGTCGTCATGTCGTCCGTGTTACGTCACCGCGGATCCCGTACAGACCGGCGGCGGGCCCAGGTCCCGGCCGCCGGTGCGGCCGGGACCTGATGCCCGCGGCGTCAGCCGCCGATGTCGACGTCCCCCGGGATGGCGCGGTTCCGTCACACCTCCGCGTAGCTGAGCTGCGGCTTCGTCTCGGACGTCGCCGCTGCGGGCGATGCGGTGGCGGCCGGACGGCGAAGGTATACGGCCCAGGTCACCGTGAAGCACACCGCGTAGAAGACGAGGAACGCTACGAAGGCGCCGGTGCCGGTGCCCGACGTCATGAACGACTGCCGGAAGGCGAGGTTGATACCGAGACCGCCGAGCGCACCGACCGCACCGATCAGGCCCATCGAGGCACCGGACAGCCGGCGCCCGTAGGCCGCGGCCTCTTCCCCGGTCAGCCCCTTCTGCACGGCCTTGGCGGCGAAGATGCCCGGGATCATCTTGTAGGTGGAGCCGTTGCCCAGGCCCGTCAGGACGAAGAGCGCGATGAAGGCGGTGGTGAACAGCGGCAGCGACTTCTCCATCGAGGCCATCACGATGACGGCGGTGGCCGCGGCCATGCCGACGAAGTTCCAGAGCGTGATGCGGGCGCCGCCGTACTTGTCGGCGAGCCAGCCGCCGAAGGGCCGGATCAGCGAGCCGAGCAGCGGGCCGATGAAGGTGACCGACGCGGCCTGCAGCGGCGTACGGCCGAACTGCGTCTGCAGCACGAGACCGAAGGCGAAGCTGTAGCCGATGAAGGAGCCGAAGGTCCCGATGTAGAGGAACGACATGATCCAGGTGTGCGCGTCGCGGACGGCTTCCTTCGCCGCGCCGGTGTCGTTCTTGACGGACGCGATGCTGTCCATGAAGAGCGCGGCACACACCGCGGAGACCAGGATGAGCGGGATGTAGATCCCGAGCAGCACCCGCGGACCGCCTGACGCACCGATGACGCCGAGGGCCACGAGCTGCACGACCGGCACACCAATGTTGCCGCCGCCGGCGTTCAGACCGAGCGCCCACCCCTTCTTGCGCAGCGGGAAGAAGGAGTTGATGTTGGTCATGGACGAGGCGAAGTTACCGCCGCCGACGCCGGTGAGGACCGCACACAGCATGAACGTGGTGTACGAGGTGCCGGGCTCCATCACCACGAACGCGGCGATCGTCGGCAGGAGCAGCATCGACGCCGCGATGATCGTCCAGTTCCGGCCGCCGAAACGGGCGACGGCGAAGGTGTACGGAACGCGGACGAACGCCCCGACGAAGGTGGCCATAGCCACGAGGAAGAACTTGCCGGCCGGATCGATCCCGTACTCGGGCCCCATGAAGAGGACCATCACGGACCACAGGGTCCAGATCGAGAATCCGATGTGCTCGGACAGGACGGAGAAGATCAGGTTGCGCCGTGCGATGCGCTCCCCGGTCTCCTTCCAGAAACCCTCGTCCTCGGGGTCCCACTGCTCGATCCAGCGGCCCCCCTTGCGTGATGCGGTGGTGGTGCTCGGGGCTGTCATCTCACGCCTCCACGTATCTCGGCTGATGAGCCCGAAGGTAGGGATGGCGCGTTTCCGGCCCTGTGGCTGTGGGTGACCGCCGGGGAACTTTGCTCTCACCCCGGGCAGGACGGGTCGGTGAGGGTTTTGCCGTGGATCATGACGGCTTGACCGTGGACCACGCCCGGTGAGCAGGCGCGATAAGCCCCCGAGCACCAGGTTCAGGGCATCCGTCCGCCTCAGCGCTGCGGGGGCTGGGGCTGCTGCGGATACGCGGCGGGGGCGCCGTAGGGGCCCTGGGCCGACGACTCACCGTACGGGCCGGGGACCTGGGGGGCGTGGGCGCCGGGCGCCTGCGGCGGGGAGTACGGGCCAGGGGCCTGCGGAGCGTACGGGCCAGGGGCCTGCGGAGCGTACGGGCCGGGAGCAGGCGCACCGTACGGGCCGGGTGCTGGGGCGCCGCCGTACTGCCCGGGTGCCGGTGCACTGTACGGACCGGGTGCCGGTCCGCCGTACTGCCCGGGTGCCGGTGCGCCGTACTGCGCGGGAGTGCCCGCCTGGGCACCGTACGGCCCGGGGGTGCCCGGCGCACCGTACGGGCCAGGCACGGGTGCACCGCTCGCACCCGGACCCTGGACCCCGTACGCACCCGCCGCGAAGGGGTTGCTGTGGCCCGGCAGCCCGCCGCCCGGCGGGAGGTAGCGCACGCGCCCCGTCTCGTCGGTCACCGGGGTGAAGCCGGCGGACCGCAGCCGCGCCGCGAACTTCGCGTTGCGCTTGCGCGTGACGGCGATGCCGACGCCCAGGACAGCCATCAGCACCACCCATGTGCCGATGATGAACGGGATACCGTCGTCGGCGCGGCCAAGCCCGATCAAGGCACCGACGGTGAAACCGACAGCGCCGAGGGCCATGCGCTTCTCGGCACTCTTGCCGGTCAGGTCGAAGTTGAGACGCGCCTTGAGCAGCTCCAGGGCGTCCGGCACGAGGGGCGGCAGTGGCCCGCCACTGCCCGCCTGCGGATACTGCGCCCAGTTCTGCGCGGCGCGCTGCTGCGCCGCCGGGCTGGGGTCGGGGACGACGACCATCTTCAGCGAGCTGTTCCGCCCGCCCCCCTGCCGGACGTCCGCGTACTGGTACCCGAACTGCTCGGCGATGAAGGCGAGCCGGGCGAGCTTCTTCACGGACGCCATGGCGCTCGTGAGCTCGACGGCCTCCCCGGTCGCCATGAGCTGGAACATCTTCCGCACCTGGCGGTCGCTCACAATCATCCCCTCCGTTTCGGGCACTGCGGCGGAGCGGCCGCTACCGCGCCCGTGCCCGCGTCTTCTTCGCCCCGTTCGGCCACAGCCGCGGACTCCGCTTCGCCGCCAGGTCCTCGAGCCAGCCCACGGCCAGGATCGCCGCGCCTATCAGGGGCCACACGAGCGCGAACATCCACAGCGAGTAGGTCGTGTCGAGGGCGGAGGAGAGGCGGTCGTTCATGAACGGCAGGTCGTACGCCAGGTCGATGATCGGAACCGTAGCCATGATCAGCATGTTGTGCCAGAGGTAGATCGTCACGGCTCGGTTGTTGGAGAGCGTGACGAGCTTGTCCCATTTCGCCAGGCGGCCCGGCAGCTGCTGCCACGACGGGGAGTAGACGAGCAGGATCACGACGAAACCGAAGGACCAGGTGGCCTGGGCGAGCGGGATGTCGTTCAGGTCCCAGCCGTCCGGGCCGAGGTGGCCGGAGGCCCACCACAGGCCGAAGGCCATGATCAGAGCCGAGCAGGAGACCGCCACATAGCGGGGGATCCGCTGCAGTACGCCCTCGTGGTGGGCGAAGCCCAGGACCCAGCAGCTGCCGAAGACGGCGAAGTCCGTGACGGCGTTGCCGGTCTCGCCGGGGATCGTCACGATGCCCGTCCCGACGACCGCCGTCAGGGCCAGCGGGGCCAGCAGCGTCACCCACGGCACGCGGCGGAACGCCCACAGCAGCAGCGGGGACGCGATCACGAACCACAGGTACGCCCGCAGGTACCACAAGGGGCCCGCCGCCTGGGCGGGCCAGGTGTCCTCGAGGAGGCCCGCCTTGTCACCGATGTGCCACGGGAACGGCGGGGCGCCGATCGGGACGATGTAGTTGAACAGGCTCGCCCAGCCCCATGTGCCGCCGTGGTCGGGATCGGTGCCCGGGTTCCAGCCGCCCGCGAACAACAGCACGAGCACCGCCGCGCTGAACGCCCACATGGGCGGCAGGAGCCGGCGGACTCGACCCCGGATCACGCCCAGCGCGGGGCGGTTCAGTGAACGTGCCATGAGCGAGCCCGCCAGCGCGAACATCACGCCCATGGAGGGGAACAGGATCGTCAGCCATGCCCAGCCGAAGAGGTGGTAGACGACGACGCGGACCAGCGCGATGGAACGCAGCAGGTCCAGGTAGCGATCGCGGCCCGGCTTCTTGGGTGCCGCCCCCGCAGGAGGCGTCTGCGTGGGAGGCGTGTGCTCGGTGCGCGGTGGGAGCTGCTCGGTGGTGAGCGAACGCGTGGAGTCGCCCAGGATGTCGCCCAGGCCGGTCGGCCCGTACGACCCGTCGGCCGCGGGGTAGCGCGCCCCGGCCCCGCGCTGCGACGGAAAACCGAACGGCGACGTTGCCTCGGCCGGCGTGGCCCCCGAGGCGGCCCCGGTCCCGGGCGCCGACGCGTCCCCCGTCCCGTAGGGAGACGCGCCCCCGGTCCCGTACGGATACGTCATGCCACCGGCCTCCGATCACCGCTGCTCGCCACTCTCTGCTGGGGCACGGCGCCCGGCGCCGCCTCCACCACTCCGGTGCGCCGGAGTTTCTGCCAGCGCAGCCGGCCTCCGGTGAGAGCGGTGATCCAGGACTGGAGCAGGACCACGTACATGAGTTGCCGGTACAGGATCTGCTGGAGCGGCAGGGATATCAGATGGGTCATGCGCTCGCGGTCGAGCCGGAAGGCGTAGGCCGCGCAGACGGCCTGGATGGCGAGGACGCCGAGCCAGGCGCCGACGGTCTTCTGCGTGGGGCCGAAGACCAGCCCGTACAGCAGGAAGACGTCGATCAGCGGGGCCAGCAGCGGGGCGACCACCATGAACAGGGACACCAGCGGCAGGCCGATCCGGCCGAAGCGGCCGGACGGGCCGCTCTCGATGATCGCCCTGCGGTGCTTCCAGATCGCCTGCATCGTGCCGTACGACCAGCGGTAGCGCTGGGACCACAGCTGCTGGACGGTCTCGGGGGCCTCGGTCCAGGCGCGGGCGTTCTCGGCGTAGACGACGCGCCAGCCGTCGCGGTGCATCGCCATGGTGATGTCGGTGTCCTCGGCGAGCGTGTCGTCGCTCATGCCGCCGACCCGCTCCAGCGCCGTGCGGCGGAAGGCACCCACCGCGCCGGGGATGGTCGGCATGCAGCGCAGCATGTCGTACATCCGGCGGTCGAGGTTGAAGCCCATCACGTACTCGATGTGCTGCCAGGCGCCGATGAGCGAGTCCTTGTTGCCCACCTTGGCGTTGCCCGCGACGGCGCCGACCCGTGGGTCGCCGAAGGGCTGCACGAGTTCACGGACGGTGGACGGCTCGAACACCGTGTCGCCGTCCATCATCACGATGACGTCGTAACGGGCGTTGGCGAGGCCGCGGTTGAGCGCCGCGGGCTTGCCGGCGTTGAGCTGGCGCACCACGCGGACGTTGGGCATCCGCATGTCCTCGACGATGCGTGCCGTGCCGTCGGTGGAGCCGTCGTCGATGACGATCACTTCGATGGGATGGTCGCTCTGCGCCAGCGAGTTCACCGTGTGGGTGATGCACTTGGCCTCGTTGTACGCGGGGACCAGCACCGACACCGGTTCGGTGACCGGCGGCCCCCAGCGGAAGCCGCGCCGCCGTACGCGCCGGGCGTGCACTCCGGACAGCACCAGCATGAGGCCGAAGCGGGTGAAGACGAGGACACCGATCGCGGCGAGGCCGACGACGAGGACGCCGGTCACGTTCTCGGAGGCCTCGACCAGGTACACCCACGCCTTGCCCTTCCACAGCTCGAGGCCGGTAACGGGCGTGTGGGCGCTCGGTGCGTCCAGGGCTTCGGTGAGGTTGGCGAACTCGTACCCCTTCGCCTGCAGTTCGGGCAGGAAGCGGTCGAGCGCGGCCACGGTCTGCGAGCGGTCGCCGCCGGAGTCGTGCATCAGCACGATGGCGCCCTGGTGGCCCTTCGGCGTGGCCCGGCGGAGGATCTCGTCGACGCCCGGCCGCCGCCAGTCCTCACTGTCGGTGTTGTTGACGACGGTGATGTACCCGCGGCTGCCGATGTACTCGGTGACCGGCCACGACGCGTTGTCCATGGCGTCGGAGAACGACGAGTACGGCGGGCGGAAGAGCGACGTGCGGATACCGGCGGCGCCGGCGAGCGCGAGCTGGTTCTGCGACAGCTCCCAGTCGATGCGGTTCTTGGACTGGTACGACAGGTCGGGGTGGTTGAACGTGTGCAGCCCGACCTCGTGGCCCTCTGCCACCATGCGCTGCACGAGCTCCGGATAGCGGGAGGCCATCGTGCCGGTGACGAAGAACACCGCGTGCGCGTGGTGTTCGGCCAGCACGTCGAGGACCTTGGGGGTCCACGTCGGGTCGGGGCCGTCGTCGAAGGTCAGCACGAGGCGGCGCTCCGGCACCTTCAGCGTGGTGGCCTCGCCGCTGCGGGTGTCGATGACCGGGCCGCCCTCGAGGACCTTCTCCGGCACCTTGTCGGCGGCCACCGGCGGGCGGACGCGGTGGTCGGCGAGGATCTCGCTGTGCACATAGCCGCGGAGCATCAGCATCGCGAGCAGGGCGACCAGGATCAGCGACGGCAGCAGGTAGCGCATGGGCAGCCTGCGGCGCTGCGCACTGCGCGGGCGGGAGGTCATCTACAGGGTGCTTTCCGAGGACGAGGAGGAAGCGGACGGTTCGGACGGGGTGCCAGGGTCCAGCTCCACGGGGACCTCGGCGATCGGGCTCTCCGCCACGGTGTCCGTGCCGTCACCCTCGCCGCTGGTCGACGTCGGCTCGGTGGACGGCTCAGCGGTCTCCGTCGGCTCGGGGTCGACCGGATCGGTCGAGGGGCCGCCTCCGGTCGGGTCGGGGCCGGGACCGGGGTCCGCGGAGCTGCTGTCGTCGGGGTCGGGCTCGCTGCTCGTCGTGGGGTCGGGGTCGGCGGTCTTGCCCGGCTTGCTCGCGCTGGCGCTGGGGTCGGGCGAGGCGCTGGCACCCGGAGAGGTCGTGATGCCGTTGGTGCCCGACGGGCTCACGCCGGGTGCGGTGCCCACCGAGCCGGACGGGCTCGCAGGGTCGGCGGGCAGCGGTGACGTCTCCACCTGGCTCGCCGGTTTGTCCTCGTCGTTCTGGCCGGTGATCGGCAGCCAGGGTGCGCTCGAGTTTCCCGAGAGCAGGGTCCCCACGATGACCACCGCGTAGACCGCGCAGACCGTGCCGACGGCGATGCCGATACGGCGCAGGGTGCGGCTGCGGCGGCCCGAATCGTCGACGAACACCGGGACTTCGTGACCGCCCTGCTTCTCCTGGGCGGTCAGCCGGCCCTCTTCGTACCCGATGGCGTCGAGTTGGACGGTGACCTCGTTCGGGTCATGGTCCCGGGCCAGGCCGGCATCATCGGGCGTATCGGGCCACCGTGCGGCGCCGTCCGCCCAGCCGTCGTCGTCAGGACCTTCCGGGTCGTCCGCCTGTCCGGCGTCCTCCGCCAGCCGGGCGTCTTCCCGCCACTTTTCCACGCGCATCCGCACTTCCCCCCTGGGACTGAACCGGGTGCGCGTACGACTCCGGGCACCTGCCGTCGGATCGGGCCCCCACCCGATCCGAGCGCCCCCCTATCACACTGCGCCCGGACCATGAATGTAGCGCACCGGAGTGACAGTCGTATCGCTGAGTCAGTCCTGGCTCAGCATGACGCGGGCGTCCCCGGCCGGAATCCATCCGTTCGTGGGCCGGCGGAGCCATCCGTGCCGGCTCGCCAGAGTCGCCGCTGCCTCACGCAGCGCGTCGAGAGCCGGATGCACCAGCCCCTTCGGCCACACCAGTGACACCGGTGACAGCGGCACGGGATCGACGAGGGGCCGCAGCACGGTGCCGGGCATGGCCGGAAAATCCACCACGGCCAGTACCGGGTTCCGGTACTTCGCCATGATCCGCTGGAACTCCTCGGCGCCCATCGCCAGCGGGGCCGGCGGCGCGATCTCTATGCCCCGGCCCTCGAAGAGCCGGTGCGCCAGCTCGGTCCACTCCGGTGTGCGGGGGTTGCCGGCGCCCGCGTACACGGTCTCGCCCGCGAGCTCGTCGAGCGGTACGGCCTCGCGGTCCGCCAGCCGGTGGTCCTTCGGGAGGACGACGGCCATCGGTTCGTATCTGACGGGCTGTTGCGCGAGGCGGCCGCGTAGCGCGGGGTCGAGGCCGGCGTACCGCCCGAACGACGCGTCGAGGCGCCCGGCGAGCATCTCGGCCGCGGCGCCGGTGAGTCCGCTCTCGAAGCGGGCCATCAGCTCGCAGTCGGGCGCGAGTTCACGGGCGTGGTCCAGGATCCGGCCGAAGACCAGGCCGGGGCTGTTGACGTCCACGAGCAGCGGGCGCCCCGGAGCCGGCGTCCCGCGGCCGAACGCGGCCAGCAGCGCGTCCTGCGCCTCCAGCACGCGCCGCGCATACGGGACGAGCCGCTCGCCATGGGCGGTCAGGGCGACCTGCCGCGTCGTCCGTACGAAGAGGTCGGCGCCCAACTCCCGTTCCAGGCGCCGGATGTCGCGGCTCAGGGCCTGCTGTGCGACGTACAGCCGGGCGGCGGCGCGGGTGAAGTGCAGCTCGTCCGCGACGGCGAGGAAGGCTCGGAGGAGGCGGGGGTCCAGGGCGTCGGGCACTCGGCGAACTTACAACGCAGGTGCGTCAATCGGCGCCGAGAAGGTGTTGGACCTGGGGAAACGAGGGCGGGCACCGTTTGGTGCATGCCACAACAACCGTCTTCGATGTTCCTGGCCGTCACCGGGGATTCCCTGATAGCGGCGGCGGTGCCGCGTGCGCGTGACCTGGTGGACGACGAGCCGCAGCGCGCCCGTCCGGGCGGCGGGCGCCTCCCCCGGCGGCGACCCGGGAATCCGGTGAACCCGTACGCCCGTCTCTTCGCCATCCCCGGCGCCCGAGCGTTCACGATCGGGAATCTCATCGCCCGGCTGCCCATGGGCATGTTCAGTGTGAGCGCCGTGATCATGATCGCCGGGTCGCGCGGCTCGTACGCACTCGCGGGCGCGGTGACGGCGACGGGGCTGGCGGCGACGGCCGTGGTCGCCCCCTGGACGGCACGGCTCGTGGACCGCTGGGGGCAGGCGCGGATCGCGGTGCCCGCCACGGCCTTCGCGGTGCTCGGCAGCATCGCGCTGCTGCTGTGCGTGCGCTGCGGAGCCCCCGACTGGACGCTGTTCGCCGCGTACGCCGCGACGGCCACGACACCCAACACCGGCGGCATGTCGCGAGCCCGCTGGTCCCACCTGCTCAAGGGCGACGACAAGGCGCTGCACGCCGCGAACTCCTTCGAGCAGTCCGCGGACGAACTGTGCTTCATGCTCGGTCCGGTGCTGGCCGCGTTCCTTTGCGGGACGTTCTTCCCGGAGGCGGGCACCCTGGTCGGCGGCGTGCTGCTGATGACCGGCATTCTCGTCTTCGCCGCCCAGCGCTCGACCGAGCCGCCGCCCCGTCCACGTACCGCCACCACGGCCAGGTCACCCCTCCGCGCGCGCGGGATGCCGCCGCTGCTCACCGCGTTCCTCGCGACCGGCGCGGTCTTCGGGTCGATGGAGGTCGTGACGATCGCGTTCGCGGATGCACAGGGACACAGGTCCGCCGCGGGTGTGGTGCTCGCGCTGCAGGCGGCCGGTTCATGCGCGGCCGGGCTGCTGTACGGAGCCGTGAAACCGGCCGGCCCGGCGGAGCGCCGCTATCCGCTGTGCGTGGCGGCGATGACGGCCCTCATGTGCCTGCCGATGGCGGCGGCCGCGCTCACCGGGAGCCTGATCATCGTGGCCGGTTCGCTGCTGATCGCGGGGATGGCGACGGCTCCGACGATGATCACCGGGATGACGCTGGTGCAGCGTCGCATCCCGGTTGACCGGTTGAACGAGGGCATGACTCTCGCGGTGACCGCCCTGCTCGGCGGCATCGCGTGCGGCTCGGCCGCGGGCGGCTGGGTGGTGGAGCACGTGTCGGCCACGGCGGGATACGGGGTTCCGGTCGCCGCGGCCGCGACTGCGCTGCTGGTCTCGCTGGCGTCGGCACCATCGGCCCGACCGTAGCGCCGTGCGACCGCTCGCACACATCTGCCAGAAATTCCGTCCAGCCCATTGACGCACCTACAGCGCGCACATAAGTTCCCGCATCGAAGCGCTTCGACGATGATCATCGAAACGATTCGACGAGGTTCGACGGCATTCGACAGCGCGGCGTCATGTGATCCACCGGCAAGTGATCTTCCCACTCCCCTTCGGAGGCACTGGATGTTGACGGCACGAAGGCGTGCGGCGGCAGTGGCGGCTGCGGTTCTTTCGGGAACCCTGCTCCTGGCCTCCTGCAGCGACTCGGACAGCGGTTCGTCCGACGCGAAGACCCTCAAACTCTGGCACTACGAAGGCCCGGACAGCGCAATGGCCCAGGCCTGGAACGCGGCGATCAAGGAATTCGAGAAGACGCATCCCGGCGTGAAGGTGAAGTTCGAGGAGAAAGGCTTCGAGCAGATCCAGAAGACCGCGTCGATGGTGCTCAACTCGGACGACGCGCCCGATCTCATGGAGTACAACAAGGGAAACGCGACGGCCGGTCTGCTCTCGAAGCAGGGGCTGCTCACCGACCTGACTCCGGAGGTCGAGAAGCGCGGGTGGGACAAGCTGATCGCGCCGAGCGTCCGCACGACCAGCCAGTACGACGCCAAGGGCGTGATGGGGTCCGGCAACTGGTACGGCGTGCCGAACTACGCCGAGTACACGATGGTGTACTACAACAAGGACCTCTTCAAGAAGTACGACATCGCCGAGCCGAAGACCGTCGACGATCTCACCAACGCCATGGACACCTTCGTCAAGAAGGGAATCACGCCGCTCGCCAACGCGGGCGCTGAGTACATGGCGCAGCAGTACCTCTACCAGCTGGCGCTCTCCCAGGCCGACCGCTCCTGGGTCGATTCCTATGAGCTCTACAAGGGTAAGACGGACTTCCACGACGCCGCCTGGACGTATGCCGCAGAAACCTTCGCGGACTGGGTGAAGAAGGGCTACATAGCGAAGAGTTCGAGCGGCACCAAGGCCGAGGACGCGGGCGTCGCATTCATTTCCGGCAAGAATCCCATTCTGTTCTCGGGCAGTTGGTGGTTCGGCCGGTTCAAGGCGGAGATCAAGTACGACTGGGGCACTTTCCTGTGGCCCGGATCGAAGATGACGCTCGGTTCCGGCGGAAATCTGTGGGTGGTGCCGAAGGGCGCCAAGAACAAGGATCTCGCCTACGACTTCATCGACATCACGATGAAGAAGAAGTACCAGAACCTGCTCGGCAACAAGGGCGGTGTCCCGGTCGCGGCCGACGCCTCCGCCATCACCGACGAGCAGTCCAAGGCCCTCATCGAGAACTTCAACACGCTGTCCACCAATGACGGCCTCGCCTTCTACCCGGACTGGCCCGTCCCCGGCTTCTACGACGTCCTCGTCTCCGAGACGCAGAAGCTCATCACGGGCAAGGCCAAGCCGGACGCGTATCTCGACGCCCTGCAGAAGGCCTACGACGACGGTGTGCCCCAGTAATGACCGTGCTCGCCGAACGGAGCGGCGGGGGCCAGGCGCCTAGTAAGGCGGCCCGGCCCCCGCACCGCCCCCGCCACAACTCGTACGCGCTCTTCCTGCTCCCGGGAGGGCTCGCCTTCCTCGCGGTCGTCGTCCTGCCGTTCCTGATGAACACGGGCGTGAGCTTCACGGACTGGCAGGGCGTGGGGTCGCCGAAGTGGACGGGGCTCGACAACTACCGCAGGCTCCTCGAGGACGACGCGTTCTGGGAGTCGTTCCGCCACAGCCTCGCGATGGTCGTGGCGATGGCGGTCCTGCCGACCGCCGTCGGCCTGGTGCTCGCCGCCGCCCTGTTCGACTTCGTCGCCAAGCACTTCGGCTCGAAGACGGCGGCCGTCCTGCGGGCCTGCTTCTATCTGCCGCAGGTGCTGCCGATCGCGGTCGCGGGCATCGTGTGGAGCTGGATCCTCGCCCCCGAGAACGGCTCGCTGAACGAGCTCCTGAAGGCCATCGGCCTCGGCTCGCTGCAGCAGGACTGGCTGGGCGATCCCGACATCGCGCTCTACAGCGTCATGGGCGTGATGGTCTGGGTGCAGATCGGCTTCCCGCTCGTGGTGTTCATGTCCGGGCTCCAGCGCGTCGACCCGGGGCTGTACGAGGCCGCCGAGCTGGACGGGGCCGGCTGGTGGCAGCGGTTCTGGCACGTCACGCTGCCGCAGATCCGGCCCGAGATCTACGTCGTCCTGCTGTGGTGCACGATCGCGGCGCTCAAGGTGTTCGGCGCCGTGTACGTACTCACCAAGGGCGGTCCCGGCGGGGCGACCAACGTCCCCTCGTACTTCTCGTTCCAGAACTTCTTCGAGAAGACGCAGGTCGGATACGGCTCGGCGGTCGCCACCGTACTGACCGTGATCATCATGGCGCTGGCCCTGGTGGGCCTGCGTCTGCAGACCCGCGCTGAGGACGCGGAGGAGGGGGTGGCCCGGTGACCGCCGTGCGCAGATACCCGGTGCTGGCCGCTCTCGTCATCGCGGCCCTCTTCATGGTCCTGCCGTTCCTGATCGTCACGCTCAACGCGGTCAAGTCGCCGGCCGAGTACTCCGCGAACGGGCCGCTCAGCCTGCCCGACGGCCTCTACCTCGACGGCCTGAAGGACTTCTGGGAGCGCGTCGACTTCGGGCAGAAGCTGATCAACTCGGTGCTGATCAGCGGGTCGGTGGCGGTCGGCGCTGTCGTCCTGTCGGTCCTCAACGCGTACGCGATCGGCATCGGCCGGATCAAGGGCCGCCCCTGGGTGCTCGCCTTCTTCGTCCTGGCGAACATGCTGCCGCAGGAGGCCCTGGTCTACCCCGTCTACTACCTGTCCAAGGAAGTCGGCCTCTACGACACCCGGCTCAGCGTCATCATCGTGTTCGTCGTCATCCAGTCCGCGTTCGGGACGTATCTGCTGTCGTCCATCCTCGGCCAGTTCCCGCGCGAGATCATCGAGGCGGCCCAGATCGACGGGGCGAACAAGTGGCAGGTCCTGTGGCGGATCGTCGTCCCGGTCAGCCGCCCCACCATGGGTGTGCTGATGGTCCTGTTCTTCATCTGGACGTGGAACGAGTTCCTGCTGCCGCTGGTCATGCTGATCTCCAACGACAACCAGACCGTGTCGGTGGCGCTCGGCGTCCTTCAGGGCCAGCGCCTGATGGACGCCACGATGACGAACGCGGCCGCTCTGCTGGGCGTGCTGCCCGCCATCGTCTTCTTCCTCGTCTTCCAGCGGACGCTCACCCGCGGCATCGCCGTGGGCGCGGTCAAGTAAGGGGTGTACGAAGCCCATGAAGTTCACCGACGGCTACTGGCTGCTGCGCGAAGGGGTCACCGCCGCTTACCCGGTCCAGGTCCTCGACGTCACCTCCGAAGAGCCCGGCACCCTGCAGATCCACGCCCCGACCCAGCCCATCCGCCACCGCGGTGACCTGCTGAAGGGACCGGTCGTGACCATCAGCGCGCACGCCCCGATGCCCGACGTCATCGGCGTCACCGTCACCCACTTCGAGGGCGAGGAGGAGCGCGGCCCCCGCTTCCAGGTGCACGAGGCGCCCGACGGGGAGTTCGCTCCGCAGGTGTCGTACGACGAGGAGCACGCCGTGCTGACGGCGGGCGCGCTGTCCGTACGCGTGGCCCGCACCGGGCCCTGGCACGTCGACTTCCTGGCGGGCGGCCGGACGCTGACCACCAGCGGCACCAAGGCCATGGGCATCATGCGGGACGCCGAGGGCGGGCACTACCTGCGCGAGCAGCTCAACCTCGGCGTCGGCACCTCCGTCTTCGGGCTCGGCGAGCGCTTCGGCCCGCTGGTCAAGAACGGCCAGGTCGTCGACATGTGGAACGCGGACGGCGGCACCGCCACCGAGCAGGCCTACAAGAACGTGCCGTTCTACCTCACCGACGCGGGCTACGGCGTCTTCGTCGACCACCCCGGCAAGGTCTCCTTCGAGGTCGGCTCGGAGGTCGTCTCGCGCGTCCAGTTCAGCGCCGAGAGCCAGCAGCTGACGTACTACGTGATCTACGGGCCGACGCCGAAGGAGATCCTGCGCAAGTACACGGCGCTCACCGGCCGGCCCGCGCTGCCGCCCGCCTGGTCGTTCGGACTGTGGCTGTCCACCTCGTTCACCACCTCCTACGACGAGCAGACCGTGTCGTCCTTCATCGACGGCATGCGAGAGCGCGACCTGCCGCTGTCGGTGTTCCACTTCGACTGCTTCTGGATGCGCGAGTTCAACTGGTGCGACTTCGAGTGGGACCCGCGCGTCTTCCCGGACCCGGAGGGCATGCTGGCCCGCCTGAAGGAACGGGGCCTGCACATCTGCGTCTGGATCAACCCGTACATCGCGCAGCGGTCGCCGCTGTTCGCGGAGGGCAAGGCGCTCGGCCATCTGCTGAAGAAACCCGACGGCAGCGTGTGGCAGTGGGACCTGTGGCAGCCGGGCATGGCGCTGGTCGACTTCACGAGCCCGGCGGCCCGTGACTGGTACGCGTCGAAGCTGGAGGCGCTGCTCGCACAGGGCGTCGACTGCTTCAAGACCGACTTCGGCGAGCGCATCCCCGTCGACGTCGCCTACGCGGACGGCTCGGACCCCGAGCGGATGCACAACTACTACACCTACCTCTACAACCGCACCGTCTTCGATGTCCTCCGCAAGCACAAGGGCGAGGGCGAGGCCGTCGTCTTCGCCCGCTCGGCGACCGCGGGCAGCCAGCAGTTCCCGGTGCACTGGGGCGGCGACTGCGAAGCGACGTACGAGTCGATGGCCGAGTCGCTGCGCGGCGGGCTCTCGCTCGGACTGTCGGGCTTCGGCTACTGGAGCCACGACATCGGCGGCTTCGAAGGCACCCCGTCAGCCGCCCTGTTCAAGCGGTGGATCGCCTTCGGTCTTCTCTCCTCGCACAGCAGGCTGCACGGCTCGTCGTCGTACCGCGTGCCGTGGCTCTTCGACGAGGAGGCCGTGGACGTCCTGCGGCTGTTCACCAAGCTCAAGCTGCGGCTCATGCCGTATCTGTACGAGGCCGCGCGCACCGCGCACGCCGAGGGCATCCCGATGATGCGCGCGATGGTGCTGGAGTTCCCCGACGATCCGGGGTGCGCACATCTGGAGCGGCAGTACATGCTCGGCCCGGACCTGCTGGTCGCGCCCGTCTTCTCCGACGAGGGCGATGTGTCGTACTACGTGCCCGAGGGCACCTGGACGCACTTCCTCACCGGCGAGACGGTCACCGGGCCGCGCTGGGTGCGCGAGCGGCACGGCTTCCTGAGCGCGCCCGTGCTGGTGCGGCCGGGTGCGGTGATCCCGGTGGGCGCGGTGGAGGACCGGCCCGACTACGCGTACGCGGACGGCGTGACGCTGCAGGCGTACGGCCTGGAGCCCGGCGCCCAGGTGACGGTGCCCGTCGGCGACGCGACCTTCACCGTCGTACGCGAGGGGGACACGCTGCGCGCCTCGGCGAGCGACCCGGTGACGCCCTGGCAGCTGTCGGCCGAGGGGCGGACGGTGCGGGCGGAGGCCGGCACCGGATTCCTCACGCTGGAGCTGGACCACGGCTCCTCCGGCACATCCGGTACATACGGCACATCCGGTACCCGCGGCAACCCTGCTACGTCCGGCGCCAACTGACAGGTACTCGACCGCCGAGGGGGAAGTCTTGGTCAAGATCACAGATGTGGCGCGGCACGCCGGGGTCTCCCCCAGCACGGTCAGCTACGCACTGAGCGGCAAGCGCCCCATATCGGAGGAGACCCGCCGACGTATCGAGGCCTCCATCCGCGAGCTGGGCTACCGGCCGCACGCCGGTGCGCGGGCGCTGGCCAGCAGCCGGTCCAATGTGCTGGCGCTGGTGGTGCCGCTGCGTACGGGCATCCATGTGCCGGTCGTCATGCAGTTCGCGGTCTCCGTGGTGACGAGCGCACGGCAGCACGACCACGACGTGCTGCTGCTCACGCAGGAGGAGGGCGAGGACGGGCTGCGGCGGGTCGCGGATTCGGCGCTCGTGGACGCGCTCATCGTCATGGACGTCCAACTGCGCGATCCCCGGCTGCCGTTGCTGCGCACGCTCGACCGGCCCTCGGTGCTCATCGGCTTCCCGGCCGAGCCCGACGGGCTGACCTGCATCGACCTGGACTTCGAGGCGGCGGGCCGGGCCTGTGTGGAGCATCTGGCGCTGCTCGGGCACCGCTGCGTGGGGCTCGTGGGGTCGCCTCCCGAGGTGTACGCGCGCGAGACGGGCTTCGCCCAGCGTGTCGTCCAGGGCTTCACCGCGACCGCCGAGCGGCATGGTCTGACCTCGGCCTTCCTCCCGTGTGAGGCGACCCCGGCGGCTGCCCGGCAGGTCGCGGAGCGTTTACTGCGCGAACAGCCCGCGCTCACCGGGGTCGTCGTGCACAACGAGCCGGTCGTGGAGCCCCTGATCGAGGCTTTCGAGCAGCTGGGGCTGCGTGTGCCCCGCGATCTGTCCGTCACCGCGATCTGCCCCGACGAGCTCGCCGAGCAGGTCCGTATCCCCGTCACTTCGATCGCCATCCCGTCGGCCGAGATCGGTGCGCGGGCCGTGGAGCTGCTGATGAAGAAGCTCGACCGCATCCCCGTCCCGGAGGCCACGCTGCTCGCGCCGCGGCTGACGGCGCGCGCGAGCTCGGCGCCACGGCCGGCCCACTGACGGGCCCATTGCATTGCGGCGGCCGCCGTACGGCCGCCGTACTCCCCCCCCCACGTAGTCGCATCACTTCGCCAGCTGCAACGACGCACACCGAAGGAGCCGTAAACGTGAGAGGCACCAGACCGCGCAGAGCAAGAGCAAAAGCAAGACGCACAGCCATACCGGTCCTGGCCCTGGCGCTGCTGGCCGGACTCGGCGCCACCACCGCCCCCGCCGCTGCCGACGACCCTGCCTACCCCTTCCGCGACCCCAGGCTCTCCGTCGACCAGCGGGTCGACGACCTGCTCTCCCGCCTCACCCTCGACGAGAAGATCTCCCTTCTCCACCAGTACCAGGCAGCGATCCCCCGCCTCGGCATCCAGTCGTTCCGCACCGGCACCGAGGCCCTGCACGGCGTGGCGTGGCTCGGCAAGACGACCGTCTTCCCGCAGGCCGTCGGGCTCGCCTCCACCTGGGACCCCGCGCTGATCAAGAAGGTCGGCTCGGCGGTCGGCGACGAGACCCGCGGCTTCCAGCAGGAGCGGCCGGCCGGCTGGGGCCTGAACGTGTGGGCGCCGGTGGCCAATCCGCTGCGCGATCCGCGCTGGGGCCGCAACGAGGAGGGCTACTCCGAGGACCCGTATCTCACGGGCAGCATGGCCACGGCATACGGCACGGGCCTCACCGGCGGCGACCCCGACCACCTCAAGACGGCACCCACCATCAAGCACTTCCTCGGCAACAACAACGAGATCCTGCGCGACCAGACCTCGTCCGACCTGCGCCCGCGGGTCCTCAAGGAGTATGAGGAACAGGCGTTCAAGCCGGCGATCGAGGCCGACGCGGTGACAGGCGTGATGTCGTCGTACAACCTGGTCAACGGCCGCCCGGCGACGGTGAACCCGATGATGGACGACACCGTCCGCGGCTGGACGGACCAGGAACTGCTCAACGTCACGGACGCCTACGCACCTGGCAACCTGGTGAACAGCCAGAAGTACTACGACACGCAGGCCGAGGCCGACGCGGCCGCGCTGAAGGCCGGCATCGACAGCTTCACCGGGGACGACGCCAACTCCGCGCCCACGACCACCGCGGTCAAGAACGCCCTGTCGAGCGGGCTGCTCAAGGAGTCGGACGTCGACGAGGCCGCCGGGCACATCCTGAACATCCGGGTCCGGCTGGGCGAGTTCGACCCGGACGGCGGCCCCTACGGCAAGATCGACAAGTCCGTCATCAACAGCCCGGCCCACCAGAAGCTCACGCGCGAGGCCGCGGCCGACGCGATGGTGCTGCTGAAGAACCAGGACAAGGCCCTGCCGCTGAAGGCGTCGGACACGAAGAAGGTCGCGGTCGTCGGCCCGCTCGCCGACACCCTCTACACCGACTGGTACTCGGGCACGCTGCCGTACGAGGTGACGCCCAAGGAGGGCATCGCGAACAAGCTCGGCTCCGCCGGTGACGTCACGAGCAGCGAGGCCGTCGACCGGATCGCCCTGAAGAACACGGAAACCGGCAAGTACGTGACCGCGGGCACGGACACCGGCGGCGCGGCGCTGAAGGAGAGCTCCACGACGGCCGGGACGGACGCCCAGTTCGACGCCTTCGACTGGGGCGCGGGCGTGCTGACGCTGCGCTCGGCCGCCAACGGCAAGTACGTCGGCTACAACTGGTCGAACTTCGTCAACGATCAGGCGCAGCCCGGTGGCTGGTTCGTGCAGCAGCAGTTCAAGCTGGAGAAGCAGGACGACGGGACGTATCTGCTGCGCTACGCGGGCTACGAGACCAGAGAATCCTGGTGGTCGAACCCGGTCTACCTCGGCCCGACCGGGGAGGACGGCACGCTCGGCCTGGTCTCCAAGGAGAACGCCGCGCACTACACGAAGGACGTGGTCCGCAGCGGCGTCGACGAGGCCGTGGCAGCGGTCAAGGGCAAGGACACGGCGGTCGTGGTCGTCGGCTCGATGCCCGCGATCAACGGCCGCGAGACCAACGACCGGACCGACATGGGGCTGGCGTCCTCGCAGGAAACGCTGGTCAAGGCGGTGAAGGCAGCCAACCCGAACACGGTCGTGGTCGTCGAGAACAGCTACCCGACGACGCTCGGCAACCTCCAGAAGGAGATCCCGGCCCTTCTGTGGACCACCCACGCGGGCCAGGAGACGGGCAACGCCCTCGCCGACGTCCTGTTCGGCGACGTCAACCCGGCCGGCCGCCTCACCCAGACCTGGTACAGGTCCGAGTCGGACCTCCCGTCGATCCTCGAGTACGACAACATCAAGTACGACCGCACCTACCAGTACTTCAAGGGCGATCCGCTGTACGCCTTCGGGTACGGGCTGTCGTACACGACCTTCGAGTACGGCCAGGTGAAGCCGGTCAGCGGCGGCTACGAGGTGGCCGTCACGAACACCGGGAAGCGGGCGGGCGACGAGGTCGTGCAGCTCTACACCCACCAGCGGGTCTCGCGCGACAAGCAGCCGCTGAAGCAGCTGAAGGCGTTCCAGCGCGTTCCGCTGAAGCCGGGCGAGACGAAGACGGTGAAGCTGAAGGTCGCGACGAAGGACCTCGCGCACTGGGACGTGACCCGCTCCAAGTGGGTCGTGGAGACGGGCACGTACGACGTGCTGGTCGGAGCCTCGGCCGACGACATCCGCACCCGTACGTCGGTGAAGGTCAAGGGCGAGACGATCCCCGCCCGGGACCTGACGAAGACGACGCGTGCGGAGAACTTCGACGACTACGAGAGCATCCGTCTCGTCGACGAGTCGAAGGAGCGGGGCACCGCGGTGGGTGCCACGGGTTCCGGCGCGTGGCTGAAGTTCGCCGATGCGCAGCTCAGTGCGGGCGCGGATGAGTTCACCGCGCGTGTGGCGGGGACAGGCCCCGGGACGGTCGAGGTCCGCCTGGGCTCCCCGACCGGCACGCTCGTGGGGACGGCGAAGACGGCCGGCACCGGCTCGGCGTACACATACGAGACGGTGACCGCCGACCTCTCGGCCGCCGCGAAGGGCCGCCAGGACGTGTACCTGGTGCTCAGCGACGGCCTGCGGCTGGCCACCTTCTCCTTGCGCTGACCGCAACAAGAACGGCCGACCACCTCTGGGGAGCGGTGCCCCGGGGGTGGTCGGCCGACTTCAGTTCGATCGGTGCGAAAGGGTCGGGGCGCCGACAAAGTCGGGCGCCCACGTCATGGGGGTGCGGGTGGCAAAGCCCCCGCAACGCGCGGCGAAGCCGCGCAAAAACGACGAAGGCGAGGCGGTCTGCGCTTTCCGCAGACACACCTCGCCTATCGCCTTCGTGGAGATGGCGGGAATCGAACCCGCGTCCAACGGTGCGGAATCAGGGCTTCTCCGTGTGCAGTCCGCTTCGCTTTTCTCGGCCCCGGAGATCACGCGGACAAGTCTCCGACGGGCTCAGTCACTGTTTGATTTCCCTCTTCACCCCGTGACCGGGATCAAGGTTTAGTCCCCTAGCTGATGCCAGGATCCGGGTCGGGAACAGCCCCGGGCTGACACTTCGCAAGTCGCTACTTAGGCAGCGAGGGCGAAGGAATCGCGCTTGGTTTCGGCGATTATTTTTTTCGGCCTGTGGTTTACGAGATCATGGCCGCTTCCTCGACACGCTTCCCCTGCTTCGACAGCCGCTGTCGAAACCGATCATCCCCATGTTGATTTTTCAAACCGCGCCCCCTCTGCGAGGGGCAGGTGCCATCGTACTTGACCAACGGACGACGGTGCCAGCGTATTCCCACCAGGGCACCCGGAGGATACGCAGGCCCGGCGAGCCGCAGCAGGCTCAGGCCCGCTGCCTCCGCCTCAGGCCCGCTGACTCCGCCGAACCGCCGACATCGTCCGCTCCGCCTCCCGGCGGTCCTGCTTCTCGCGCAGTGTCTGCCGCTTGTCGTACTCCTTCTTGCCCTTCGCCAGCGCGATCTCGATCTTGGCGCGGCCGTCCTTGAAGTACATCGCAAGGGGCACGATCGTGTGACCCGTGTCCTGGGACTTGGACCACAGCTTCTCGATCTCCGCGCGGTGCAGCAGCAGCTTCCGCTTGCGGCGGGCGCTGTGGTTGGTCCAGGTGCCCTGGCTGTACTCCGGCACGTGCACGTTGTGCAGCCACGCCTCGCCGCCGTCGAGCTGCACGAAGCCGTCCACCAGCGAGGCTCGCCCCTGACGCAGCGACTTCACCTCGGTACCGGTGAGGACCAGACCGGCCTCGTAGGTGTCGATGATGAGGTAGTCGTGCCGCGCCTTCTTGTTCTGCGCGATCAGCTTGCGCCCTTTTTCCTTTGCCATAGTGCGGCCATTTTCGCACTACGAGGGGGATCCGAGGCCACTCAATACCGTCTCGGCCTGCTTCTGCGCGCCTTTGCCCGCCTCGAGGTCGGGTGTGATGCCCCGGCCGTCGACGGTGCGCCCGGACGGGGTGCGGTAGTGGCCGACGGTGAGCTCGGCGACGGAGCCGTCCGGCAGCCTGCTCGGCATCTGCACTGAGCCCTTGCCGAAGGTCCTGGAGCCCACGACGACCGCACGGCCCCGATCCTGCAGGGCGCCCGCGAGGAGCTCTGCCGCGCTCATCGTGCCGCCGTCGACGAGCGCGACGACCGGTCTCTCCGTGTCGCCGCCGGGGTCCGCGTGCAGCGCACGCTCCTCGCCCCGCACGTCGTACGTCGCCACAAGGCCGCCGTTCAGGAACGCGGAGGCCGCCGTCGCGGCCTCGCTGACCAGGCCGCCGGAGTTGCCGCGCAGGTCGAGGAGGACACCAGCGCCGGCGGGAGCGTCGCGCACGGCTGACCGTACGCGGTCGCCGGAGCCCTTCGTGAAGGCCGCGATCCTGATCAGCACGGCGTTACCCGGGAGCTGCCGGACAGTGACGGAGTCCGTGGACAGCAGGGCCCGGTGCAGGGTCACGCTCCACGCGCGCGTGCCCCGCCGCATACCGAGGGTCACGGGGCTGCCGGCGGCCGCGCTCTTCTCGTCGCCGCGCAGCAGGGCCACGACCTCGGTGGTGGGCCGGCCCGCTATGCGCTCGCCGTCGACGGTGTGCAGCCAGTCTCCCGCGCGGATGCCGGCCCGCTCGGCGGGCCCGCCGGACTGGACGCGGGCCACCTGGATCCGCCCGTCGTCGGCACGCCTGGCCCACAGCCCGACACCGGTGTACTCGCCTTCGAGGGCCTGCTCGAACTTCTCGTACTCGTCGGGCGAGTAGACGGCGCCCCAGCGGTCCCCGCTGCGGCTCACGGCCCGTTCGGCCGCCTCCGTAACGGACTTGCCGTCGGCCATCGCTTCTTCGGCCGCCTCGGTCACGTCCTGCTCGTGCGCGGCGGAGACCGAACCGAGGGAGCCGGAAGAGGACTTACGGGACTGACCGGGCTCCGGCTGCCAGGAGCCGGTGGCCACACCGGTGGCCAGCACGCCCGCGAAGACCAATGTCAGGGCCGCCCCGCGGCGCACGCGGCGGGGCTTGGAGAACAGGTCAAGACCTGACATGACGGTGAGTCTAGGACAACGCAGAGCGCCGCACGGTGCGTTGGACCGCGCGGCGCTCTGGTCATGCGTCACACCTTCAGGTACTTGCGCAACGCGAAGAACGCCGCCATTGCCGGCATCAGCAGGCCGATCGCGAGGACGAGCGGCAGCTTGGCGAGCACGGCGTCCCAGCCGATGAAGTTGATCAGATTGAGCTTCTCGGAGAGCGCGAGGCCGTGGTCGATGATGAAGTACCGGCCCACGAGCAGCATCACGCAGGCGACCAGGCCGCCGATGGCACCGGCGACCGCGGCCTCCATGATGAACGGCATCTGGATGTAGAAACTGGAGGCGCCGACGAGCCGCATGATCCCGGTCTCGCGCCGCCGGCTGAACGCCGACACCCGCACCGTGTTGACGATCAGCATCAGCGCGACGATCAGCATGAGCGCCATCACCGCGAGCGCCGCCCAGTTCATGCCGTTGAGCAGCCCGAAGAGATTGTCCAGGATGCCCTTCTGGTCCTGCACGGACTGGACGCCGTCACGCCCGTCGAAGGCGGTCGCGATGACCTGGTACTTCTCCGGGTCCTTCAGCTTGATGCGGTACGACTCCTGCATCTGGTCCGGGGTGAGCGAGCTGGCCAGCGGAGAGTCGCCGAACTGCTCCTTGTAGTGCTTGTACGCCTCGTCGCTCGACTCGTACGTGACGTTCTCGACGACCGGCATCTTCTTCAGATCGCTCTCGATCTGCTTCTTCTGCTCGGTCGTGACGGCGCCCTTGGCGCAGTTGGGGTCCGACTCGGCGTCGCTCTTGTTGCAGAGGAAGATCGAGACGTTGACCTTGTCGTACCAGTAGCCCTTCATCGTGCTGACCTGGTCGCGCAGCAGCAGCGAACCGCCGAAGAGGGCCAGCGAGAGGGCGACGGAGACGACGACCGCGAAGGTCATCGTGAGATTGCGGCGGAGACCGACGCCGATCTCCGACAGGACGAACTGGGCGCGCATGGCGTCTACTCAGGCCTTTCCGTGGACAGGTGCTTGGAGCTCGGGCGGTCAGTGCTGGTAGCCGTAGACGCCGCGTGCCTGGTCGCGGACGAGGCGGCCCTGCTCCAGCTCGATGACGCGCTTGCGCATCTGGTCCACGATGTTCTGGTCGTGGGTCGCCATCACGACGGTGGTGCCGGTCCGGTTGATGCGGTCGAGGAGCTTCATGATCCCGACGGAGGTCTGCGGGTCGAGGTTGCCCGTGGGCTCGTCGGCGATCAGCAGCTTGGGCCGGTTGACGAAAGCCCGCGCGATCGCGACGCGCTGCTGCTCACCGCCGGAGAGCTCACCGGGCATCCGGTCCTCCTTGCCGCCGAGCCCGACGAGGTCGAGCACCTGCGGCACGGACTTGCGGATCTCGCCGCGTGACTTGCCGATGACCTCCTGCGCGAACGCGACGTTCTCAGCGACCGTCTTGTTCGGCAGCAGCCGGAAGTCCTGGAAGACGGTCCCCAGCTGGCGGCGCATCTGGGGCACCTTCCAGTTGGACAGCCGCGCGAGGTCCTTGCCCAGGACATGCACCTGCCCGTGGCTGGTGCGCTCCTCGCGCAGGACCAGCCGCAGGAAGGTGGACTTTCCGGAGCCGGAGGACCCGACCAGGAACACGAATTCGCCGCGCTCTACCTCGAGGGACACATCCCTCAGAGCGGGGCGGGTCTGCTTGGGGTAGACCTTGGAGACGTTGTCGAATCGGATCACGGATGCACCACGGGTCGCCGGGGGTAGGTGACCGTGACCATACGCGAACCTGGCGGCGGGGCGCAGTCGGCGTCGTCACTTACTCGCTGGTTGCGCGTTTTGTCATGAAACGGAAGGGGCTGATTCCGGCGGCACAGGGCAGGATCCGAGGAGTCGCGCCGAATTCCGCGGAAGCTGGCACAGTGGTAGGGGGAACCGCAGTCCACTGTGGACCGTTGTTCAGGTAAAGACATCGCAACCATCGACTGAGCAGAACCCCGGCGGCAGACGACCAGCTCCGCGGGAGCGGCGCCGGTTCAGACGCAAGGAGGGCAAGCGCATGACCTACGACCGACTGGTGTGTGCGAACTGCGCTGCGCCCGTGAGCGAAGGCCGCTGCCCCGTGTGCCGGGCGAACCGGGAGCGGATGCAGCAGGAGGGCCCGTTCGGGGGCCTCAATCCGATGGCGCTGATAGCACTGCTCGCGGTGCTGATCGCGGCCGTGGCTCTGCTGGCACACCAGACCGCGTGATCAAGGGTCACTGCGCGTAACCACTCCGAGAGGCACCTTGCCGGGACTGCCGCCGACCGCGTACAGGACGTGACCGCGCACGAAGCGTCACCGCAGCACGGCATGCCAACGAGAAGGGCCCGGAGCCAGAAGCGCTCCGGGCCCTCACCCGTACCAGGCGTCGTAGGCATACGACGTCGCCGTTGATCAGACGGCGGCGCGGCCGCCCGCGAGGCGCGGCAGCAGGCGGAAGCCGATGCCACCGGCGATCATGGTGGCGGCACCGATCAGCAGGAAGGTGGTCTCGGCGGCACCCGTCTCGGCGAGCTCGCCCTCGTCCTTGGCCTCCGAGCCGGTGTCGGTCAGCGCTTCCTTGCCCTCGTTCTGCTCGACGGGCTGGGAGCCACCGTCCGGGTCGGTGTTGTCGTTGCCGCCGCCACCGTTGCCGCCACCGTTGCCGTTGCCGTGGGTCGGGTCGGCGGTCGGGTCGGGCTCCTCGGTGGGCTCGGTCGGCTCCGTCGTGGGCTCCGGCTCCTCGGTGGGCTCGGTCGGCTCCGTCGTGGGCTCCGGCTCCTCGGTCGGGGTCGGGTCCGCCGTGGGCTCCTCGCCCGGGATGCCGGTGTCGGACGGCGCCGGGTCCTCCGGCCCGTCGGCGGCCGGCACGTTCACGTCGACACCGACGCCGCTCTCGTCGGCCTTGGCGTCCACGCCCACGACACCCAGGTCGACACCGACGTCGAGGGCCGAAGCGGCACCGGCGGCGGTCAGCGAAGCACCGGCGGCGATCACCGCACCGGCTGCTATCCGCGCCACGCGGATCCGCGTCTTCTTGGTCATCTGCCTGCTACCCCCAGTAGCTCATCGTCAATGGAGCAGCGCCCAGGGCAGCGGCGGGGCAACTCCTTTGAGCAGGCCCCCCGTTCACACGCGCCCCAGAGATACGCATGCCGCGCGTTAGCCTTCCCAGTTTTCACAGCAACGTCAAGGTCGTTGCGCACGCGATGCCGGAAATGGGGGTACTTGACCGCCGTAAGGACATGTGAGTGTGATGTAAAAGGCAGACATTGCGGTACGCAAAAGGCAACTGCCGCTCACTGAGCGGCAGTTGCCTTGTCGACAAACCGGCAGGTTATTTCTCCTGCTGCTTGCGCCAGCGAATTCCGGCCTCGAGGAAGCCCTCGATTTCGCCGTTGAAGACGGCCTCGGGATTTCCGACCTCGTAGTCCGTCCGCAGGTCCTTGACCATCTGGTACGGGTGGAGGACGTACGAACGCATCTGGTTGCCCCAGGAATTGCCGCCGTCGCCCTTGAGGGCGTCCATCTTGGCCTGCTCCTCCTGGCGGCGCCGCTCGAGCAGCTTCGCCTGCAGGACGTTCATGGCCGTGGCCTTGTTCTGGATCTGCGAGCGCTCGTTCTGGCAGGAGACGACGATGCCGGTGGGGATGTGGGTGAGGCGGACTGCGGAGTCCGTCGTGTTCACGCCCTGACCGCCGGGGCCCGAGGAACGGTAGACGTCGACGCGCAGCTCGGACTCGTCGATCTCGATGTGGTCGGTCTGCTCGACGACGGGCAGCACCTCGACACCGGCGAAGGACGTCTGGCGGCGGCCCTGGTTGTCGAAGGGCGAGATGCGCACGAGGCGGTGGGTGCCCTGCTCCACGGAGAGCGTTCCGTAGGCGTAGGGCACCTGGACGGCGAAGGTGGTCGACTTGATGCCGGCCTCTTCCGCGTACGACGTCTCGTAGACCTCGGTCTTGTAGCCCTTCTGCTCGGCCCAGCGCAGATACATGCGCTGCAGCTTCTCGGCGAAGTCGGCGGCGTCGACGCCACCGGCCTCCGCGCGGATGTTCACGAGCGCCTCACGCGCGTCGTACTCACCCGAGAGGAGCGTCCGGACCTCCATCTCGTCCAGTGCCCTCCGGACGTCGGCGAGCTCCTGCTCTGCCTCCGCGCGGGTCTCGGGATCGTCCTCCGCCTCGGCGAGCTCGAAGAGCACACCGAGGTCGTCGATCCGCCCGCGCAGGGCCTCCGCCTTGCGGACCTCGGCCTGCAGGTGGGAGAGCCGGCTGGTGATCTTCTGCGCCTCGTCGGGGTTGTCCCACAGGGACGGCGCGGCCGCCTGCTCCTCGAGCACGGCGATGTCTGCCCTCAGCTTGTCGAGGTCCAGGACGGCCTCGATCGACTCCATGGTCGAGGAGAGGGACTTGAGCTCTTCGGATACATCGACGACTGCCACGCTCTCCAGCCTAACGGCTGGCGCAACCTTCGCTTCCCCCCTCTGGGGGGTGCGCGTAACCATTGCGTGGTGCACGTCGTACGCCCGGTAGCCGCCGTCCGTGTGCGCCCACCCACTGCGTGGTGCACCACATACGCAGGGTTACCCGCCGTCGTGGGTTGCGTCCACCCTCCCCACTGCCTTAAGGCGTGGGAGGTGCCCTCAGCCCTGCGGAACGCCTGCCCACAACGGTGGCGGCGGAACCGCGCGCCCCCGTGCCCGCCACAAGCGGGAACCGGCCACCGGCCGGTAGCCGCGTACGCCCCGACCCACCCACCGGCAGGTGGCGCAAGCACCCACCGGCCGGGAGGCGCCCGCACGGGGGCGTCAGGGCCCGTCACCGTCAGGGCCCTGACGGGCCCGTCACGGGCTGGCAGGCGCCGAGTGCTTCGTGTCCTGGGGCGTCGCGTCCGCGTCGCCCCCCGACGTGGCCAGCCACGTCCCGACCCCCACAACGGCCGCCAGCACCACCCCGGCAACCCCGAGGGTGATCCGCCGCCGCCGCGCAGCGGCCCGGTGCCGGGCGGACCCGGGCCGCGGTACCCCCGCCGCCCGCGGAGCCCGCGCCGTCCCCCGCGCCCCTCCGGCGAGCTCGTCGGGTGCCGGAACCCGCATGCTCGTATGCGTGTCCCGGTTCGAGTCGGGCGCAGCCCCCCGCACCAGCGGCACGGCGCCCCGCCGGGCGCCCCCACGGGCCGGGGGCGGCGCCGGATCGTCGTACGCAGGCCCGGCCGACCCCGCCGACGCGCCGGCGCCGGCGTCGTCCCCCGGCTCCTCGTCCGGCTCATCCACGTCCAGCGGCGGCATCCCCGCGAGCAGCGGCAGCTGCTGCCGGAGCCGCGCCCCGAGCTCGGAGGCCCGCAGCCGCGAGGCGGGGGCCTTGGCCAGGCACTGCACGAGCAGCTGCCACAGCTCGTCCGGGATGCCCGGCAGCGGGACGACCGACTCGGTGACGTGCCGCCGCAGCACCGCCCCCGGATGTCCGCCTCCGAAGGGCGTGAACCCCGCCAGCAGCTCGTACAGGACGGTGGCCAGCGCGTAGATGTCCACGGAGGCGGTCGGCGGCAGGCCCTCGATGATCTCCGGCGCGAGGTAGTCGGGGGTGCCGATGATCTTCGTGGCACGGGTGCGCCGGGGCGTGTCGATGAGCTTGGCCACACCGAAGTCGGTGAGCAGCGCGGGATGCGCGCCGCCGGGACCGAGCGGCCCCTGCATGTCCAGGAGGACGTTCTCCGGCTTCACGTCGCGGTGCACGACGCCGGCGGCATGGGCGGCCGCGAGTCCGTCCGCCACGTCGGCGACGATGGCGACCGCGGCCTCGGGGGCGAGTCGGCGCTCGCGCTCGAGCCGGGTCCGCAGATCCGTACCGCGTACGAGATCCATGACCAGCGCGAGGTCGTTGCCGTCGACGACCAGGTCGCGCACGCCGACCACGCGCGGGTGGTCCAGGCCGAGCAGCGCGGTGCGCTCCTGGACGAAGCGTCCGACGAGCTCCTGGTCGGACGCGAGGTCCTCACGCAGCAGCTTGATGGCGACGGGCCCCTCGGGGCCCTCGCCCAGCCACACCGTGCCGGCGCTGCCGCGCCCCAGGACCTGGTGTGCGGTGTACCGGCTGCCGATCTTCCGTGCCAAGACTGCTCCTACGGACGCGTGTTGGCGACACTGTGCTCTCCCGGGCCGGGCGCATCAGCGGCTGCCACCGCGGCCCCCTGGCCCGGCCTCAGCCGATAAAACTACGCGGCCGCGGAGCCAACCTTCACTTCCGAGGAGGAAATCACCCTGCAGATGTCGACAAATCCCCAGAGCCACGCGCCCGAACGGCGTCTGCGGGCGCTACTGCCCCAGCCCGGAGCCGGTGCCGGATCCCGATCCGCCGCCGAGTTCCCCGAACCAGTCCGTGACCGTGTTGAACCAGTCCGTAAGCTGCTGCCAGTAGCCCTTGGTCGTGCCGATCCACTCCTGGAGGGGGCTCAGCTCCCAGATGAGCCAGCCCGCCACGAACAGGATGATGATCGTGAAGAGGCACCCCTTGAGGCAGCCGAGGCCCGGGATCCTCATCGGGTTGGCGCTGCGCTGCCTCGGTTGCCGGGGCTCGCGCTGTGGGGGCGCCTGCCGCGGCGGCTCGGCGTAGCGCTGCGGCTGCGGCTGGGGTGCGGGCGCGGGGGCGTACCGCTGCGGCTGCTGTTGCTGGGGCGCGTAGGGCTGGGGCTGCGGACGCTGTTGCGGCCGCTGCTGCTGGGGGCTCGGCTGCGGGCGGGCGACCTGGCGCTGGGGCCGGCGCCGCAGGGGGTCCTGGTTCGGGTCCAGGTACTGGATCTGCGTCTGTTCGTTGCGGTCGCGGGCCGCGCGCAGCTGGCTCTGCCAGGGGTGCGGTTCCTCGGGCGCTCCGCCGGACGGGTGCTGCGCGCCGGGCCGGTTCTGCGGCATCGGCGGCATGACCGCGGTCGGGTCGGCGGCACCGGAACCGGCGGTGTGCGGCATGACACTGGTCGCGGCGTTCGGGTCGTACGCACCCGCGTTCGCCGCCGCGTTGTTGGGCAGCACCTGCGTGGGGTCGGCGGCGCCGGGGATGCCGGGGACCGTGGCGGGGGACGGGTCCGGCACGAGCAGGGCGCCGACACCCTCCGCGGCCGCGATCTGCGCGGCGTTCGCGTGCACGCCCACACCCTCGGCGACGACGCGCAGTCCGCGCGCGAGGTTCTCGGCGCTGGGGCGTTCGTCCGGGTTCTTGCGCAGGCAGCGCTCTATGACCGTCCACAGGGGGTCGGGCACCGTGGACGGGCGGCGCGGCTCCGCGCTGAGGTGCTGGTGGAGCACCTCGAGGGCCGAACTGCCGGCGAACGGCGGACGGCCGGTGACCAGCTCGTACAGCATGATCCCCGCGCCGTAGACGTCGACGGCGGAGGTCTGCGGGCGGCCCTCGGCGGACTCCGGCGCGACGTACGCGGGCGTGCCGACGAACTCGTGCGTGCGGGTCAGGCCCGGCGAGTCCGCGAGGCGCGCGATGCCGAAGTCGGTCAGCATCGGGTGCATCTGCCCGGCCTCCTGCTTCAGCAGGACGTTGGCGGGCTTGAGGTCGCGGTGCACGACGCCGTCGGCGTGGCTCGCGGCCAGCGCGTCGGCGACCTGCGCGGTCAGCAGGGCGGCGGCGACGGGGCTGAACGGCCCGTTCTCGCGCAGATAGCGGTGCAGGTCAGGGCCGTCGACCAGGTCCATGACCAGCGCGAGCAGATCGCCCTCGACGACGAGGTCGCGCACCCGCACGATGTTGGGGTGCGTGAGCCGCAGGAGTACGGAGCGCTCACGCAGGAAGCGCATCACGACGTCCGCGTCGTTGGCGAGCTCCTCCTTGAGGACCTTGATCGCCACAGTCTCGCCGGGCTGGCCCGGCACGGCCGCTTCTGCGCCCGCGGTCTCCCGCTGGCGGGCTCGCCAGACGGTGCCCGTGGCGCCGCGTCCGAGCGGCTCCTCGAGCAGGTACTTGCTGCCTACCGGCCGCACGTCATGCGCTCCCTGCTTGCTTCTTGCCCTGGCTGGTCTGTTGCTCGCACTGGTGTGCTTGCTGCTGACTGCTTGTGCTGGGTTGTGCTTCTTCCGCTTACTCTGCTGGTCTGTGCCTGCCTGTCCGGCCGCCCTGACGGCTTCCCGGGGCTCGGCGGTTGTCAGCGCCCGTCAGCGGTTCCCGGCAGTTCCATGCGGAGCCGCCGTACCACGTGGACCCCGTGACCCGGTGGTCCCGGCTGCCGTGGCGGTCCTGACGTTCCGACCCACTGTAGTGGGAGCGGGCGGATCTCCGGCCTGTCGACTTCCTGTGTGATCCTCCCTGAAACGCCCTGAAACGCTTCCGTTCGTGGTCGGGAAAGACGCGCCGCTGGGGGTGTCGGTTGCCGGTTTCACGTCGATATCACGTCGGTATCGCGTCGGCGGACGATCCCAAGCGAACAGCGGTCGCGCACAGGGCGGGTACTTTTGCGGGCAGAGCCGACCAATCAAGATCACTTACGGGTGGTCGCCGGGCGTGTTGTCGGTGGCAGGTGCGAGGATGCCTCCAGTACTGGCCGACGTGCCCGTGTGCGGTGGGGGGAATCACAGCGCAACCCCGTGCCGGGTGCCCGCAGAAGGGACTGCTGACGGCGATGCAGATCCGGCTGACCGTCCTGGGGCCGCGACCCGATCCGACGGCCCGCGCGGCCGCGTGCGACGTGCTGGTCACCGCACCGGCCGGGACCGCGCTCGCCGCGGTGGCCTCGGGCCTGGCGGCGGCGGTCGCGGGCGGCGACGGTCCCGCGGTGCTGTACGCGGGCGCGGAGCGGCTCGACGCGCAGCGCTGCACGCTGGGCGAGCCGCCGCTGGTCGACGGTGCCGTGCTCGCGCTGGGCGCTCCCGCCGATCCCGGCCCCGAGTTCGAGGGCGCCACGGCCCAGTTGCACGTCGTCGCCGGGCCCGACGCGGGCGGCGTCCATCTGCTGCACGGCGGGCGGATCGGCATCGGCCGCTCCGCGGACGCCGACGTCCCGCTGGACGACCCGGACGTGTCGCGGCTGCACTGCGCCGTGACGGTCGCCGCGGACGGCGGGGTGTCCGTCACGGATCTGGGTTCCACGAACGGCACGACGGTGAACGGCACGCCGATAGGCGACCGCCCTGTCCGCCTCCAGCCCGGTGCGCTGCTGCGCCTGGGCGAATCCGCCCTACGCCTGGCACCGATGGGGGATGCGACAGCCGCGCTGCCGACGACGCCGGACGGCGAGGGCCATCTGCGCGTGCGGCCCGCCGCCGGGACGGCGCCGGGGGGCGGCGATCCCGACGCGGCCCACGCGCGCGTGGCCGACGGTCATCCGGCACAGGCTCCTGCCGCGGGCCGGGTCGAGCCGGACCCGTCGGGCGAGACGCACCATGCGTACGGAGCGGGGACGCGGTACCGGGATACGGGGGCGAGGGACGGCGGGCAGGCCACGTACGGAGAGGGATCGGCCGGAGCCTGGAGTGGCGCGTACGAACGGGGGGCGCCGGACGGATCGGAGAGGGGCCACCGCAGTTCAGGCTGGCCGAGCGCAGGCGGGCACGACGCGTATACGCGAGATCCGGGGGTGAGCGAGCCCAGCGAAGGCAGGTCGGACTCGTCGGGCGCGGGCTCCGGGTTCGGCGCTCACCAGGCAGACGCGGCATTTGGCGACCGCGGGGCGAACGCATACCCGCCGAGCGCGGCCATGAGCGACCGTAAGGACGCGGGGGCCGGGCGAGGTGGCGTCCTCGGCCCGGAAGGAAGCATCGGCGGGGGCACGGATACGGATGGCGCTGAGGTGCTGCCCGTCGTGCCCGAGCAGGGCCGGCTGCCCGACGACCGCACACGTATGGGCACCCCCACCCGCGGTACGACGGTGCCGCGGAGCTTGCGCCGGCGCGGAGGCTTCACGGCCTGGGCCCGGCGGCTGGGGCGCGGCCGGGACGACCACGGCAGGGCCGCCTCGGGCCGCGCGGGCGAGACGTCGCGGCAGGAGCGGACACCCGTGGGCTCCACGGCACCCGAGCCCTGGCCCGACCCGGCGGCGCTGCTGCTCACGGCCCTCGGCCCCGGGCCGCGGCTCTGGGAGCGCGAGACGGACCACCCGGAGGCGCTGGTGGTGCGGCTCGGCACCGCAGACCGGCCCACTCCGGGTGGTCCCGGCCTGCTGCCCGTGGTGCCCGTGACCGTCGGGTTGCGGGAGTCCGGCGCGCTCGGCCTGGCGGGCCCGCGTGAGCGGCTGGCCGGGCTCGCCCGTTCCGTGATCGCGCAGCTCGCCGCGTTGCATTCGCCCGAGGTGCTCGAGATCGTGCTGATCAGCACGGACCGGGCGCGCCCCGTGCAGGAGCGCACCGCCGAGTGGTCCTGGCTGGGCTGGCTCCCCCACTTGCGTCCCGGCCACGGCCAGGACTGCCGTCTGCTCCTCGCCTATGACCGCGAACAGGCCGCCGCCCGTACGGACGAACTCATCCGGCGCCTGGACGATCACCTGCGCGAACAGAGGCCGGCGCATCCGCTCGGTGCGGGCCACCGTGCGCGCCAGGGCACGCCGTCTTGGGCCACCGGGAGGGAGAATCCCGGCTGGCCAGGCGGTAGTGAGTCCCGCGCCGGCGAGGGTGAACGCCCGGGCCAGGTCCCATCGGGCGCACCCGGCACCGAGACGGACGGCCGGCGGGCCATGCGTGATCACGGATACGACGCCCACGACGGGCACGGTGACCGCGACGGACGCGGACGGCGGGCATACGGGCACGACACCGACGAGCAGGCCCACCGGGGGTACGGGCACGCCGCCCACTCGGACGGGCGAACTCCACGCACCGACGGGCGCGGACAGAGCGACCGCGCGGACGGACAAAGCCACCGCGGGGTCGAGGGCGTGTCCGTGGGCGGGCCGGGCGACGGCGCCGGGCGAGCGGACGCGGGCCGGGGCGCCGCGGCAGACGGCCCTGCTTGGGCCGGTGACGGTGCACGTCCCGGGCCGTACACGGTGGTCGTGGTCGACGGGGACCCGGGTTCCGCGGGCCTGCGGGAGGCCGTGACCCGGCTCGCCGAACAGGGCGCCGCCGCGGGGATCCACGTCGTGTGCCTCGCCGAGACCCCGGCCGCCTCGCCCGCCTCGCCGCTGGCCGAGACGTACGAAGCTGCCTGTGCCGAATCCCCGGCCTTCCGCGCGTGCGGGGCCGCCGCCCTGCTGAGCGGCGACGTGGCCACGGCTCTGCGGCTGCTGCGCACGGTCCGGGGAGAGATCGCCGGGCACGGCACGGTGGCCGCGGTCGACGCGGTGTCGGCGGCCTGGATCGAGCGGTTCGCACGCGCGTTGGCGCCGTTGCGGATGGACGGCGCACCCGGCGAGCGGCACGCGCGCGTGTCCGCCCCTCTGCCCCAAGCGGCCCGCCTGCTGGACGAGTTGGGGCTCGCGCGGGCCACCCCGGCCTCGCTCATGGCGCGTTGGGCGGCCGCGGGCGACAGCCCGGAGGCCCTCGGCGGCCGTGCCTGGGCGGTGCTGGGCGCCGGGCCGCGCGGCCCGGTGTGCGTGGACCTCGCGGCCGAGGGCCCGCACATGCTGATCGACGGCCCGCCGAGCAGCGGCAGGACGGAGCTGCTGCGCTCGGTGGCCGCATCGCTGGCCGCCGCGGATCGACCCGACCGGCTCGGCCTCGTCCTGATCGACGGCCGCGACGCCGGTGCGGGCCGTGGCGGGCCCGCCACGTCGGGCGGCAGCGGTACGGGGGCCGCCGGGCGCGGCGACGGGCTGCGGGTCTGTACGGACCTGCCGCACGTCACGACCTATCTGACGGCCAACGATCCCGTCCGGATGCGGGAGTTCGCCCAGTCGCTGACCGCCGAGCTGAAGCGGCGCGCCGAGCTGCTGGGACGGCTCGGCTTCACCGACTGGCACACGCAGCGCGAGGTGTCCGGCCGGATGGTCGCGCAGCGGTCGGCCGCGGGGGCCCGGGCTCCCGGGCGGTCGGAGGCCTCTGCCGCGCCGCGGGCGACGGCGGGAGCGCCGTTCGCGCCGCAGGCGTCATCCGCGTTCTCCGGGACGTCGGCACCCTCCGGGACGTCCGCGCAGCCCTCGTCCGTGCCACTCGGTGCGCAGGTGCCCGGCACGGAGACGCACGGCGACCAAGCCTCCTGTACGCAGACACCCGGTGCGCAGACGCCTGGTCCGCAAGCGGCCTCGCAGGCGTCCGGCGATCTGGACACTCCGCCGAGCTCGACGCTGCGGCTGCGCCCGGCAGGGCGACGGGAGCGTCCGGATCCCGGGCCGCCGCTGCCCCGGCTCGTCGTCATCGTGGACGACGTCGACGCGCTGCTGTCCCCGGCCCTCGGGTCGCCGGGACGTCCCGCGGCCGGCTCGGTCGTACGCGCACTGGAGGCCGTCGCACGGGACGGCGAGCGGCTCGGCGTCCATCTCGTGGCGGCCACCGGGAGCACGGGGCGCCCGGCGGAGACCGAGCTCGGGCGGTCGGCGACGCTGCGGATCGTGCTGGACGCGCCGTCGGGCGGAGCCGAGGATCCGGCGCCGGGGCGCGGGGCCCTGCGGACCGCCGAGGGGCGGGCGACACCGTTCCAGGCGGGGCGGGTCACCGGGCGCATTCCCCGGACGGGGACGCTGCGGCCCACGGTCGTGGCGCTGGACTGGGAGCGGATGGGGGATCCGCCGGCCCGGCGGCCGGTGCGGGAGCTGGGGAACGGGCCGACGGACCTGGCGTTGCTGGCCAGTGCCCTCGAGCGCGCCGCGCGCTCCGTGGAAGCCGTCGAGGTGCCCTCACTGCTCTAAGGGCGCCTCCCCCGTCACGTCTCGCGTCGAGATCACGACCCCGTCACGATCACCCGCTGGACAGCGCAGGCGCTCTTGCCGGGCCTGAGCGGCCGGGCGTAGACAGAGCGCACGGGACAGGTCTCGCAAGCACTCGCGATGGCGCGAGGGAAGAGAACGGGGCAGTGATGCACAGCACTCTTCGTCAGCGAAAGACGCACCGTACACATACGACAAACAGGGCCGCAAAGACCGCCGCAGCCGTCCTCGCGGGCGCGCTCGCGCTCACCCTCACCGCGTGCGGCGGCGATGGCGGCAAGGACAAGAAGGGCACGGGTAGCGGCACCAAGGAGACCGGCAGCACCGTCACGCTCCCCAAGCTGAACGGCGAGAGCCTCGAGGTCTCCGCCGTATGGACCGGGCCGGAACAGGCCAACTTCAAGAAGGTTCTCGCCGAGTTCGAGAAGCGCACGGGCGCGAAGGTGACGTTCGTGCCCGCGCAGGACCCGATCATCAACTTCCTCGGTTCGAAGATCGCGGGCGGCGAGCCGCCGGACGTGGCGATGCTTCCGCAGGTCGGCGCCATCAAGCAGGCCGTCGACAAGAAGTGGGCGAAGCCGGTGGGCAAGGACGCCCAGGAGCAGCTGGCGAAGAACTACTCAAAGGGCTGGCAGGACCTCGGCAAGGTCGACGGCACGCAGTACGGCGTGTACTTCAAGGCCGCCAACAAGTCCCTGATCTGGTACAACACCACGGTCTTCGACAACGCGGGCGCGACGGAGCCGAAGACCTGGAAGGAGTTCCTGGACACCGCGCAGACGATCTACGACTCCGGGGTCACGCCCGTCTCGGTCGGCGGCGCCGACGGATGGACGCTCACCGACTGGTTCGAGAACATCTACCTCTCGCAGGCCGGGCCGGAGAAGTACGACCAGCTGGCCCAGCACAAGATCAAGTGGACGGACCCGTCCGTGAAGGACGCGCTGACCACGCTCGGGCAGCTCTTCGGCAAGAAGGACTACATCGCGGGAGGCGCGGACGGCGCGCTGCAGACCGACTTCCCGACCTCCGTCCAGCAGACGTTCACCGGCGGCGACCAGCCGAAGGCCGGGATGGTCTTCGAGGGCGACTTCGCCGGCATCAACATCACGCAGGCGAAGGCGGAGATCGGGAAGGACGCCAAGGTGTTCCCGTTCCCGGCCGTCGGCGACCAGGCGCCCGTCGTCAGCGGTGGCGACGCGGCCGTACTGCTGAAGGACTCCAAGGCCGGACAGGCGCTGCTGACCTTCCTCGCCTCGCCCGACGCGGCGACGATCTGGGCGAAGGAGGGCGGTTACCTCTCGCCGAACAAGAGCGTCGACCTGGCCTCGTACCCGAACGACGTGCAGCGGGACATGGCCAAGGCGCTGATCGACGCGGGTGACGACTTCCGCTTCGACATGTCGGACCAGGCCCCGCAGGCGTTCGGCGGCACGCCCGGCGCGGGCGAGTGGAAGGCGCTGCAGGACTTCCTGAAGAACCCGAAGGACGTGGCGGGCACGCAGGCCACGCTGGAGGCGGACGCGGCCAAGGCGTACGGGGACTGACCCGGCGATGACGTCGTCGACGGCGGGAGGCGCGGCCAAGTCGCCGCCGCCTCCCGCACCCCGGAGTCGTAAGAGCGTGACGGGCACGCGCAGGACGGTGGCGGCACTCTTTCTGCTGCCCGCGCTGCTGCTGCTCGGTGCGCTCGTGGTCTACCCGATCGGGTACTCGCTGGTCCGCAGCTTCTTCGACCAGTCCGGCAGCGGTTTCGTCGGCTTCGACAACTACAAGGAGCTGTTCACCGACGACAGCATCCTCACCGCCATCAAGAACAACGCGATCTGGGTGGTGGTGGCCCCGGCCGTCGCGACGGCGCTCGGTCTGATCTTCGCGGTGCTCACCGAACGCGTGCGCTGGGGCACGGCGTTCAAGCTGGTCGTCTTCATGCCGATGGCGATCTCGATGCTCGCGGCCGGGATCATCTTCCGGCTGGTGTACGAGCAGGATCCGGACCGCGGCTTCGCCAACGCCGTGTGGGTGGGGGTGCACGACACCTTCGCCGAGTCGTCCGCGTTCCCCAAGGCGCATCCCGGCCAGGATTCGCCCCTGAAGGCCGCGGGCGGCGGGGCGTTCATCACGAAGGAGCCGGTACGGGCCGGTGAGCCGGTGGTGCTGCCGATGGTCGGTGTGGCGCCCGACCAGATGCCCGACGGCGCCAAGCCGGCGAAGGCCGCGCCCGCCGAACCGGGCAAGGTCACCGGCACCACCTGGCAGGACTTCACGCGCGGCAAGGGCGTCGGTGAGCGCAACGGCGTCGACGCCTCGGAGCTGGGCTATCCCGGTATGAGGATCGAGGCGGTCAAGGACGGGAAGGTGGTGGACTCGACGCGGGCCGCGGCCGACGGCACGTTCACGCTGTCGTCGAAGTCCGACGGGGCGCAACTCCGCCTCCCGGCCTCGAATTTCCGGGAGCCGTACAACGGGGTCGACTGGCTAGGTCCGAGCCTGATCACACCGGCGGTCATCAGCTCGTACATCTGGATGTGGGCCGGGTTCGCGATGGTCCTGATCGCGGCGGGCCTGGCCGGAGTTCCGCGCGAACTCCTCGAGGCGGCGCGGGTCGACGGCGCCACCGAATGGCAGGTGTTCCGCCGGATCACGGTGCCGCTGCTCGCTCCCGTACTCGCGGTCGTCCTCGTCACACTGATGATCAACGTCCTGAAGATCTTCGACCTGGTCTTCATCATTCCGCCGGGCTCGTCGCAGGACGAGGCGAACGTGCTTGCGCTGCAGCTGTACCGCTCGGCGTTCAGCGACGACCAGCCCGGCATCGCGAGCGCCATCGCGGTGTTCCTGCTGCTGCTCGTCGTACCAGTGATGTTGTTCAACATTCGGCGGCTGCGACGGGAGGTGCGGCGATGAGCTCGGCAGACGCCGTGAAGGCGCGGCGGTCGTTCGGTTCGCGGATCGCGGAAGTCCTGAGCGGTGGCTTCGTCCGTGTGTTCCTGATCGTGGTCGGTCTCTTCTGGCTCGTACCGACCATCGGGCTGCTGCTGTCCTCGCTGCGCACCCCGGCGGACATGAGCAGCAGCGGCTGGTGGAAGGTGCTCTCGCAGCCGTCCCAGATCACCTTCGACAGCTACCAGCGGCTGCTGGAGAACGACACGATCACGGGCTCGCTGCTCAACACCATCTGGATCACCGTCCCGGCGACCCTGCTGGTCGTGGTGATCGGCTCGCTCGCGGGCTATGCCTTCGCCTGGATGGAGTTCCCGGGCAGGGACTGGTGGTTCCTGCTTGTCGTGGGCCTGCTGGTGGTGCCGGTCCAGGTCGCGCTGCTGCCGATCGCCAAGCTCTTCGGCGGCATCGGTATCTTCGGCTCGATCATCGGCGTGATCCTCTTCCATGTGGGGTTCGGGCTGCCGTTCGCCGTGTTCCTGCTGCGGAACTTCTTCGCGGAGATCCCAAGGGAGCTGCTGGAGGCCGCGCGTCTGGACGGCGCGGGTGAGCTCCGGCTGTTCGTACGCGTCGTGATGCCGCTCGGCGGCCCCGCGATCGCCTCGCTCGGCATCTTCCAGTTCCTGTGGGTGTGGAACGACATGCTGGTCGCGCTGATCTTCGCCGACTCGGGCAGTCAGCCGATCACGGTCGCTCTGCAGACACAGGTACGGCAGTTCGGTAACAACATCGACGTACTGGCGCCCGGCGCCTTCATCTCGATGGTGATCCCGCTGGCGGTGTTCTTCGCGTTCCAGAAGCAGTTCGTGTCGGGGGTCATGGCGGGCGCAGTCAAGTAGCACAAGGGCCGGATGGTTGCGAGGGGCGCGCTGTGAGGCGCGCCCCTCAGCCGTGCACGCAGCCAAGTCACCCTCCTATAAGGCCATTCGAATGGTCCGCCACCAATATTCCCCTTTTTCGGTTATTGCTGCGGATACATTCCGCCTCCGCTCGCTTCTCCAGTCCCATGCCAGGAGATCTCCGCCATGTCAGACACCCCGCCCCGCCCCTCGCCCGCCGCCCGGGTGGCGGCGGTCGCGAAGGCCCAGGCCCTGTGGTCGCGTGTACCCCCGGCGCTGCGTTTGCCGCTCGCCGTCTTCGCTGCCTGCCAGGCCTGCTACCTGCTGTGGTGGGCTGCCTTCTACCCAGGCATGATCAACTATGACTCCCTCGTCTTCGCCTGGCAGGTCGCCACCGACCACTGGATCGCCAATCACTCGATCCTCTACAACTGCCTGGTCTGGCTGACCCTCAACACAACGGGGGGCTTTGCGGCGCTGACGCTGCTGCAGACGATCGCGATGTCCGCGGCGCTCGGCTATACGTGCGCGAGCCTGCGCGCGATCGGCGTACGCGGGCGGTGGAGCGCACCGGCCGCGGTGGCCTGCACCCTGATTCCGCCGCTCGGGCCGTTCATCGTCTACGTGGGGAAGGATGTGCCGTTCACGATCTGTGTGGTGCTGACCTTCGCCGTGACGGCACGACTGGTGGGCAGGCGGTTGCAGGGGAGCTGGAACGGCCGTCTGCAACGCTCCGAACTCATCCTGCTGTGCGTCGCGTTCCTTGGAATCGGCCTCTTCCGCAACAACGGCTTCCCCATTTCCGTGATCGCCGCGCTCAGCCTGTTTCTGGCGTTGCCCGGGGCCCGGCGCCTGATCACCGCACTGGTCACCGCCACCACGGCCCTCACACTGACGCTGATGCTCGCGGTCTATCCGGCGGTCGGCATCCAGCCGGCACCCAAGACGCTCGTCTACAACACGCACTACGCCGACGTGGCGGTGACCTATGCGCAGGCACCGGGCCTGTTCACCCGGGATGATCTGCGACTGATGGCCCAGGTGACATCACTGTCGAACTGGCGCAAGGCGGGAACGATTTGCTATGCCTCCGACCCGCTGTACCAGAAACTGCACAGGGACGTCGCCGACCGGCTCACCGACCCGCTCATGCAGTTGTGGTGGCGCACCCTGCGCAAGGCCCCCCAGACGGTGCTGGGCGCACGACTGTGCCGCGGGCACCTCGCCTGGGCCGTCTTCCCCGGGCCGAAGGATCAGAGCGGCAGGACGTGGAACACCATCAACTGGGTGAACCCGACGTTCTACAGGTGGTACCCGGAGCTGAAGAAGAGCCCGTACCGGCAGGCTGCACAGCCCAAGCCCCTGTCCTACACCCTCAAGCACGCTGCCGACTTCGGGTATGCCGCCTCGCGCATCCCCCAGCTGGAGTGGATCCTCCTGCGCGGCGCGATCTGGTGCTACGCCACCTATGTGCTCGTCGCCCGCCTCGCCCGGGCCCGCAACTGCCGTCCCCTGCTCGCCCTGGCAGGCGTCACCCTCGGCGTGCAGCTCACCGTACTCGCGGCAATCCCCTCGCCGACCTTCCGCTATATGGCGCCACCCATGGTCGTCGGCGTGCTCTGCCTGTCGCTCATCCCCGCGCTGCGCCGTGCTGCGGGGCCCGTCGTCCCGCCCCAGGCGTCCCGGACGGCGCCTTCGGCCGCCTCACCGAAGCGCGTGGAGTACGCCCCGTAGGCGGGAGTTGTCAAGTAGCTGACGGTGCGGATGGTTGCGAGGGGCGCGCGGTGAGGCGCGCCCCTCCGTACTCAATTCGGACTCCTCCATACGCCACATCCTCGTAACCGCTCATCCCAGCACTCGTTTCCGGGCAATATGCCGCTGACGACCCATGGATGCGCTTTGCCTCGGTTCAGTGTGATCGTCCCCGTGTACAAGGTGCAGGCCTACCTGCACGCCTGCCTCGAGTCCGTACTGGGCCAGTCCTTCACGGACTTCGAGCTGATCGCCGTCGACGACTGCTCACCCGACGGGAGCGGTGCCATCGTCGACGAGTTCGCGGTCCGCGACCCGCGCGTCACCGTGGTCCATCTGCCGGAGAACGTCGGCCTGGGTCCGGCCCGCAACGCCGGTCTCGAGCGTGCCACCGGCGAGTACGTGGTCTTCCTGGACAGCGACGACTCGCTCGCGCAGGACGCGCTGCAGGCGATCTCGGACCGGCTCAAGGACACGGACAGTCCCGACGTCCTGGTCTACGACTACGTGCGGACGTACTGGACCGGCACGACGGTTCCCAACAGCGCCAGGGCCCAGCTCACCGAGGCGGGCCCCCCGGTGTGCACCCTGGCGGACCGGCCGGGACTGCTGCGGGTCCTGCACGTGGCCTGGAACAAGGCCTACCGCCGTGAGTTCCTGGAGCGCGGGGCCTTCGCCTTCGCGCCCGGCTACTACGAGGACGTCTCCTGGACCTACCCGGTGCTGCTGACCGCCGAGTCGATCGCGGTGCTCGACCGGGTGTGCGTGCACTACCGGCAGCGCAGGCAGGGCGCGATCACCAGCACCCCGGGGAGCAGGCACTTCGAGATCTTCGAGCAGTACGACCGGGTCTTCGCCTACCTGGACGCGCATCCCGAACTGGCCGAGTGGCGGCCCCATGTGTTCCGCCGGATGACCGACCACTTCAGCTCGGTGTTCACGGCGCGGGGCCGGGTGCCGCGCGGCAGCCGCGCCGCGTTTCTGCGCCAGGCCCGTACGTACTGCCGCCGCTACCGCGTTCCGGGTGCGACTCCGCCCGCCCGCACCAGGATCCGGCACGCCCTGGTCCGCATGGGGGCGCACCGCACCTACCGGGCCGTCTGCTCCGCACGGGCCTTCCAGCGCCGCGTCCGCCGCATCGCCTCGGCCGCAGACCAGGCCGTCAGGGGGGCCGCGCTCCAGGTCCACTACGGCATCCAGCGGCGCCTTCCGCTGCGCGAGAACGACGCGGTGTTCTCCGCCTACTGGGGCCGCCGCGGCTACGGCTGCAACCCGGCGGCGATCGAGGAGAAGGCCCGCGAACTGGTGCCCGGCCTCCGCACCGCCTGGATCGCCGACCCCGCGCACCACCACACGGTTCCGACGGCCGCGCGCCGCCTCACGCCCGGCACGGCCGCGTACTGGACGGCGCTCGCCCGCTCCAAGTACCTGGTGAACAACGTCAACTTCGACCGCAGGCTGGTCAAGCGCCGGGGCCAGGTCTTCCTGCAGACCCAGCACGGCACCCCGCTCAAGCACATGGGCCTCGACCTGCTTGACCGGCCCGCGGCCGTCGGCGACACGGACGTCCGGCGGATGCTCGCCAACTGCGACAAGTGGGACTACGTGCTGTCCGCGAACCGCCACTCGACGCTCGTCTGGGAACGCGTCCACCCCGCCGCGTACACCACGCTCGAGTACGGCTATCCGCGCAACGACGTCTACCAGCGGGCGACGGGCAGAGACGTGGCCCGGCTGCGGGAGACCCTCGGCATCCCCCGGGACTCGGTCGCGGTCCTGTACGCCCCCACCCACCGGGACTACCGCCGCATCCAGCACGCCCGGATCGATCTGGACCGGATGCTGCATGCGCTCGGCCCCAGCTTCACGGTGCTCGCCCGCGCCCACCACCTCCACGGCACGCCGCTCGCGGCCGAGGGCTCGTCCCGGCTGATCGACGTCTCGGACCACCCCAGCGTCGAGTCCCTCTGCTTGGCGAGCGACGTCCTCGTGACGGACTATTCGTCGCTGATGTTCGACTACGCCAACCTGGACCGCCCGATCGTGGTGTACGCCGACGACTGGGAGGCCTACGAGGCGGCCCGCGGCACCTACTTCGACCTGCGGAGGTTCTCCCCCGGCGCGATCGCGTTCAGCGAGGAGGAGCTGATCGACATCTTCGCGACCGGCGAATGGCGCAGCCCGCATGCCGCCCAGCGGCGGGCCGCGTTCCGCGAGCGCTTCTGCCCGTACGACGACGGGGGCGCCGCCGAGCGGGTCGTACGGCACGTGTTCCTCGGCGAGACGGCGGGCCTGCCGTCCGTCGTGCCCCTGGAGAGGCGGCAGCCGGCGGCGGTCCCCACGGCTTTCGGACCGCGGCAGGAGCCGTCGGCATCCGTGCTTCTGACCGCCGGCCCCGCGTGAATCCCGATTTGCGTGAATCCCGATCGAGTGAGGGTGACTTGTCCCGCTTCAGCGTTGTCGTTCCCACCCATGAGACCGGGGGCCGCCTGCCCGGCTGTCTCGACTCGGTGCTCGGCCAGGCCTTCGCCGACATCGAGCTGATCGCCGTCGTCAGCGACCCGGAAGGACTGTGCGGATCCATCGTGGCCGCACGCGCGGACGCCGATCCGCGGATCAAGGTGGTCCAGTCGCCGCCCGCCGACGGCCTGGCGGGCGCCCGCAACGCCGGAATCGCCGCCGCGGAGGGCGAGTTCCTGCTCTTCCTCGACGGCGACGACACACTCGTACCCGACGCCCTGGCGGCCATCGACGCCCGGCTGAAGGAGACCGGCGACCCCGATCTGCTGCTCTTCGACCACGAGCGGGTGCACTGGTACGCGGGCGGCAAGGGGCCGGCCCTCGAGCGGCTGTGGAAGGGCGCGCCGGCCGGAGCCGTGCCGGTGGAGCAGCACTCCGCCCTGCCCGATGTGCTGGTGCCCGCCTGGAGCGCCGCCTGCCGGCGCACCTTCGTGACCGGGCACGAACTGGTCTTCCCGCCCGGCATGTTCACCGACATGGAGTGGATCGTGGCGGCCGCGCTGCACGCCGAGCGGATCGCCCTGCTCGACCGGGTCTGCGTACGCCATCTGCTGCGCCGCCAGGGCAGCAGGAACCGCGCGCCCGGCGCCCACCACCTGGACCTGCTCGACCGGTTCGACGCCGTGATGCGGCAGGCCGTGGAGCTCAAGCCGTACGCGCCGCTGCTCGGCAGGCTCTTCGACGGGATGGCGCAGGAGGTGCTGAGTACCGCGGCGTCCCCGTGGCGACTGCCGGACGCCGCCCTGAGGCGCCGGTACTTCAAGCGGGCGAGCCGGCTCTACCGGCAGCACCGCCCTGTCGGCCACGAGCGGCCCCGCGGGCACCTCGGACTGGAGCACGCGCTGCTGGCGTCCGGCTCGCACGTGGCGTTCCGCGCACTGCGCGGCACGAAGCGGGGGCTGGACAGCACGGTGCAGCCCGCCCGGGACCGCATCCGGCGGCTCCGGCGGCGGTACGACGATCCGTATCAGGCGTTCCTCACGCGGCCGGTCGACGAGAACCTCGCCGTCTTCTCCTCGTACTGGGGCCGCGGCTACACCTGCAACCCGGCCGCCATCGCCACCGCGGCCCGCCGCCTGGCCCCGCACATCCGGACGGTCTTCCTGGTCGCAGAGGACAACGCGGCACAGATGCCGGAGGGCGTGGAGAGCGTCGTGATCGGCAGTCCGCGCTACTGGGAGGTGATGGCCACGGCCAAGTACACCTTCAACAACGTCAACTTCGAGATGGCGGTCCGCAAGCGGCCCGGCACCGTCCATGTGCAGACGCAGCACGGCACCCCGCTCAAGCGGATGGGCGTGGACCAGGTGGAGTTCCCGGCGGCGGCCGCGGCCTCCGGCAGTTTCCGCAAGCTGCTGCACCGCGTGGACCGCTGGGACTTCAACATCTCGTCGAACCGCCACTCAACCGAGGTGTGGGAGCGGGCCTACCCGGGTGCGTACGAGAGCCTCGACGTCGGTTATCCGCGCAACGACGCGTTCTACAGCTCGACGGCCGAGGACGTGGCCGCGATCCGGCGGCGCCTCGGTGTCCCCGACGACCGGATCGCCGTGCTGTACGCGCCGACCCACCGCGACTACCGCAAGGACTTCGCCGCGCAGCTGGACCTCGCCGCGTTCTGCGCCGCGCTCGGCGACGAGTTCGTCGTGCTCCTGCGCGCCCACCACTTCTACGAGGGCACCGCGGGCCTCGAAGAGGCCAAGCACTCCGGCGCGTTGATCGACGTCACGGCGCACCGCTCGCCCGAGGAGGTGTGCCTGGCCGCGGACGCGCTGATCACGGACTACTCGTCGATCATGTTCGACTACGCCAACCTGGACCGCCCGATCGTGGTGTACGCCGACGACTGGGACGTCTACCGGGAGACGCGCGGCGTGTACTTCGATCTGCTCGCCGAGCCGCCGGGCGCCGTGGCACGCACCCAGGACGAGCTGACGCGGGTCTTCCTCAGCGGCGAGTGGGAGGACGAGCGGACGGGGCGGCTGCGCGCCGCGTTCCGTGAGCGGTTCTGCGAGTTCGACGACGGGCGGGCCGCGGAGCGCGTGGTCCGCCGGGTCCTGCTCGGTGAGCCGGCCGAGGCCCTGCCGCCCGTCGTTCCGCTGCACGAGCGCATTCCCGCCCCGGCCGCCCACCGGACCGGTGCGGCACTGAGTCGTGTCGTGCCTGCCCGGGAACCCTGACATGCCCGATCTGACCAAGTCGTCGGCCGTAGCCGAGTCGTCGGCCGCGGCCGGGACACGATCCGCATCCGTGATCGCCCAGCGAACGTCCTCGCCGGCCGAGGTCGCGCCCGCCGCCGCCCGAAGGCTGCGCTGGTGGAACACCCTGGTGATCACGGTCCCGGCGGCGGCCGTGCTCGCTCTGGGATACAGCCACCGCTGGGTGGGCGACGACGCCCTGATCTACACGCGCGCCGTCCGGCAGATCCTGGCCGGAAACGGTCCCGTCCACAACATCGGGGAACGCGCGGAGACCTCCACCGGAACGCTGTGGCAGTGGCTGCTGGCACTCGGCGGACTGGTCACCGGGACCGACCCCGCTCTGCTCGCGGTCGTTCTGGGCCTCGTCACCACGGTGGCGGGCTGGCTGCTGGCGGGCGATGCGGCCCGCAGGCTGCACGGCGGGGCCCGCCTGGTCCCGGTCGGTGTGCTGGTGCTCCTGCCCGTGGCGGCCGTATGGGACTACGCGACATCGGGTCTGGAGACCGGCCTCATCACCTTCTGGCCGGCCGGGTGCTGGTGGCTCATGGTCACCGGCGCGTCCAGGGCGGCCTCGGGGCGCCGACGGGCCCTCACCGCCGCGGCGTTCGGGCTCGGTCCGCTGGTGCGCCCCGATCTGGCCCTGGTGACCGGTGTCTTCCTGGTCGTCTGGTACGCGCTGCTGCGCCCGGGCGTGCGCAGCGCGCTGGCCCAGGCGGCCGCGGCCTTGGCGCTCCCGCTGGCGTACGAGGTCTTCCGCGCGGGCTACTACGGCGTGCTCGTACCGCTGCCCGGGCTCGCCAAGGAGGCCTCCGAGGCCGTCTGGCTGCGCGGCCTCGTCTACGCCGCCAACTTCGTCCTCCCGTACCAGCTGTGGATCCCCGCACTGCTGCTGTCCGTGCTGGTCCTGCCCGCCCGGCGCGTCCTGTCGCGGCGCCTGCTGCTCCTGGTGTCCGCACCCGCGGTGTCCGGCGCGCTCAGTGTGGTGTACGTCGTGCGGGTCGGCGGTGACTTCATGCACGGCCGGATGCTGCTGCCCGGGCTTCTGCTGATGATGCTGCCGCTGTGGGCACTGCCACCGGGCCGGCGGACCACGAGGGTCGCCGGAGCCCTGGGGATCTGGGCGGTGTGCTGTCTGCTGCTGTGGCGCCCACCCGGGCAGTCGTCCCACTTCAAGATCTTCGATCAGCACACCGGATACCAGCACCTCACGGGAGTGCGGCACCCCACGGAGCAGCGCGACCACCGGGCGATCCGCACACCGTTCACGGCGCGTGTCGAGCGAGCCGCCGCCCGTCCGGAGCCCACTCTCGTCCTCGAGACCTCGTTCAACCGCACCTATCTGGAGCTGCCGCTTTCCGAGCGCTTCCACGCCCGGGTGGCAGCCACCCGCGTGATGCTCGGCCACAGCGGTCTCGTCGTCCCGCTGGACGGTCTCTCGATCGACCCGCAGGGGCTCGCGTACCCCCTGGCCGCCCACCTGGAGCGGACCCATATCGGCAAGGCCGGGCACGACAAGCGTCTGCCCGACGCCTGGATCATCGCCGACTACACGGATCCCGGCACCCCCCTGCCGCCCGGCGTTGACCGGGGCGCGGTCGCGGCCGCCCGGCACGCCCTGAGCTGCGGCCCGCTCGCCGAACTGCAGGACTCCGTCCGGCAGCCCATGTCGCCGGAGCGCTTCTGGCGCAACCTGACCGGCTCGTGGCAGCGCACGTCGTTCCGCTTTCCGTCGGACCCGTACGCCGCCGAAGCCGCCCTGTGCCGGAACACCTGAAAAGGACGAGCGCCAGCGTCGATGACCCAGACCGAACCCACTCGCACCAGCCCGCCCCGCCAGCGCGGCATCCGGTCCCTGATCCGCGGCTCTCAGCCGCACCCCGGCCGCACCCGGCGGCGCGTCGCACCGTACGGGGTCGTGTCGGCCGTCGTACTCGCGATCCTCCTGCCCGTCTGCTTCAAGGTGCCCTGGGGCAACGACCTCGGCCAGCACGCCGCGACGATCGAACGGCTGCGGGTGAATCTGCTCCACCCGGGCGGTGTCCTGATCGACCTGCCGATCTCGAGCCCCTACTACTCGCCGTACACGGTGGCCGCGGCCCTGGCGGCACGCGCGGCCGACGTCAGGGCGACGGGAATCCTGCCGCTGTGCGCCCTGGTCAACACCGCGCTGCTGCTCACCGGAGTCCGAGCCTTCGTACGGACGCTGAGCACCTCACCGTGGGCGCCGGCACTGGCTCTGCCCGCTCTGCTGCTCCTGTGGGGGCCCGGGCTCTACCTGTGGTCCGGGAACCTGTCGTTGCTCAACCTGGCCATGGACATCAGTTTCCCGTCCATCTTCACCGCGGGGCTGACCTTCCACGTCTGGGCACTGACCGCGCGCGCCCTGGGCCGGTCCGCGACCACGCGTCCGCCCCTTGGCCTGTGGGGGCACGCGGGTCTGGGGCTGCTGCTCGCCCTCACGGTGCTCTCGCATCCGATCACGGCGGTCGGAGCCGTACTCGGGATCGTCGCGCTCGCCGCCGGCCGACTGCGGGCCCTGGACCGGCACATGCTCGGGCGCCTGGCGGTGTGCGGGACGACAGCACTGACCGCCGTCCTGCTGTGGCCCTACTACAACGTCCTGCGGCTTGCCGGCACGGGTGGCCTGCTCGACTCCTTCCACTTCACCGTCTACCAGCACATGGCCGGTTGGTACGGGCTGGCCCTCCTGGGTCTCCCCTCGCTCCTGCTGCGGGCCCGGCGTGACCGGCTGGACCCCCTGTGGCTGCTGTTCCTCCTCAGCGCGGCCGGCGTGGCCTACGGCTGGTTCAGCGGCCACTACACGTGCGGCAGGCTGCTGTCCACCGCGCTCGTGCCCCTCCAGATCGCCCTCGCCGTCGACCTGGTGACGGTCCGCGCCCGCGCCCGGTGTGCGGTGCTCGCCGTGCTCACCGCGGCCGGCCTGCTCGTCGGCGCCTGGGCGCAGGCCGGGGTGCTGCTGTTCGTCGTGCCCGAGCGCGCCCTGCCGACGGCGCTCACATCGCGGGTGGAGCAACGCGACGCCTGGCCGGGCTACGAGTGGGCGGTACGGCACATGCGCCCGGGGGACGTGGTGATGGTCATGGCCCACCATCCGGTCCGCATGCTCCCCGGATACGGCGTGTACACCGTCGCCCCGGTCTTTCCGGACCCGGCGGTGCCGGCCGCCGAACGCAAGCGCCGCTGGACGGCCACCCGCGCCTTCTTCGCCACCGGCACGACGGCGGCCCGGCGCGACGCGATCCTGCGCCACTACGACGTCGACTGGATCCTCGTCGACCGCGCATCGGAGCGGACACCGTTCGGCCCCGGATACGAGCGGGTCGCCGCACGCGGCAGCGAACTCCTGCTGTGGAAAGCGGGCTCACGATGAACCCCGGCCCTACGCGTCAACGAGCCGCCGGGCACTCAAGTCACCCTTTTTCAGAGCCATTCGAATGGTTCACTACCACTCTCACCTTTTTCCCCTCTTGCTGTAGATACAGTGCGGAATTCCCGGCGACACGAGAGCCAGCCAAGGTCGCCGGAACACACAGCAGCGAGGGCAGAGAGACGAGCGGCGTCGTGCACCCCCGTGCACTCACCTCCTTCAGCAGCACTGCGGTGGTCGGGGCCGGGACACTCATCAATGCCGCGGCCTCGTACGGACAACTGGCGCTCACTGGGCGGGCATTGGGCCAGGAAGCCGGAGACTCGTTCTCCGGCTTCTGGGCGATCGTCTTCTCCGTGGGCATCGGCCTGTTCTTTCCGCTGGAGCAGGAGCTGACCCGGGCGATCGCGGACCGGCACGCACGGGCTGTCGGTACGGGCCCGTTGGTGCGGCGGGGGGCGGCGGGCACGCTCGGACTGGCCTGCGCGGCCCTCGTCCTGCTCATGCTCGCGTCTTCTCCGCTCGCCGACGCGCTGTTCGCCGGGGACCGCACTCTGGTGACCGCGCTCGGCGGGGCCCTGCTCGGGCTCGCCTGCGCGCACGGGACGCGCGGTGTGCTGGCCGGTCTGGGGGTGTTCTCCGGGTACGGCGCCCAGTTGGCCCTCGACGCGATGCTGCGGCTGGCACTGACCGCTGTGCTCGCGGCCACCGGGAACAGCTCCGCCCTGGCGTACGCGCTGGTCCTCACCGCCGCTCCCGTACTGGCCTCGCTGGCAGTGCTGCCGGCGGTGCTGCGCCGCGCCGCGCCAGGACCCAGTCCTCTGCCTGGGGAACTCGGGGCGGGTGCCGGGGCACTGATCATCTCCACACTGCTCAGCCAGGGCGTTGCCAACGCCCCGGTGATCACCGTGAGGTTGCTCGCTCCGGACCGGGCCGCGCTCGCCTCGGCGCTGCTGTACGGGCTCGTGCTGGTGCGTATCCCGCAGTTCCTGGTCGCCTCGTTGCAGGCATCACTGCTGGTGCGGCTGACCCATGCCCACACCCGGCACGACCCGGCCGGCTTCCGCCGCGCCCTGCTGACCAGCGCGGCTCTGGTCACCGGTGTCGCGTCGGGCTGGATGCTGCTGTGCGCACTGCTGGGCCCGATGGCGAACGTCATGTTGTTCGCCGCCGAACCGCTGCTGCACACCGCCGACTTCGTGCTGCTGGCTTTCGGCTCCACCGGGTTCCTGCTGGCCCTGCTGCTCGGCAACGCCGCGGTCGCAGCCGGCCGCCGCGGGGCCCAAGTGCTGGCCTGGTCATGCGCTTCGTGTCTGCTTCTCGCCCTCCCGGCGCTCACCGGCGACGCGCTGCGGGGCGCGGAGCTCGCATTCACGGCCGCGGCCTGGACCGCCGCCCTCGTCCTTCTGCTCACTTTCCGCTCGCTGCTCCGGTCCGACGCCCAGGAGAACTCCGCCATGTCAGACACCTCGTCCGCTGCCTCAACCGCGGCCACCGGCACCTCGCGGCCCGTCGGTCGCGAACGGCTGGGCCCGATGGGGTGGTTGGCCGCGTCAGGCAGTCGGCAAGCATTTCAGGTACAGCGATTTCGTTCCGGTGGGGGCCCCGTGGCGGCGGTCGCGAAGGCCCGGGCCCTCTGGTCCCGCGTACCTCCGGCGCTGCGGTTGCCGCTCGTGGTCTTCCTCGCCTGCCAGGCCTGTTACCTGCTGTGGTGGGCGGCCTTCTTCCCGGGCCTGATCACCAAGGACTCGGTGGTCTACGTCTGGCAGGTCACCACCGACCACTGGCGCTCCGACCACTCCGTGCTCTACAGCTCACTGGTCTGGCTGACCCTCAACACCACGGGGGATCTCTGGGCGCTGACGCTTCTGCAGACGATCGCGATGTCCGCGGTGCTCGCCTATACCTGCGCAGGCCTGCGAACCCTCGGTGTACGAGGGCGGTGGAGCGCACCGGCCGCGGTGGCCTGCGCCGTGACCCCGCCGCTCGGGTCGTTCATCGTCTTCGTGTGGAAGGACGTGCCGTTCACGATCTGTGCGGTGCTGGTCTTCGCGGTGGCGGTACGGCTGTTGGGCAGGCGCATGCACGGCACATGGAACGGCCGTCTGCGCCGCTCGGAGCTTCTGCTGCTGTGCACCGGGCTCCTGGGCGTCGGCCTCTTCCGCAACAACGGATTCCCGGTGTCCGTGGTCGCGGCGCTGGCCCTGCTCCTGGCGCTGCCCGGGGCCCGGCGCCTGATCGCCGCACTGGCCGCCGCCACCACGGCCCTGACGATGGCGCTCATGCTCGTGATCTATCCGGCGGCCGGCGTCGAGCCGGCGGGCAAGACGTTCGTCTACAACCTGCACTACGCCGACCTCGCGGTGGCCTACTCGCGGAAACCCGGCCTGTTCACCCCCGAGGACCTGCGGCTGATGGCCCAGGTGGCGCCGCTCTCGCACTGGCGCGGCCCCGGGTCCAACTGCTACGTCTCCGACCTGTTCTACTACAACCCCGCCCTGAACCAGGCCGCGGCAAAGCGACTCACCGAGCCGCTGGTGCAGTTGTGGTGGCGCACCCTGCGCAAGGCCCCCGAGCAGATCATCGGCGCACGGCTGTGCCGGTCCCACATCGCCTGGGCCGTCTTCCCCGGGCCGCCGGACCAGGGCGCCAGGACGTGGACCTACGACACCGCGATCCGCGCCGACCTGTGGGGATTCGCCGTCTGGAACTGGGGGCTCCCCAAGGACAGCCCGTACCTGCCGGTGCTCAAGGCCCGGCCACCGTCCGAGGCCCTCAACCACGCCGCCACCTTCGGCCGCGCCGCGTTCGGCGTCCCGCAGCTGGAGTGGCTCTTCTGGCGCGGCGCCACCTGGTCCTACGCCACCTACATCGTTGTCGCCCTGCTCACCCGGGCCCGCCGCTGCCGTCCGCTGCTCGCCCTGGCGGGCGTCACCCTCGGCGTGCAGCTCACCGTGCTCGCCGCCAACCCGGCGCCGTGCTTCCGCTATATGACCGCACCCATGTTCATCGGTGTGCTCTGTCTGTCGCTGATCCCCGCCGTGCGGGCCACGGTGGGCGGCGTCGTCCCGCCCCGGGCGTCCAGAGCACTGCCGTCCACCACCTCACCGAAGCATGTGGAACAGGTCCCGTGACCGCATTCGTCCGCGCCGGGGGCTCGCCCCGGCCACCGCCCGCACGGCAGCACTGAGTTCCGCCGAGCTGCCCGACCCGTCCGTCACGACCCGTGGAAGAGCCCGTGCCCCGTTTCAGCATCATCGTCCCCGTCCACAAGGTGCAGGGTTTCCTGCGCGCGTGCCTCGACTCGATCCTGACGCAGTCGTTCACCGACATCGAGGTCATCGCGGTCGACGACTGCTCACCCGACAACTGCGGCGCGATCATCGACGAGTACGCGGCCCGCGACCCCCGCGTCACCGCGGTCCACCTGCCGGAGAACGTCGGTCTCGGCCGGGCGCGCAACGCCGGCGTCGGCCACGCCACCGGCGACTATCTGCTCTTCCTCGACAGCGACGACTGCTACACGCCGGACGCCCTGCGCGCGATCGACGAACGGCTCACGGTCACCGGCGACCCCGATGTGCTCGTCTTCGACCATGTGCGCAGCCAGTGGTGGGGCTGGGGCGGCCGGAGCGCGACCGCGGACCTGCTGGCGTCGGCGGGGACGGACACGTTCGACATCCTGGGCAGCCCGCAGTACCTGCACCTGTTCCTCGTCGCCTGGAACAAGGCGTACCGGCGGGACTTCTTCACGGGCCACGGCTTCACGTACCAGCCGGGCCTCTACGAGGACGCACCGGTCACCTACCAGACGCTGGTGTGCGCCCGCCGCATCGCGTGTCTCGACCGGGTCTGCGTCGAGTACCGGCAGCGCAGGCAGGGCGCGATCACCCGCACCCCCGGGCGCAGGCACTTCGACATCTTCGAGCAGTACGCCGGACTGTTCGCGTTCCTCGACGAACACCCCGAGCTGGACGAGACGAGGCCGCTGCTCTTCGAGCGGATGATCAACCACTTCCTGGCGACGATGCGGCTCACCGAGCGGGTACTGCCCGAGGACCAGCCGGACTTCTACCGCAGGACGGCGGAGTTCTACCGGCGTTACAAGCCGGAGGGCTTCACCCCTCCCGACGACGCCTACCGCGTCCAGTGGCGGCTGCTCGCCGGCAGCCCCTATTCGGTCTACCAGATGTGCGTACTGGCCAAGGGGTTGCGGAATGCGTCCCAACGTAAGAAGCGCGAGCTGCGCAAGGCCACCGTAGGACAGCTCAAGCGCACCATCGCGCGGACCCAGCGCCTGCACCCGCTCGACCCGAACCTCGCCGTGTACTCGGCTTTCTGGCACCGCGGTGTACTCGGCGATCCGGCGGCCATCCACCAGGCGGCCCGGACGCTGGCCCCGCACATCCGCTCGGTGTGGGTGGTGCGGCCGGGCGCCGTGGCGGGGCTGCCGAAGGGCGTCGACTACGTCACCCCGGACACACCGGGCTACCACCGGGTGATGAGCCGCGCAACGTACTTCGTCAACAACGTCAACTGGTCGCAGGGACTGGTGAAGCGCCCCGGTCAGATCCATGTCCACACCCACGTGGGGACGCCGCTGGGCCACCAGGGCGTCGACCTGGTGGGCCACCCGGCCGCGACGCACCGCGTCAACGTGCGGACGATGCTCTCCGGTGCCGACCGCTGGGACTACAGCCTGGTCTCCAATCCGTACGCGGAGCAGATCTGGGACCGCGCCTACCCCTGCCGCTTCACCTCGCTGCCGACCGGCGCGCCGCGCAACGACGCGCTCGTGAGGGGCGACAAGCAGCGGGCCGCCTCCGCCGTACGCAGACGGCTGGGCATCCCGGACGGCAACATCGTGGTGCTCTACGCCCCGACACGCCGCGACCACCGCCAGTGGTACGTGCCGCGACTGGACTTCGACCGCCTGGTGCGGGAGCTCGGCCCCATGGTCACCCTGCTCGTCCGGCTCCACCCCCGGTACGCGAAGGCTCGCATCCGCGGTCTGCAGCTGCGTGACCTCCAGCAGCGCGGACTCCTGCTCGACGTCACCGACGAGCCCTCGGTCGAGGACCTGATGCTCGCCTCCGACGCCCTCGTGACCGACTACTCGTCCCTGATGTTCGACTACGCCAATCTGGACCGCCCGATCATCGTCCACGCCGACGACTGGGAGGCGTACCAGGCGGCTGGCGGCACCTACTTCGATCTGCTCGCCGCACCGCCGGGCCATGTCACCACCAGCACTGCCGAGTTGGCGCAGCTGTTCGCCTCGGGAGCATGGCGCGACGAGCGCTCCGGGGCCCTGCGCAGCGACTTCCGCGAGCGGTTCTGCACATACGACGACGGGCACGCGGCCGCGCGCGTGGTGTCCCTGGTCATGCTCGGCCGGGAGTACCCCCTGTCGGCCATTCCCCAGCAGGACCTGCGACAGCCCCGCGAGGCCCCACTCTCCGCCCTCCGGGACGGCGCGTGACGGCCACCGCAGCCCCGCCGGTCGGCCGTTGAGCCCGCCGGCCCATCCACCCCCGACGATCCCCGCCCCTTAATCACCTTCATCCTGTCGGAGAACACCACGATGACGATGACCAGCAGCGAAGCGACCACCGGCCAGGAGGCCACCCCGCCCCTGCCCAGCTCCCTGGAGGAGGTACCGGGCTGGTTCTGGCCGCTCGACCAGCGCCTCTTCGCCTGGTTCCTGGGGCGCGAGACCCCGCACAATCCCCCCGGGGACCTCCTTGAGATGGGCTGCTACCTCGGCAAGAGCACCATCGTCATGGGTGCGTTCCTGCGCCCCGGCGAGAAGATGACCGTCTGCGATCTCTTCGGCTCCGATGACGGCTACACCAAGAAGGCGGCCAAGGCCTTCTACCAGAAGACACTGAACCGTCGCGCCTTCGAGGCCAACTACCTGGCCTTCCACGACACCCTGCCGGAGCTGGTCGAGGCACGCACCGATGTCCTGGCCTCCATGGTCGCCGAGGACTCGTGCCGGTTCGTCCACATCGACGCCTCGCACATGTACGAGGACGTGAGAGGCGACATCGTGACGGCGAAGAAGGCGCTGCGCGAGGACGGCATCGTCGTCCTCGACGACTACCGCACCGACCACACCCCGGGTGTCGCGGCCGCGACCTGGGAAGCGGTGCTCTGTCACGGCCTGCGTCCCGTCATGCTGTCGTCCAACAAGCTCTACGGCACCTGGGGCGACCCTGCACCACTCAGGGAGGCGCTTCTGGAGGAGCTGCGGACCATCCCCGAGTGCCGCCCGGAGATCCAGCATCTGGCGGGCCACAGCGTTGTGCGTGCCGCACGCGGGAGGATCACGGCACCCGACGTGGTCGTCTCCCGCATCCCCGCACCCCCCGAGAGGCGGAAGGGCCGCTCTCTGCCGCGCCGGATCGCGGTCGATCTGCTGCCCCCGGTCGTGACCCGGATGATTCGCCAGGCACGCCGCTCGCACGGCTGACACAACACAGACTGACGCAACACAAGGCTGACGTACGGTACTGCGGCCCTGGCTCCGTCCGAGGACGGTGGCCAGGGCCGCAGTCGTGTCAGGGCGCTTTTGCGGCCGAATGGGGGCGGCGGATATATCCAATGAGCTGGATATGGCAGAGCGGACATGGTGCGGCGAATCGTTTCTCCATTTATGCCATTCGGACCAGCCCCAACCCGACGGGATCGTGTCGATTCTTGCGCCGGGATCAACGACGCACAAACATGCCCAGGACGGTTTACCTGAAACGTAATCAAGGTTTCCTGAAGGGGGCATCAGGCGACGTGGCTTACGACCCTCAGCAGCGGTTCCTGAGTTTTGTGCCCGGCGGCAACGGAATCATTTACGCCATTCAGTCCGACGGAAACCTTTATTGGTATCGTCACATCAACTGGACGACCGGCACCCCTGCCTCCTGGGCGAATTCAGGAACCGGCCGGCTCATCGGCACGGCATGGCAGAAATTCCGTTTGGTGCTGGCCGCCGCCGACGGACAGATCTTCGCGATCCTGCCGAACGGGGACATGCTCTGGTACCGATACATCCTGAGCAACATCAACACCGGTGCGGGGACCTGGCACTCGGCAAGCGGCACGCGCATCGGAACCCAGTGGAACTTCCCTCGCGTCATCGGCGGATGGAACAACGTCTTCTTCGCGGAGGACGGCAACGGAAACCTGCGCTGGTACAGATACACCGGCACGAACGGCTCCTTCAGCTGGGCGGCGGCTTCCGGGTCCACGATCGGCACGAAGTGGCAGACCTACACCCAGCTGTTCGCCGACCCGAACGGGGTCATTTACGGAACACGGCACGGCAGCGCGCTCCGCTGGTTTCGATATCTCGGCTCAGGAGGGTTCAACTGGGCGAACGGCGGGGCCCCCATTGACCTCGGCATTCTTGGTCCGTTCGAGAGGGCAATCTTCTCCAACGGTTCGGGCGCCATTTACAAGGTCGCGACGAGCACCACCAACCCGCCCGGTCCCGACACGCAACTCCAGTGGTACCGACTCCTCAACTCCGAGACCGTGAACACCAGCGGTGTCCAGTTTGCCAGCGGGTCCGGCGCCGTGGTCGGGAGCGGTTTCACCCGCGAGAATTCTGCGGCGCTGCAGGGTTATCCCACCACGCTGTCCACTCCGCAGGGCTCGAGTCTCAGCATTCACGTTTCCACGACGTTCTCCTCGTACACGTCCTCCACTCTTCGCCTTGCTCCCGACCCCGGGGTCGTCACCTCGCCCACAACGCGGACCGGGCAGTTCCAGCTGCTGCAGAGCGGATACCACAGCGCTGGGTGCGGGTGGAATCCATCATTCTCGGTGAGCGTGGGGACGGACCCGGGCGTCTGGCCTTCGGGTGTGTATGCATCACAGCTGAAATCACCCCAGGGCAAGGAACACAACGTGATGTTCGTGGTGCGGCCGTCATCGCCGCCACCGCCGCTATCGCCGCCGAAGGTCGCCGTCTTGGTGCCCACGAACACATATAACGCCTACAACTACTGGGGCGGGCACAACCAATACACGGCTGGTCAATCCGGTGTACAGCGGACCGTCTCGTTTCAGCGCCCCAACATGGGAACCTCCTGGGACAACTCCTTCATCAGCGCGACCGGCATCATCGACCACCTGCTGTACAGCGACCTGCTGCTCCTTCAGTGGATGTCCGCACCTCCGCAGGACATCGGTTTCGACTGCTACACCGACCGTGACCTGCATACGACGGGCGCCAGCTGGTTGTCCGTCGCGAATTACAAGGCGCTGGTGCTGACCACCCATCCCGAGTATTTCACCCAGACCGCGCGGGACAACGTCGTAAACTTCCAGAACGCCGGCGGCCGCATCATCTATCTGGGCGGCAACGGAATCTACGAGCGGATGCAGTACACGGCGAACGGTCTTGCGGTCATCTTTCGTCGACCCGATGGCACGCGGGATATTTATAGGCAGGGCGTACCGCCTCCGCCTCTGCCTGAATCGCAGATCCTGGGCGTGAACTTCTACTCCCCGTCGTTCATGACGTTCTCGCCGTACCAGGTGCGCAACAACCATCCCTTCCTGGCCGGCACCGGCCTCAGCGTGGGAAGCAACTTCGGCAGCGTCGCCTACAACAGCGCGGCCAGCGGTTGGGAAGTCGACCGCCGGCCCGGTTCGGTGCCCGGATCGGTACTCATCGCCGAAGGTCTGAACTCCGGCGGCGGCGCCGAAATGATCTACCTGCCCAAGCCCAACAACGGCTGGGTGTTCACAGCCAGTTCCCTTTCCTTCAACGGCGCTATCCCGAACGATGCCGCGATTCAGCAGATCCTGCGGAACGTTTTCACATGGGCGGTGGCCACCAACCCTCCGCTCGCCCCAGCGGCCGCGTCCCCCGCGGCAGCTCGCAGGCTGGCGTCCGTTCGCTGACGGAGAGGAGAGAGGGAGAGGAGAGGAAATGGACGAGATCTCGCGCCGCGCCGTTTTGATCGGCACCGCGGCCGCGACGATTGGGCTGAGCCTTCCCGCCTCGGCCGCTTGCGCGAAGCCCGCGAAAGAGGACGGGAAAGAGAAAGAGGGTGGGAAGGAAAAAGAGGGTGGGAAGGAGAAAGAGCAGGCGCTGGCGACCAGCGACTGCGGAGAGCTGGGCAGCCTGCAGGCCTGCGTCACCGCACGACAGGTCCAGGATGTCTCCGGTATCCAGTACGACATCACCAACAGCGGTGCCGAGCCGGAGACCTACACCGTGTGGTACGTGGACGTGAACGGGGGACCTGAATCAGGTCACCACACGGTTCCGGTGGATCCAGGGAAGGCGGCCGTCGGCTATTTCTACGGCGACCTCGGACACTGTTTCACTCTCCATGTGTGCCCTGAAGGGGCCGGGGAAGCCGACTGCCTCGTTCTCGGCCCCGTATGCGCCCAATACCCATCCGACTGGTAACAGAACTCGACCACGGTCCTAAAGACGGAAATGGACGGGCATGCGAAAAATCCCAGTGCTCGCGTTTGTCCTTATCGGAGTTGCCCTGCCTGTCGCCCCCGCATACGCCGGCGACACGGTCTGCGCACAGGACGGGGTGGCCCGGCTGTGCGCCACCGCACAGGAAGTCCAGGATGTCACGGGCATCAATTACGACGTGACCCAGCAGGACGGCCTGGGAAGCTACCAGATCCATTACGTGGATCTGAACAACGGCTTCACCTCACTCCCGCAGAACGTCGGCCCGCTGCAATACCAGCAGCATGGGTTCGGCACCCTATTCGGCGATCTAGGGCACTGCTTCCGAGTGGTCCTGACCAGCGCAGCCGGAACCAGCCTCGAAGTGGCACCGGTCTGCCCCTGACAGTCGGCGATCCCAGCACTCGTGGAGAATCGGATGTTCCAAAGCGACAGAACACGACGCATTCGCAGGGCCGCGTGCAGTGCGCTCGTGGCCGCAGTATTCACGCTCAGCGCGCCAGGCACGCCTGCCCACGCTGCTACGACCTGCACGGACCCGGCGGTCAGCAATTACCACGTGGACGACAACGGCAAACTGCGACGCTGGACCCACGGCAGCCCTATGACGGGCAACGCCACGTGGAACCAGACGGTGATCAGTCCGACGTGGAGTGCCACGAAAACCTTCTCCGGGGGCGATGGGGTCATCTTCACCATCACGCCTTCCGGCGCTCTGCTGTGGCACAAGGACAACAACTACGACGGCCCCAACCCGGCCGACTGGCACCCCAACAGCGGGTCGGTGATCGGCACGGGGTGGTCGTCGTTCACCACCGTCCTCGGCGGCGGGGACGGCGTGATCTACGCGATGGCCTCGGACGGAAAGCTCTACTGGTACCGGTACACGGGCGCAGCCGGCCAGGTCAGCTGGGCCAACAATGCCATGGGCCGCCAGATCGGCACCGGATGGAACAGCTTCCAGCGCATCGCCGCCAGTGGAAACGGCGTCCTGTACGGCGCGGCGGCAAACGGGCAACTGCGCTGGTACCGCCACCTGGACCCGACCGAGGGAAGTGCCAGCTGGGCCAACAACGGCACGGGAGTCACGGTCGGAACCGGTTGGGGCGGGTTCACCAAACTCGCCTCCTTCGGTGCCGGCATCCTGCTGGCCCGCAACAGCACGGGCACGATTTTCTGGTACCGCCATCTGGATCCGCTGGGGGGAACCACCACCTGGGCGAACGGCGGGGCGGGAACCGCGCTGGGTACGGGCTGGAACGACACCGAGATCGTGGCCGACGTGACCGGCTGCCGAGCCACGTGAGCGCGATGGGCGGCGAACGCCGATTCCCCGCACCCGGACGCCCGTTGGGTCGTTCCACAGCACATGAAGCACAACAGTGAAGCGCAGGTCGTGCCGGTCCGGGCCGCAGCCGGTGCGCAGATCGACAAGTCGGCCGCATTGGGCCCCGGCACCGCCGTATGGGAACTCGCCCAGATCCGTGAGCAGGCCGTGCTCGGCGAGAACTGCGTGGTGGGCCGGGGCGCCTATGTCGGCCCCGGCGTCCGGATCGGCGCCGGGGTCAAGATTCAGAACCACGCCCTCGTCTACGAGCCGGCGGAGCTCGGCGACGGCGTCTTCGTCGGCCCTGCGGTCGTGCTGACCAACGACCACAACCCGCGCTCGGTCGACCCCCAAGGGCGGCCCAAGCGAGGCGGCGACTGGGAGCCCGTGGGGGTCACCGTCGCCGAGGGCGCGTCGCTCGGCGCGCGCTCGGTGTGCGTGGCCCCCGTCCGCGTGGGCCGCTGGGCGATGGTCGCCGCCGGTGCCGTCGTCACCCGCGACGTACCGGACTTCGCCCTCGTCGCCGGCGTCCCGGCCCGCCGTATCGGCTGGGTCGGGCGCGCGGGCGAGCGGCTGCGTGAACTCCCGGGCCCGGCCGGGATCTGGGAGTGCCCGCGCACCGGCGTCCTGCACGCGGAGAAGGACGGCGTCCTCACGGAGGTCTCCGAGCCGTTGGCGAACCGAGCAGGATCGTCTCTGCCCCGGCCTACGGGCCAGGGCAGATGAACCGCCGCACCGCGGCCACCACACACACGCGCCCCGGGAGCCGGCCGGTGCCCGGCTCCCGGGGCGCCTCGTGGCCGCGGGCGTAAGTCAGCGGCGAGACGGCGGGATCGAAGGCGAGGTGCTGCCGCTCGCCGTCGGGGTCACGAGAGTGCCGCCCCGAGAGCTGGATCGATTCCTCCAGTCCAGGCCCCCGGCAGTGGCGGCCAGACGGTCCGGGCTCTCCTGGATGTCGAGCATGAGAGCGCCGATGAGAAAGTGAATTCCGGTGAGGATCGGCAGGGACGCGAGCAGAACGCTTCCGGCGCTGGCGCTGCCGGGCCCGAGGGTGTGGATCAGCACCCAGGTGCTCGCCGCACTGCCGAAGACGAGCAGAAAAAGTCCCGCCATGAGCAGAAGAGCGATCGGTGAGAAGGAGAAGACGACGTACTTCAGAAGGATGCGTCGCCAGGTGCCGCGGGTCAGTTGGGCGATCAGCGCGGGAATGACTCTGTGCATACGCATGGTTGACACCTCGTCCCCGTAGACCGCGGGAACCGGTACGTCGCAGGCAGGGATCCGAAGAATGTTCAGGTTGATCAGAAGGTCGTTCTCGAACGAGTAGTCCTTCGCCACACGGTCGAGGTTCAACCGTTTCAGGGCTGCCCGGTGGATCGCGGTGTAGCCGTTCTGCGGGTCGAACAGGTGCCAGTACCCGGACGCCAGCTTGGTCATGAAGGACAGGATGACGTTGCCGAGAATCCGGTATTTCGGCATCCCGCGATAGGAGTCGCGAGAGTAGAAGCGGTTCGCCTTCGTGAAGAGAGCGGTCCCGTCGCAGATCGGGTCGAGCAGGACGGGAAGATAGGCCGGGTCCATTTGTCCGTCGCCGGCCATCACGACCGACACGTCACAGCCCAGCCGCAGTGCCTCCTTGTGCCCGTCGCAGACTGCTCCGCCGACTCCCGTGTTGTCCTCGTGCCGGATGAGCACCAGACGCGCGTCACCCGTGCCGATCGCCTCGGCGGCCGTCGCATCGCTGCTGGCGTCGTCGATCACCACGATGTGATCCACGAAGTCGGGCGTGGTGTTGATCGTCCGGGCGATCAACTTCTCCTCGTTGTACGCCGGCACCACGACCGCGACTTTCAGATCCTGATACACGAAGAAAAACCTCACACTTCTTTTCGGTGGTGGGCCTGCGCGGGCCGGGGAGGGACACCGGGCGTCGGGTGCGCGGCTGTCACGAGCGCTGTGTGACCACGGCCAGGGCGGGGTGCGGGCTCCGCAACGGCAGGGAGACCCGCCGTCGTGCCGAGTCGAGGACCGTTTCCGCGACCTCGACGGTCCTGAGCCCCTGGCTGAGAGTGACGATGTCCGTGGTCTTGCCGTCGACGGCATCGCGGAACCGTTCATGCTCGACGAGCAGCGGTTCGCGCTTGGGGATGGCGTACCGGACCATGTCGCCCTCGGAAACGCCGCGGAAGGCGCTCAGGGCCTCCCACTCCATGGGCACGGCGCCATTGGCGTGAAAGGTGAGGTCGGCGGTGAGGGTGTCCGCGATGAAGCAGCCGCGCTCGCCGGTGATGGCGGTGAACCGCTCCTTGAGCGGGCTCAGCCAGTTGACGAGATGGCTGACCATGGTGCCGTCGGCGAGGTCACCGACGACCGCGACCATGTCCTCGTGCGGGTGGCCGCTCTTGGAGACGGTGCGGGCCGTCACCGAGGCGTACTCGGAGCCGGTCAGCCACCCGGTGAGGTCGATGTCGTGGGTCGCCAGGTCCTTCACCACGCCCACGTCGGCGATGCGGTGCGGAAAGGGTCCCTGCCGACGGGTGACCGCCTGGAACACCTCGCCGAGTTCGCCCGCCTCCAGACGTGACCGCAGGCTCTGCAGCGCCGGGTTGAAGCGCTCGATGTGCCCGACTCCCGCGACGAGTCCGGCCTGGTCGAAGGCATCGACGAGCCGGCGGGCCGCCGCGGCGGAGTGCGCGAGCGGCTTCTCGATCAGCGCGGACACGCCGTGCGCTGCCAGGCCGAGACCGATCTCCTCGTGCAGTGCCGTGGGGCAGGCGACCACGGCGTAGTCGAGGCCGAGGGCGACCAGCTCGGGCAGGGTGGCGACGACGGGAGCGCCCCGGCTCGCGCCCGTGGGGTCTCCCGCCGGGTCCATGACGCCGACGAGTTCGATGCCGTCGAGGGAGGACAGCGCCCGGGCGTGGTGGCGTCCCATCGCCCCGAGGCCGATGAGCCCCGCCCGCAGGGTGTGCGTACTCACCGGGCACCTCCGGCGATACTCACGTCCCGGGCGATCCGCTCGAGCTCCGCCTGCCCGAGGGTGGGGTGGATCGGCAGCGAGAGCACCGCGGCGGCCGCGCGGTCGGTCTCGGGCAGGGGCGGCCGGCCCGGGTCCAGATAGGGCGTGAGCCGGTGGATCGGCGTCGGGTAGTACACCGCGCTGCCGATGCCCTTCCGCTCCAGCTCCTGCTGCACCGCTTCCCGGCGGCCGTCGGGAATGCGCACCGTGTACTGGTGGTAGACGTGCCGGGCGCCGTCCGCCACCTGCGGCACGGGCAACCCGTGGATGAGGGAGTCGAGCACCTTGGCGTTGGCCCGCCGCCGCTCGGTCCAGGCAGGAAGCTGCTTCAACTGCTCACGGCCGATGGCCGCCGCGACATCGGTCATCCGCATGTTGGCACCGACGATCTCGTTCGCGTACCGCTGCTCCATGCCCTGGTTGCGCAGCAGCCGCAGCACCCGGGCGATCTGGGGGTCGCCGGTCGTGATCATGCCGCCCTCGAGGGAGTGCATGTTCTTCGTCGGATAGAAGCTGAAGCAGCCAGCCTGCCCAAACGTTCCGACAGGCTGGCCGTGCAAGGCGGCACCGTGCGCCTGGCAGGCGTCCTCCACCACGGCGAGCCCGTGGCGCTCGGCCAGCCGCATCAGCCGGTCCATGGCCGCCGGGTGTCCGTACAGGTGCACAGGCATCAGCGCCGCGGTGCGCGGTCCGATCACTGAGGCCGCGGCGACCGGATCGAGGCAGAAGGTGTGGGGGTCGATGTCCGCGAAGACGGGCTCGGCGCCCACCAGGCGTACGGCATTGGCCGTGGCGGCGAAGGAGAAGGACGGCACCACGACCTCGTCGCCCGGTCCGATGCCGAGCGCCATCAGGCTCAGCTGGAGTGCGGACGTGCCGGAGTTGACGGCGATGCAGGCGCGGCCGTCGACCAGGTCGGAGAACTCCTCCTCGAAGGCGGCCACTTCGGGCCCCTGGACGACACGGCCGCTGCGCAGCACCCGTACGGCGGCTTCGATTTCGGCATTGCCGATCACGGGCCGGGCGGCCGGGATCGACAGGTTGGACCCGCTCATGGACAGTCTCCGTTCGGGAACGAGAGCGTCGGCCTGCCTTCAACCGCCGTTCCCTGACGGGAGTTTCCGGTGTTTGAGCGCTATCCACTCCGGTGGGTTAGGCAGAAACGATTCCCCGTTACGCACCGTAAGCACTGTTCGGGCGGCTATGACTTTTCTGACCGACTGGCCCGGCAATGAGTGCTTGAGCGACGGCCCGCGATCCGCAAGCCCGGGCGGCGGCACCGAGCCCCCCGCTCCCGGGAGCCCTGCCTCGGCACGGGGCCCGACGAACCGTCGTCCGACGGGCCGGGCGCGCCCACGAAGCTCACGGCGGCGCAGCCGGCGCGAATTCTCGGACGGCTCCAACGCGGAAGACCGGCCGGGCTACCGCCTGCGAGTGACACGGGCCGGCGCGCGTCTCCCCCTCCGATTCCCCCGTATGCCGCAATCCGGCGTAACTCACTCACTCTATCGGTCGTTTCAGCGCTATATGCCGTTTACGACCTATGGACGTACCTTGCCTCGGTTCAGTGTGATCGTCCCCGTGTATGACGTGCAGGCCTACCTGCACGCATGCCTCGAGTCCGTACTGAGCCAGTCCTTCACGGACTTCGAGCTGATCGCCGTCGACGACTGCTCACCCGACGGCAGCGGTGCCATCGTCGACGAGTTCGCGGCCCGCGACCCGCGCGTCACCGCGGTCCATCTGCCGGAGAACCTCGGCCTGGGTCCGGCCCGCAACGCCGGTCTCGAGCGCGCAACCGGCGAGTACGTGATCTTCCTGGACAGCGACGACACACTCACCCCTCACGCATTGCAGGCGATCTCGGACCGGATCAAGGACACGGACCAGCCCGATGTCCTGGTCTACGACTATGTGCGGACGTACTGGACCGGCAGGACGGCCCGCGACCGGTTCGCGGCCGTACTCGCGGAGGAAGGCCCCGCCGTCTTCCGGCTCGCGGACAGGCCGGGCCTGGTCAAGCTGCTCCATGTGGTCTGGAACAAGGCGTACCGCCGCGAGTTCCTCCAGCGCGGGGGCTTCGCCTTCGCGCCCGGCTACTACGAGGACGTCTCGTGGACCTACCCCGTCCTGCTGACCGCCGAGACGATCGCCGCACTCGACCGGATCTGCGTGCACTACCGGCAGCGCAGGCACGGAGCCATCACCCGCACCCCGAGCCCACGGCACTTCGAGATCTTCGAGCAGTACGACCGGGTCTTCGCCCACTTCGACGCACACCCCGAGCACGCGGGCCTGCGTCCTGTCGTCTTCGCACGCATGCTTGACCACTTCAGCACGGTGTTCCTGGCCCGCGGCCGGCTCCCCCGCGGCCGCCGCGCCGCGTTCCTGCGCCAGGCCCGCACCCACTGCCGCCGCCACCACACTCCCGGCGCGGCTCCTGCCAGGTGGCGCTCCAGGGTCCGGCACACACTGGTACGCCTGGGCGCGCACCGCACCTACCGCGCACTGACGGCCCTCACCGCCCTCCGGCTCCGCGCCCGCCGCCTCGCCGGAGCCCTGCGCCGCGCGCTCAGGGCCGTCGCGCTCCGGATCCACTACCGCATCCAGCTGCGCCTGCCCCTGCGCGAGAACCACGCCGTGTTCTCCGCCTACTGGAACCGCGGCTACCGCTGCAACCCCGCGGCCATCGAGGAGAAGGCCCGCGAACTGGTGCCCGGTATCCGCACCGCCTGGATCGCCCGTCCCGGGCACCACAAGTCCGTGCCTCCGGCCACGAGATGCCTCACGCCCGGCACAGCTGCGTACTGGAGCGCGCTCGCCCGCTCCAAGTACCTCGTCAACAATGTCAACTTCGACCGCAGACTGGTCAAGCGCCGGGGCCAGGTCTTTCTCCAGACCCAGCACGGCACCCCCCTCAAGCACATGGGCCTCGACCTGATGGACCGGCCCGCCGCCGCACGGGGCATGGACTTCGCACAGCTCATGGCCAACGCCGACAAGTGGGATTACCTGCTCTCCTCCAACCCTCATTCGACGTTCGTTTGGAGAAACGTTTTTCCAGCCCGCTACACCACGCTCGAGTACGGCTACGCCCGCAACGACATCTACCAGCACACCACCGCCCAGGACGTCGCCCGACTCCGCCGGACCCTCGGCATCCCCAGCGACTCCGTCGCCATCCTCTACGCCCCCACCCACCGCGACTACCGCCGCACCCAACGCCGCTCGCTCGACCTGGAGCGGGTACTGCGCGCCCTCGGCCCCGGCTTCACGGTGCTGACCCGCGCCCACTACTTCTACGACACATCTGTCGCAGGTGAAGAAACGTCACACCTTGTCGACGTCAGTGCAGAAACGTCACAGCTGATCGACGTCTCGGACCACCCGCGCCTCGAATCCCTGTGTCTGGCGAGCGATGTGCTGGTCACCGACTACTCGTCGCTGATGTTCGACTACGCCAACCTGGACCGCCCCATCGTCGTCTACGCCGACGACTGGCAGGCCTACGAAGCAGCCCGCGGGACCTACTTCGACCTCCGAGCCTTCCCGCCCGGCCCCATCGCGCAGACCGAGGACGAACTCATCGACGTCTTCGCCACCGGCACCTGGCGCAGCCCCCGCTCCACCCAGCACCGCGCCGCCTTCCGCCGGCGCTTCTGCCCCTACGACGACGGGCACGCCGCCGAGCGCGTCGTACGACACGTCTTCCTCGGCGAGACCGACGGCCTCCCGCCCTTCGTGCCCCTCCAGGACCGCCGGCCCGCCCCCGCCGCCGGGACCTCCGTCTCCGAACTGCCCACCGAATCCCAGGCCGCCACCCGTCGCTCGCCGCTCCTCGAGCCGTGAGCCGTCGGTCCGAGCCGGCCGCTCAGCACGGAAGGATCACGTACCTCCCCATGGCACCGATGCGTACCACTGCCGTCGTCCTCGCCGGAGGCACCGGCCAGCGCGTGGGCCTCGCCCTCCCCAAACAGTTCGTCAAGATCGCGGGGAGGAGCGTCCTGGAGCACACTCTCGGCATCTTCGAGGAGGCGTCGGGCGTGGACGACGTCCTGCTGATGATGGCGCCCGGATATGTGACACGGGCCGAGGAGATCGTCGTGAAGAAACGCCTCACCAAGGTCGTGTGCGTGCTGGAGGGCGGGGCCACGCGCAACGACACCACCGAGCGCGCCATCGCCTTCCTGACGGCCCGCCTTCCCGAAGGGGCGGACCAGAAGGTCCTCTTCCATGACGCCGTGCGCCCTCTGCTCTCGCAGCGCATCGTCGCCGACTGCATCGCCGCCCTCGACACCCACGACGCCGTCGACGTGGCCATCCCCACCGCGGACACGATCATCGTCACACGCACGCACGGCGCGGACGGCGAGTACATCACCGATATCCCGGACCGCAGCCGGCTGCGCCGCGGCCAGACGCCGCAGGCCTTCCGTCTGTCGACGATCCGCAGGGCCTACCGGATCGCGGCCGCGGACCCGTCCTTCCGTGCGACCGACGACTGCTCCGTCGTCCTCAACTACCTGCCGGACGTGCCGATCCACGTGGTCCGGGGCGACGCGCACAACATGAAGGTGACCGAGCCGGTCGACATCCACATCGCCGACAAGCTCTTCCAGCTCTCCTCGCACACCGTGCCGCCGCAGAGCGGAGAGGATGCCTACCGCCGGCTGCTCGCGGGCAAGGCGCTGGTCGTCTTCGGAGGCTCGTACGGCATCGGCGCCGACATCGCGGCCCTGGCGGAGGGTTACGGCGCCACGGTCTTCGCGCACGGGCGCAGTACCACCGGTGTGCACGTCGAGAACGCCGAACAGGTCGAGAAGGCGCTCGCCGAGGCGTATGCGGTGGCCGGCCGGATCGACTACGTCGTCAACACCGCCGCCGTCCTGCGCACCGGCCGCCTCAACGAGTGCTCCGACGCGAGCATTCGCGAGGCCCTCGAGGTCAACTACCTGGCGCCTGTGCAGATCGCCAAGGCGGCACACAGGTACCTCGCCGCCAGCCGCGGCCACCTGCTGCTGTACACCTCCAGCAGCTATACGCGCGGGCGCTCCGAGTACAGCCTGTACTCGTCCTCGAAGGCGGCCATGGTCAACCTCACGCAGGCGCTGGCCGACGAGTGGGCGGCCGACGGCGTCCGCGTCAACTGCGTGAACCCGGAGCGGACCCGCACACCGATGCGGGTACGGGCCTTCGGCGAGGAGCCCGCCGACTCGCTGCTGACGTCGGATGCGGTCGCGCGGACGTCGATCGACGTGCTGTTGTCGAGCCGTACCGGCCAGGTCGTCGACGTCCGCCTCGAGTCGCCCGCGGGGAGCGCTGCCCGGTGATCGCGAAACTCCTCTCGGACCGCCCCGTCTCCTCGGTCGCCTTCCTGCTCGCCTATCCGGCGCTGGCCGTGGCGGCCGCGCTGGGCGACCCCTGGCTCTTCGGATGCGCCGCGGCCGTGAGTTACGCCGCCGACTGGCGCCTCAATGCGGCCGGCACCTGGCTCTTCACGGCGGTGCGCACGGCCCGCCTCGGCCTGACCCTGCGCTTCACCGTCCGCCAACTGCTCCTCGTGGCGCTACTCGCGCGCGTGGACGCCCCCGTCCTGCTCGCGGCCACCACCCTCGTCCTCTTCTACGTCTTCCAGGCGCCGCAGAGCCTGCTCCTGACGCTCATCAGGCGGGCCCGCAAGCTCCCCGTGGTGACCCGGAACATCGACATGGGGCAGCTGCGCATCCCGGACACCCCGTCGCCGCTGCTCACGCTCCGGGCGTTCGAGAAGGTCATGCATGCCGACGTGCCCGCTGTCGGGGGGCTCCTCGTGTGGGTCGCGACGGGCAGCAGGGCGGCGGCGACGGTGGGGTGTGCCGCCACGGTCACCCTGGTCATCGCCTATGCCGCGGCTCTGCTGCCGGCCTTTCTGGAGGCCCGGACCACGCCGGCCGGCAAACGGGTCCTCGCACACGCGGACCGCTGGCTGAAGGAGTACCGGCCCACGGTGGTCATGTACTTCTCCGGCATGAAGTCCTCCGCCTACCAGGTCGACATGTGGCTGAAGACGCTGGAGGCGCTGGACGCCCGCGCGATGGTGGTCCTGCGCGAGCGCCACATCCTCGCCGACCTGGCCCCCACCACGCTGCCGGTGATGTGCCTGCCCAACGCGAACGACGTGATGAGCCTCGACTTCGGCTCCGCGCGCGTGGTGTTCTACGCGGCCAATGTCGGGCCGAACATCCACATGCTCCGCATCCCGACCGCCAAGCACGTCTTCCTCGGCCACGGCGACAGCGACAAGCAGGCGTCGGTCAACCCGTACGCCAAGGTCTACGACGAGGTGTGGACGGCGGGCCGGGCCGGGCGCGACCGCTGGGCGGCGGCGGCCGTGGGCGTACGGGACGACGAGATCGTCGAGGTCGGCAGGCCGCAGCTGGCCCCGGTCCAGCGGGCCGAGGAGGGACCGCGCCCCTCGCTGCTGACGGTTCTGTACGCGCCGACCTGGGAGAGCTGGGAGCCGGAGCCGGGCGTCACCTCGATCACCGATTCGGGCGAGCTGATCATCAAGGCGCTGCTCTCCGCCCCCGTGGATGTGCGCGTCCTGTACAAGCCGCACCCCTACACCGGCGTGCGGGACCCGAAGGCCCAGCGGGCCCACGAGCGCATCATGGCCCTGCTGCAGGAGGCCAACTCCACCCGTCTTCCCGCCCCCGCGGAGCCCCTGCTCATCGCCGAGCGCACTCGCGTCGAGGCGCAGTGGCGCTCGGCCCAGGCACCGGGCCGGGCGCGGGCGGACGAGGCCGAGCGCGCGCGTGACTCCCTGCTGACCCCGGAGGAAGCCGGCGTCCTGGAAAGACTCGCGGATCGCCGGGACGCGCTGTTCTGGGCCGCTCACGCCCCGGGCCGGCACGTCGTGATCGACGCGGAAGGACCGCATCTGTATTCCTGCTTCAACCAGTGCGACCTCCTTGTCTCCGACATCTCCAGCGTCGTGTCCGATTTCGTGGCGAGCGGTAAGCCGTACGCCATCGTGGACGGCGCCGGGCTGGGCGAGGAGGAATTCTGCCGCCGTTATACGGCCGCCCGGGGCGCGTTCGTTCTCACTCCGGATGCGGCGGGCATGCATGACGTGCTGCTGATCGCGGCCGGAAAGGAGCCCGATGCCATGCGGGAAACCCGTGCGGAGCTGAAGAACTATCTGCTCGGCCCCGACGAGCCGGATTCGATGACGCGTTTCAACAGGGCGGTACAGCGTCTCGCCCGCGCCGCGGAATCCGTTCATGCGCAGGCGATTGCGGTCGTTCCGCAACAACCGCCCGTCGAGGAATCGGAGCGAGCCACGTCCAGCACAACTCAGAAATCAGGGAGTCGTTGAATGGCCATGCGCCCCATGAAAGCACTTGTCCTGGCCGGAGGTTCGGGCACCCGGCTTCGTCCGATCACCCACACCTCCGCCAAACAGCTGGTGCCGGTCGCGAACAAGCCCGTGCTCTTCTATGGGCTCGAATCCCTCGCCGAAGCCGGTATCCGCGATGTCGGCATCGTCGTCGGTGAGACGTCCGGCGAGATTCGCGAGGCGGTCGGTGACGGCTCGCGGTTCGGCATCCGGGTGACCTACATCCACCAGGTACGTCCGCTCGGCCTGGCCCACGCCGTGCTGATCGCCCGGGACTTCCTCGGCGACGACGACTTCGTCATGTATCTCGGCGACAACTTCATCGTGGGCGGGATCACGGATATCGTCGACGAGTTCCGCGAAGAGCGGCCCGACGCCCAGATCATGCTGACGCCCGTCAGCAACCCGTCGGCCTTCGGTGTCGCCGAGCTCGATCTCTCCGGCAATGTCGTCGCCCTGGAGGAGAAGCCCCTCCAGCCCAAGAGCGACCTGGCACTCGTCGGCGTGTACCTTTTCACGCCGCTGGTCCACGAGGCCGTACGCTCCATCCAGCCGTCGGCCCGTGACGAGCTGGAGATCACCCATGCCATTCAGTGGCTCATCGAGAACGGGAAAAACGTCCGCTCGACCACCATCACGGGTTACTGGAAAGACACCGGCAATGTCACCGACATGCTCGAGGTGAACCGCTCGGTACTGGAAGTCCTCCAGCCGGAACAGGCCGGGGACGTCGACTCCGCAAGTGAAATCATCGGCCGGGTGCGTATCGAGAAGGGGGCCCAGGTGCGGCGCTCCCGTATTGTCGGTCCCGCGGTCATCGGCGCGGGCGCCACCGTCACGGACTCGTACGTCGGCCCTTTCACCTCCATCGCCGCCGAATGCTCCGTCGACGACAGCGAGATCGAGTACTCGATCGTCCTCACCGGAGCCTCCGTGCGCGGTGTCCGCCGCATCGAGGCCTCGCTCATCGGCCGTCAGGTCGACGTGACCCCCTCCCCGCGCGTGCCCGCCGCCCACCGACTCGTACTCGGCGACCACAGCAAGGTTCAGATCTGCTCATGACGACCTCGACGACCACGAAGATCCTGGTGACAGGCGGTGCCGGCTTCATCGGCTCGCACTACGTCCGGGCGCTTCTCGGCCCCGGCGGCCCCGCAGACGTGACGATCACGGTCCTGGACGCCCTCACCTACGCGGGGAACCCGGCCAATCTCGACCCGGTCCGCGGCCACCCCGGCTTCGCCTTCGTGCACGGCGACATCTGCGACACCGACCTCGTGCACAAACTCGTGGGCGAACACGACGAGATCGTGCACTTCGCCGCCGAATCCCATGTCGACCGCTCGATCCTCAGCGGCGGCGAATTCGTCCGTACGAACGTCCTCGGCACCCAGACTCTCCTGGACGCTGCCCTGCACAACGCCCCCCGGCGCTTCGTGCACGTCTCCACGGACGAGGTGTACGGGTCCCTGGAACGCGGCTCCTGGACGGAGGAGGAGCCGCTCGCGCCCAACTCCCCGTACTCCGCCTCCAAGGCGTCCAGCGACCTGCTGGCCCTGGCCTACCACCGCACGCACGGCCTCGACGTCCGCGTCACCCGCTGCTCGAACAACTACGGGCACCACCAGTTCCCCGAGAAGGTCATCCCTCTCTTCATCACGAACCTCCTCGACGGGCGGAAGGTCCCGCTCTACGGGGACGGGCTCAACGTCCGCGACTGGCTGCACATCGACGACCACGTCCAGGGCATCGAACTCGTCCGCACCGGTGGCCGCCCCGGCGAGGTCTACAACATCGGCGGCGGCACCGAACTCTCCAACCGGGAGCTGACCGAGCACCTGCTCGCCGCGTGCGGCGCCGGCTGGGACATGGTCGAGTACGTGGAGGACCGCAAGGGCCACGACCGCCGCTACTCGGTCGACTGCACCAAGATCCGTACGGAGCTCGGGTACCGGCCTCGGAAGGCCTTCACGGAGGGCCTGGCCGAGACCGTGGCCTGGTACCGCGGCAACCGTGCCTGGTGGGAGCCCCTCAAGGCGCGCGCATATGTCGGGGCTCAGCGATGAAGTGGCTGGTCACGGGCGCCGGCGGCATGCTGGGCCGCGAGGTCGCCGAGCTGCTGGCCGCGGAGGGCGCGCTGCTGGCCGCCCGCACCCGCCGCGAGCTGGACATCACCGACCCCGCGCAGGTCCGCCTCGCGATCAAGGCCTTGGCACCGGACGTCGTCGTCAACTGCGCGGCCTGGACAGCGGTCGACGACGCCGAGTCCCTGGAGGCGGAGGCCCGTCGCGTCAACGCCGACGGCCCGCAACTGCTCGCCGAGACCTGCCGCGAGCACGGCGCACGCCTCCTCCATGTGTCGACGGACTACGTCTTCCCCGGAGACGCCACCACCCCGTACGCGGAAAACGCCCCCACGGGCCCGCGCACGGCCTACGGCCGTACCAAGCTGGCGGGCGAGGAGGCCGTGCTGAGCCTGCTGCCCGACCGCGCGGCCGTGGTCCGCACGGCCTGGCTCTACGGCGCCCACGGACCGAGCTTCGTCCGCACGATGCTCCGCCTGGAGCGCGAGCGCGACACGGTCGACGTCGTCGCCGACCAGGTCGGGCAGCCCACATGGGCGCGCGATGTCGCCGAGCGGCTCGTCTCGCTGGGCACGCGCCCCGACGCGATCGGCGTCTTCCACGGCACCAATTCAGGACAGGCCACCTGGTACGACCTCGCGCGTGAGGTCTTCCGCCTCGCCGGCGCCGACCCGTCACGCGTGCGCCCCACGGACAGCACCGCTTACGTCCGCCCCGCCCCGCGCCCGGCCTACAGCGTGCTCGGCCACGGGCGCTGGGCGGAGGCGGTACTCGAGCCGCTGCGCGACTGGCGGGCGGCTCTGACCGCCGCGTACCCCGGTGCCAGCGCCTCGGCCTGAGACCCGTCTCCTCGATCGCGGTCTGTCGGGGCCATGAGCGAGCGGGCGGCGGCCGGCAGCCGCGCCCGGTTCCAGCCCGCCTCTCGGAGGTGGGCAGGGACCGGGCGCTTCCGTTGTCACCGCCGTACGTAACGCAGCGCCTTCCCCAGCGGCCGCCGAACGGGTCCCGGAATGCGGATGCGCTGCCTCAGCGTGACCCGTCCCGGAACAGCGTTCAGCCGGTGGTAGAACTCGCCGATGTCGAGGGCGAGTTGGCGTCCGGCCGTCCAGTACGGGATGACCGCGCGGGACGGCGTACCCAGCTGCACCGCCTGCCCGGCGAGCGGCTGGCTCTTCCAGTCCCCGCGGAGCGCCGCACTGCGGCCGAGCCCCAGGACCTGGAAGAACGCGGAGACGTCGTGCACGCCCCGGTCCAGGGGGCCGCCGCCCGCCGCGGTGAGCGGATCGATCCGCATCGTCCCGGACACCACGGCCTTCTTCCGGCCGCGCCCCGCGTTCTCGAGCCGGACCTCGAAGTCCGACTCGGGATACCAGCCGATGTGCTGCCCGCGGTGAGAGAGCCGGATCTCCCCGTACGCGGCGTTCAGGAGGTCGCCGACCTCCCACTCCTGAGCACCGGGGATCCCCTCGGTCAGCACCGGATCGAGCAGCAGCCCCCCTTGGCGCTCCACGAGCGTCAGCGGTTCGCCGTCGGCATGGACGAGCTCCAGCCGCACGGGCGCGGTGAGCGCGCCGTCGTGCCAGCGGGGCCTGCCGAGCTCGGCGCGCGGCGCCACCTGCTTGGTGCGGCCGGCCAGAAGGCACAGCGCGTCGAGACGTCCCTGCTCCAGCAGGTGCGCCCTGAGCCGCGCCACGGCGGGAAGCCCGTCACGGACGGACGGGGGGAACTCCTCGAGGACGAGCTTCCGTACGGCCTCGTAGCGCTCCTCGATCTGCCGGTGGCCGCTGAGCACATACGGCTCGCTCACCTGGCGGAGGATCTCCACCCGGTACGTACGGCGGAGCATCTTGTCCTGCACCGGGCCTGGTGACGTGTGGGCCTTGACGGTCTGGACGACCTTCCGCAGGTAACCGAAGTACTCGTCGACGACGAGCCCTCTGCTGCTCGTGTTCTTGCCGTCCTCGCGGCGCATCCAGTAGTAGCAGGGGTAGTCGCCCACGACCGAGACGCACTTCGCCACGGAATAGGCGTGGGCCATGAAGAGCTGGTCCTCGAGCCGGCACCGCCCCTCGGGGAACCTGATCTCGTTCTCGAGGAGGAACGCGCGCCGGAACATCTTGTGGGGGGTCAGGCTCTCGAACAGCGCGTGGTCCTCGACGGTGCACCTGTCGACCGTGCGGGCGAAGACGTTGCTGGGCCCCGCCATGGTGCCCGCCGTCTTGCCGAGGACGATGTCGGATCCGTTCCGCTTGCCGAGCGCGTAGAGCCGTTCCAGCGCCTCGAGGCCCAGTTCGTCGTCCTGGTCGACGAACTGCACGTACTCGCCGCGGCTCATCCGCACGCCGACGTTCCTCGGCTTGCCCGGCCAGCCGGAGTTCTCCTGGTGGTGGACGCGCACATGGGCGTGGCGGGCCGCGAGCCGGTCGAGGCGTTCCGCCGAGTCGTCGGTGGAGCCGTCGTCGACGTAGACGACCTCGTAATCGTCCTGCCCGATGCTCTGCCGAAGAAGCGTTTCCGCACACTTCTCGATATAAGGGCCGGCGTTGTAGACGGGTACAACGACGCTGACTTTGAGCATGGGAAACCTCGTGCTGGATGGTGTGGTGGAACAGCCCTGCGAAATTCGGCATTCAGCGGGCGGTGAGCCGCTGGGCCTTGCGCATCGCCCGCCGGAGCAGACCGGGCCGAGGCCTCCGGGGAGGCGGTACGGGCTGCTGGGCGGCGCCTTCGTGGGGGCGGCGCAGGGAGAGCGCGCCTCCGGGGTCGACGGTCAGGACGAGCGGGAGCCTGGTGCGGCGCCCCGGCTCGTCACACAGGCTCAGCTCCAGGCGCCAGTTCCCGTCCGTGAGTTGCGGGTCCGAGAGCCCGGCGCGCACGACCGACCCGGAGCGTCCTTCGGCGGCGGTCACCACCGCGCGGGTGCTCACCGTGCGCTCTGCGCCCGTGTTCTCGGACAGGTGGAGCAGTGCCTCGATCTCATCGGTGACCTGCACCGGCAGTTGCGCCACCAGATCCGCGCCGTCCAAGCGCACCTCCCGGACGCCGAGGTCCGCGAGGTCGTACCCGAATCGCGAGGTCACCTGGCCGACGTCCAGCGACAGATTGCCGTGGGGCTCGGTCCAGTACGGCAGGACGAGCCGCGCGGGCTCGCCGAGGAAGGCGGCGCGGCGGCCGGCCCTGGCGGCCTCATTGCGCACGGCGCCCAGGCGGGTCTCCTTGGTCCAGCCGCAGACGTGGGCCCGTACGAAGACGTCCCAGATGCCGCGCGCCAGGGGCGCGCCGCCTGCCGCGGACTGCGGGTCGATCGTGGAGGTCGCGCGCAGCACCAGCCGGAACCGGTCCGTCTCCGGGACGTCCAGGCGCTGCCTGGTGAACTCGACGGGCTGGTAGAACTCGGCGGCCGTGGAGCGTTCCCGTACCACCAGATCGATCTTCGCCTTGCCCGTACGGGCCGACATGTCGGCGTCCTGCAGCGCCACGACGTCCCTGCCCGCCGTCTCGATCGGGATGTCGAGCAGCCCCTCCTCCCCCTTGCCGAGGAAGGTCATCGGCTGCCTGCCGACGTGCATCTCGCCGATCAAGGCGAGGCGCAGCGTGCCGCCCTCCCACTCGAGGCCGGTCAGCTCGGCATGCGGCCTGATGTCCTTCTCCCACCGGGCGAGTGCCTCGATGTCGCGGTAGCGGTCCGCCTTGATCAACGCGCCGACGACCTGCTGTGTGGGCAGCATCCCCGTCATGACGCCCGGGCCGAAGCGCTCCACGGCCACCTTGTGGATCTCGCGGAACATCTCGTGGCGGTAGTCCTCGGGCCAGGCAAGGAGCCGTCCGCCGCGCATCCGCTCGATCATCTCGTTGCGGAACCAGCGGCGGTACAGCTTGTCCCGCAGCGGTCCGGGCTCGGTGTACTTCTCGACGACGTCGAGCGCTTCCCGCAAGTTACGGAAGTAGCCCACCGGGTCGATGCGCTGGAAACCGGCGTTGGAGGCGTCCTCACGCTTGACGTGGTAGTAGCAGACGTAGTCGCTGAGGACGGCGACACTGCTTGCGGTGAGATACGCCTCGGTGACGAAGACGTGGTCCTCGAGCCGCCGCCGCCCCTCCGGGAAACGCAGCCCGCGCTCGTCCAGGAACGACCGGCGGAACATCTTGTGCGGGGTGAGGCTGTCGATCAGCGGGGCGTTCATGACGTCGGCCCGGGGCCGGTTCACGCGGAACAGCTCCAGCGGTACGGGTCGGCCCTTGCCGGCCATCTTCCCGATGACGACGTCAGCTTGGTGCTCGACCCCGTACGCGTACATCCGCTCGAGCGCCTCGTCGCCCAGCCAGTCGTCGTTGTCGACGAACATGACGAACTCGCCGTGCGCCGCCTCGATCCCCACGTTGCGCGGCTTGCCCGACCATCCGGAGTTCTCCTGGTGGATGACGCGCATGTGCGGGTGCTGGGCGGCGAGTTCGTCGAGCCGGGCCGGTGTCTCGTCCGTCGAGCCGTCGTCCACGAAGATCGCTTCGTACTCGTCGTCCGGGAGACTCTGGCGCAGCAGCGAGGCGACGCAGTCCTCGATGTAGGGGCCGGGGTTGTAGACCGGGACGACGACGCTGACCTTGACCGTCATGCCTCACCCTCCGAGCAGTGCGGGGCTGTGGCTCGCGTACAGCGCCAGGCAGTCCTCGTAGCGCGGCAGCAGCCCGTCGCACTCCGCCTGCGCGAGGGTGGGCGCCTCGGTGTCCTTGTCGGAGAGGAGGGGTTCGAACTCCTCCGGCCAGGCGATGCCGAGCTGCTCGTCGAGCGGGTGGATACCGTGCTCACGGCTCGGCGTGTACGGGGTCGAGCAGACATACACCACCGTCGCCTCGTCACTCAGCGCCATGAACGCGTGGCCGAGCCCTTCGGCGATGAACACGCTGCGGTGGTCCACGTCGTCGAGGCGCACGGCCTCCCACCGTCCGAACGTGGGTGAGCCGATGCGGATGTCGACGATCACGTCAAGGACTGCCCCGCGCACGCACTTGACGTACTTCGCCTGGCCGGGCGGGACGTCGGCGTAGTGGATGCCGCGCAGCACGCCCCTGCGCGAGACCGAGCAGTTGGCCTGGGCGAGGGCCAGGGACCGTCCTGCCCCCTCATGGAACGGGCCTTCCTTGAACCACTCGTGGAAGGCGCCGCGTTCGTCCGGGAACACCCGGGGCTCCCACGCCCACGCACCCTCGATCGTCAGTGGACGCATCCGAGCAGACCTCTCATTTGGGCATATTGATTCGTTCTTACAACTGGCGAATGGTGCGAGAAGTTGCGGGCCAGAATGGGGCGGTGGGCCGGGAAAGGAGCTCAGCCCTGGCTGTAGCGCTCCTTCAACACCCGCTTTTTGTTCGTCCCTTCGGCGTTCCTACCCTTCTCGATGATCACGAGACTGTGGTAGAAGTGCACGCCGACGACGTTGAGATCCGTATACGTCGGCTGGTAGTCGACGTCCACGAACTCCTCGTAATTGAGGCCGTCAGCCAGTCGCTTCAGCATCGACATGCTCGTGTTCGGGTCGTCCCGGTCCTCGCTGCCCAGCCATTCCGGCCAGTACGACGTCTGCGTGTCCTCGACTGCGTAGATGCCGCCGTCACGGAGCAGGGGAAAGAGCGTCTCGAACGTCGTGAGTACGTGCGGGCTGCGGTGGCTGCCGTCGTCGATGATGACATCGAGCGTGCCGATCTTGTCGGCGACGGCGATCAGCGAATCAGGGTCGGACTGGTCCCCGATGAACGTCGTGATCCGATCCTCGTCGACAAACGACTTGTCCTGGATATCCATCCCGAAGATCTGCGCATCAGGGAAGAAATGCTTCCACATGCGCAGAGAGGCTCCGCCCTGGCCGGCCCGGCTGTAGCCGCCGACACCGATCTCGAGAAGGTTCATCGCGTCGTTCTTCAGGTGCTGTAAATGCCGCTGGTAGTGCTGGGCGTATCGATGGTCGCCCCACTTGTCCGTCTTGAAGTGCTGTGCAAGCTTGCACAGGTCGTCGGAGATGGCGGCGAGACCGGATTGCGCACCGGCTGGCGCGGCGGTCGGGACATCACTCGCAGCACCGGACAACCTCCGCCTGAAGCGGCGCAGCGCCTGCCAGTTCCTCTCGCCAATGACTGGCCTGATTGTCTTCGTCACGGCCGACTGCATCGACATCGTGCGGTTCTCCTTCTGCGCAGAGCGCTCACATAGGTGGGCCGTATCTGGAATGTGACGCCGTCAGCTCTGCTGGCCCGCCATGACCGCCATGAGCCCGAGCACGACCATGACGGACCCCGCCCAGGTCCACAGCGACGTCCGCTCGTGCAGCACCGTCGCGCTCACCAGCACGATCAGCAGGTACCCCAGGGCGTTGAACGGGTAGGCGATGGAGAGCGGAACCCGAGCCAGGGTCGACATCCAGGCCACCGCCGACACGGCGAAGACGGTCAGGCCGAGCACCACCCACGGGCTGGTCGCGGCGTGCACGGCGATGGATCCGCCCCGGCGCTCGGCGCCGGCCGCCGCCGCCCGCATGCCGTGCTTGAGCAGGATCTGCCCGCCCGCTGACGAGAAGACGGCGAAGAGCAGCAGCGCAAGACTCGGGAGGGTCAAGGGCTTTCTCCTGACGGGTCGGTCGCTCCGGAGCCCGGACCGGGACTCCGCCTCGGGGGCGGGACGGATCTCGGACGAAGCGTCAGACGCCTGCCTGGGCCTTGTCGGCAGGGGTGAACTGACGGTTGAGGAGGTCTTGGACATCGATGTGCTCCCCCGCGATGATCGTCTGGGCCGCATGCGGGGTGAGCGATGCGACGTACTGGTAGCCGAAGACGGTCGGCCGGACGCGGGTCAGGAGCCTGGACGCCGCGCCGAGCGTCCGCGAGACGGGCCCTCCGCCGAGAACGGACCAGAAGGGTGCGCCCGTCGCGGTGACTTCGAGGACGTCGTATCCCGCCGCCCTGACCGTCCGGCGCAGGCTGCCGCGGGTGAAGAAGCGCAGATGCGTTTCATCAAGGATGCCGCGGCGGTCGTAGTCGAAGACTCCGAGCGCGACGCGCAGCCGGGAGTACCAGTGGCCGAAGTTCGGCACGGACACCAGCACCTGTCCGCCGGGGCGCAGCACTTCCCTCATCTGGGAGAGCAGCTGCTCGGGCCGGGAGAGGTGCTCGATGACGTCGCCGGCGACGACGTAGTCGTACCCCTCGCCGACCTCCTCGGGCAGTCCCTCTTCCAGATCGGCCAGGACGAATCGCGAGCACCGTTCGCGTACGCCCGGGACCTCGATGTAGTCGACGCCCGTCACCTTGTGCCCGAGCGCTTCGAGGCGCTGCGCGAACAGCCCGCCGGAGCAGCCCAGGTCGAGGACGCGGCCCGGTGGCAGCTTGCGCATCCTCTCGAGGATGACCGAGTGCGAGGAGCCGTCGCCCTCCTTGAAGGCGTACTCGGCGGGCTTCGGAATCCACGGGCAGGTGCCGAAACCTTTCAGCGCGAGCCGGTACTCGAGGACGTCCTTCATGACGTCCTTGGCGTAGCGCATCCCGTTGACGTAACAGATCTCGTCGCCGTAGTAGGTGGGGATGGGGATCTCCTTGATCCGCATTCCCGCATTGAGCAGCTGGACGATGATCTGGGTGTCGAAGTCGAAGTCGTCGGTGTTCCGGTCCACGGGCAGCCTGCGCAGCGCGTCGACGCTGTAGGCGCGGTAACCGGAGTGGAATTCCGTGAGGTCCGACCCGAGCAGCCGGTTCTCGCAGCGGGTGAGGATGCGGTTGCCGAGCCACTTGTACATCGGCATACCGCCCTTGAGGGCCTCTTTGGAGTTCATCATCCGCGACCCGAACACGGCCTCGCACTCGCCGCGTTCAATGGGCGCGACCATCTCCGGCAGCAGTTCGGGGGCGTACTGGCCGTCGCCGTGCAGCAGCACCACGATGTCCAGGCCCCGTTCCATGGCCAGCGCATAACCGGCCTTCTGGTTTCCGCCGTACCCGAGGTTCTTGGTGTGCCGCATGACGACACTCCTGGGTCTGCCCTCGAGCTGCGACCAGCGGCAACCGGCGGTGAAGGTCTGGTCTTGGCTGGCGTCGTCGAGAATGAGGATTTCGGCGATGCGTGACCTGAAGTCGGCGGGGATGCGGTCGAGGGTTTTCTCCAGGGTCGACTCGGCGTTGTACGCGACGACCAGGATTCCGATCCTGGGAGTCGGGTTTTCCGTCACTGGTGATTCACCATCTTCGCTCGGACTGCGTTCACTTGGCGGAGTATTCAGCGATCTCGGAGGCTCTCTCGGAACGGGGCGCACCCACCTTCTTGAGTGCCTGGAGGTGGTTTGCAGCCGTGGGGCGCGGGCGGATGAGGAGCTTGTGGATGCCGCTGGCGATGCCCGCCGCGAGGACGAGCCAGCCGAACGCGGCGACCAGCAGGGCCGCCTCGCTCCACCTCGTGGCGAACCGTCCTGTGTACACGAGGTAGGCGACGACCCCGAGGACCGCGTTGTACGCCGCTCCTTCCCACAGGCCGACCGCGCACAGGCCTGCTGCGGGCCAGGCCAGGTACTGGATGGCGGAACCGGTCGAGAGCAGCAGCAGGAGCGCCAAGGTCAACCCCACGACCACGGGAGCCTCGGCCGGCCGCCACCAGGCGAGCCAGACCCCTACCGCCACGCAGAGCAGCACGAGGAGCAGGTGTCCCGAGCCCCGGGCGAAGGCGATGGCTCCCGGCATGTCGAGCCAGTCGGCGAACCTGACGAGGCCCCAGAGGTGCCAGCGGCCGCCGCTGTAGTCGATGACGTGCTCCTTGAGCGCCTCAGGAACCGTCAGCACGGAAGGCCCCCAGACAAGGGCCATAAGCCCGGTGAGCCCCGCGCAGAAACGCACGAACACCGGCCGTCCGGCGCGCGCCGCCACGACGAGGAGCACCGGGATGGTCACGACCGGAACGAATTTGATGCTCACTGCGACCGCTGCAGCGATGCCCGCCGCCAGGGGCCGCTTGCGGTCCGCCAGCAGATGGGCCGCGGCGAGCGCGAACATCACCGCTACCGGGTCGTTGTTGCCGTGATGGCCGGAAATAGCGATCAGGAGCGGGCTCAGCGCCACGACGCAGGCACAGGCCGTCGCGGTGCGCACCCGGGCACGTCGCCGGATGATTTCGAAGACGAGCACGGCGGCGACCGCATCGGCCAGGGTCGCCGGCAGGCGAATGAGTACGGAGAAAGGGATGCCCAGCCCTTCGAGCTTGTCCATGCCGAGCAACATCCATCCGGTCAGCGGCGGATGGTTGTACAGCGGGAGTCCGGGCAGCGGCTGCGCATAGATGCGAACGGGGCCGAATTCACCAACAGCCTTTGCGAATCCGTGGAAGATTCGGACGTCCGCCGTCCCCGGCGTTGTAAGAAGCAAGAACAGCCTGAGGAGCAGGCCCGTCACCGCCGCCCCGGCGACGACCAATCGCGCCCTCCGCAGCTCGAGAAAATCCGGTGCCCCTCGCAAACTCATGCCCATGGACGAGGAACGTAGCACCGTACGTGGCGATGGATACGACCCTGCGCTGCACTGATGAACATACTTAAGCGATACGTTTCTTCAGTCTCCAGCGGATTCCTCGTGCCCCGGTAGGCAAATCACTTTCCGTATTCACCCGGAAGGCCCATAGGCCCCGTAATCCCGAGGCCTCGTCCTCGTTTCACTGCCCGAGTCCCCGGTTTCCTGTGTCTGTTCGCTTCACCCGATCGAGCGCCGGACTGGCGGGGAGCCATCCATGGGCCAGCCGTCCGGCCGCAGCAGCGAAGCGAGTTGACCACCATGACGACCCAGACCGCACCAGGAACAGCGCGCAGTCTCAACGAGGTGCCGGGCTGGTTCCGCGCCATCGACCAGGACCTGTTCCGCGTCCTGCTGGAGGCCACCGCGACCGAGGCGGGCGACCTCGTGGAAATGGGGTGCTACCTCGGCAAGAGCGCCATCCTGCTGGGAGAGCATCTGCGCCCAGGAGAAACGTTCACGGTGTGCGACCTGTTCGGCGTCGAGTCGCACGGGCTGTACAGCCGCCGGGACACCCTGGCCTTCTACCGGCAGACCCTGACGCGTGAGGCCTTCGAGGCCAACTACCTTGCGTTCCACGAGAACCTGCCGGTCATCGTGCACGGCAGGACCACCGCGCTCGCATCACGGATCGCGTCGGGCAGCTGCCGCTTCGTGCACATCGACGCCTCACGCACGTACGAGGACGTGAGCGGCGACATCGACATCGCCCGGAGTGTCCTGAGCAAGGACGGTGTCGTCGCGATCGACGACTACCGCACCGAGCACGTGCCGGGGGTGGCCGCCGCTGCCTGGGAGGCGGTGTTCACCAAGGGCCTGAGGCCGGTGTGCCTGTCGGCGGCCAAGCTGTACGCGACATGGGGAGACCCCGAGCCGTTCCAGCGGGCGGTGCGCAGTTGGGCCGCGGACCGGGTGGACCGCGTGGCGGCGGACGAGAAGATCGACGGCGATCCGGTGATCCGCGTGATGAGCGCGCTCCCCGGCCCGCGTGGCGCGCGCCGCCTCGCGCTCGAGCTGCTGCCGCCGGTGGTCGCCCGGGCACTGGTCAGACCCAAGACGGGGCGCTGAGGCGGTGTGCGGCGTCGCAAGTCCTTGGCGGTCCGCGGTCCGGCCGTCGATGCGGCGATGACCGGTGACGCGTCGACGTATGTGCGTACGGCGGCAGTTGCGGAAGCTGTGAGCACCGCACCTGCCGAACGGCGGGCCGCTCGCGGCGCCACCGCTCCGCGCAGCAGCGGTCACATGCGGCGGTCGAGCCCGTACCTCGTCGCCGGCGGGCTGTTCTGGCTCGTCATGTCGCTGGCCTACTGGCGCGTCCCCATGTGCTGCGACTTCGGGCAGCACGCGGCCGTCGTGGAACGGCTCAGGGCGAATCTGCTGCATCCCGCGCACCCCATGGCGGACCTGCCGGGTGCGGGGAGCCCCTACTACTCCCCGTACGCCGTCCTGCAAGCGGTGTTCGCGCGGGCGACCGGCCTCGCAGGCCGGGATGTCGTGAAGCTGGCGGGTCCGGTGAACCTGCTGGTCCTGCTCGGCGGCATCGGCCGGTTCGTCCGCGTTCTGACGCCCCGCCCGTGGGCGCCGGTTGTGGCACTGGGCGCGATGGTTCTGCTGTGGGGCACGCACCAGGCTTGGTGGAGCGGCTACCTCGGCCTGCTGTCGATGACGGGCAACCTCGCGTACCCGTCCACGTTCGCCATCGGGCTCGCCTTCTTCGCCTGGGCATGGGCGGGTTCACTCGCGGCGCGGCCCACTGCCGGTTCTCTCTGGCGGTACGCGGGACTGGGCGCCCTGTGCGGGCTGATCCTGCTGATCCACCCGATCACGTCGGTCGGGGCGGTGATAGGGGTGGTGGCGTTCGCGTCGCCTTGCCGGGGGCGCGGCGGTAGGCGGATGGCGTGGGGTGTCACGGCGGCGACAGCGGCCGCGGTCGCGGTGATCTGGCCCTACTTCGGCGTCTTCTCGCTGATCGGGGACCACAGCGTGGACGCGATCCACCATCGCCTGTACACGCGGATGCCGGAGAAGTTCTGGCTGGCCGGCATCGGCCTGCCGGCCCTCTGGCTGCGGTGGCGCCGGAACCACCGTGATCCGCTGGTCCTGATGTTCGCCCTCGAATGCGCAGTCGTCGCGTACGGCTGGGTCAGCGGCCACTACACGTACGGCCGCATCCTCGGACTGACGCTGGTGCCGCTGCAGTTCGCGCTCGCCGTGGAGCTGGCCGCGCCGCGGCCGTGGCCACGGTGGCGGCGAGCTTTTGCCTCCGTGGCGGTCGTCGGTGCGTGCGTCGGATTTCTCTCGGCCCAGGCCGGGGCGGTCGTACCGCGCTCGCTCGACCCGGTGGGCTTCAGCCATCCGCCGTCCTGGCCCACGTACGAGTGGGCGGCGCGGCACATCGGGCCGGGAGAGGTCGTTCTGACTAACGGTTACCGGCCGGTGCGTTCGCTCCCGGCCTACGGGCCGAACCTGGTCGCCCCGGCCTGGCCCGATCCCGCCCTCGACGAACGGGAGAGAGCCAGGCGCAGGGCCGCCGTCCGCGCCTATCTGGCGCCCGCGTCGACCCGCGCGGAGCGCACCGCGATCGTGCGCCGGTACCACGTGCGGTGGCTGCTGCTCGCCGAGGGCCAGCGGGTGCCGGCGGAAGCGGTGGTGGTGGCGCGGAACGCGCGGACCGGGGAGCTCCTGGCACGGGTCGACGGGGGTGCCCACGGCCCGGTGAGGCAGCACGCAGTGGGCTGTTCGGGCGGGCCGTTGGGGTGGGTTGTTCAGGTGGGCCGTTCAGGCGGGCGGCTCAGGAGGGCTGTCTGCTCGCCTTACTCGACGACGAGCTCGACGGGGATGTTGCCGCGGGTCGCCTTGGAGTAGGGGCAGACCTCGTGGGCCTGCTTGACGAGCAGCTCGCCCGTCTCGCCGGCGAGGGCGTCGGGGAGCTCGACGCGCAGGGTGACGGCGAGCCCGAAGCTCGTTCCGTCCTTGCCGATGCCGACCTCGGCGGTCACCGACACGTCGCTCGTGTCGACCTTCGCCTGGCGGCCGACGAGGCCGAGGGCGCTGGCGAAACAGGCGGCGTAGCCCGCGGCGAAGAGCTGCTCCGGGTTGGTGCCCTGGCCGTTGCCACCGAGGGCCGGCGGCATGGCCAGCGGAAGGTCGAGCTGGCCGTCGGAGCTGACGGCACGGCCCTCTCGGCCGTTGGCGGTGGCGACGGCGGTGTACAGCGCGTCCATCAGAACCATCCCTCTGTCTGTCCGGTGTCTGGCCGGGGTGCGGTGTCCCGGCGGCCTCGGGCGGCCGCCTTGCGAGGACAACTAGAGCACACAATTAAGTTGTGCACAACTGAATGGCTCGCCTTGGACTATCCTGGGGGCATGACCAAAACGCCGATCTCCGCTTCCGAGGGGGTTCTGCAGGCCCTGCCCGACGAGGCCAAGGCCCCGGCAGGCCTGTCCGACGTGTCCGCCGAGGACTTCCTCCGCCTGGACCGGCAGATCTGCTTCTCTCTCAACGCCGCCTCGCGGGCCTTCAACAGCGTCTACCGCGTGGTGCTCAAGGAACTGGGGCTCACCTATCCGCAGTACCTGGTGATGCTGGTGCTGTGGGAGCACGGCGAGCTGCCGGTGAAGCGGCTGGGCGAGCATCTGCGACTCGACTCGGGGACCCTGTCGCCGCTGCTGAAGCGGCTCGAGGCGGCCGGTCTCGTACGTCGTGAGCGCAGCTCCGAGGACGAGCGGTCCGTCCGTGTCGACCTCACCGAGGCAGGCGCCGACCTGCGTGAACAGGCTCTGATGGTGCCGCGCCGGATCGCCTCGGCCACCGGTTTCGACCTCGGCGAGATGCGCGACCTCCGCGCCCGCCTGGACCGCCTCACGCTGGCCCTGGACGCGGCGGCGCTGGAGGGTGTCCCGGTCTGCGAGTGACAGCCCGGTCCGCGAGTGACGGAGTGACGGTTTCGGTGGTTCGCTCCGGCCCGGCCCCTTCTCTCTCGGCCGGCCGGCCCGCGGGCTTCTACGGCACGGACGAGGGCAGGGGCGCCTGGTCCTGCGGTCCCATGGGCGGTGACTGCGGCTCCGGGTAGACAGGGCCCGCCGGGGCCGGTTCCGCCGGTCGCCTGACGTACAGCATCAGCACGCCTCCCGGACTCTCGAGCTCGCCCTGCGGCATGAACCCCTGCTGCAAAGCGACGAGTTTGGCCCGCTCCGTAAGGCTCTTCGGGGACCACTGGGGCCGTAGTGCGGCGGACTCGGCGAGCACCCACACGTGGTCCAGCATGGCCAGCCGTTGCCACAGCTCCTCCGGGCCCTCCTCCACCCCGTAGAGGGTGCCCGAGTCGCGTCCGCGCGCCTGCAGGGCGACGTCGTACACCCCTCGGAAGCCCTGCGGGTACGCCTCGGCGGTGCGCCGGCCCGCCGACGGCAGGAACAGCACCGGTTCGCCCGGCTTCAGCACCCGCGCCGCGACCGCCGCCATGGCCGCCGGGTCGTCCGGCCGGTGTCCTGCCGCCCGGTCGTGCCGGTGCAGCGGCAGCTGCCAGCAGAAGCCGGCGACGATGGCGAGGACACCGGCGAGGGCTCCGGCACAGGCGGGGAACCTGACTCGGGTGGCCGCTGAGCCTCGGGTGGCTGGGCCTCGAGTGGTCGTGCGGCTGTTCCTGTAGGCCCCGCCGCTCCTGGTGGTCCGGCTGCTCCTGGAGGCCCCGCTGCTCCGCGTGGTCCGGCTCGTGGTCCGGCTGCTCCTGGTCGTCGCTGCGCCCCGCGTGGCGGCCCTGCCGTGCGCTCGGGAGCGCGTCCTCATCATGAGGCCCGCATACGACACGACGCGCTCCGCCCCGGCGGCGGCCAGCAGGGGTGCGCCCGCCAGCGCGAACAGGACGTAGCGCGAGTCGTACAGCGGCCAGAACTGGGAGACGGCGAACAGGACGGCGGGCGGGAGCAGGACGAGCGGGAGGGCCACCGCGTTCAGCGACAGGCCGCCGAACCGGGACGGCGACGTGCGCGCAGCCGTGCGGCCTGCGCGAGCCGACGATACGCGCGAGACAGCCACGTCATCGCGAGCCGACGGTACGCGCGCGGCCGCCACGTCATCGCGGGTCGGCGGCACCGGCGGTGCTGTCTCGCCCTCGTGGATCGGCAGCACATGGGAGGCCGTGCGGCCCCTACGGGTCGGTGCCGCGTCCCTGGCCGTGCGTCCTGCGCCGACCCGGGGCAGCGGCGCGCGCAGGGCGACTGCGGCGAGCACGAGGTGGACCGCCAGGACGAGTTGGTCGGGGCCCGCGAAGGCGCGCAGCAGGTGTTCCGCGTCGGCCCCGTCGGGCGCCGTGAGCCACGCGACCTGACCGGACTGACCGAGTGAGGCCAGCACGAGCGGCAGCAGGGCCAGTACGGCGGCCGCCGCGGCACACGCCCAGCCGTACCAGACGCGTCGCGGCACCCGGGAGACGAGCAGCGTCACCGCGTGCGCGAGGAGCAGCAGGATCGAGAGTTCGTGCAGCAGCGCGGTGACCGCGACGACGGCGCCGTAGGCGCACCACCAGCCCACGCGCGCGTGGACGGCGCCCTGTACCGCGTGCACCAGGATCAGCGTCGCCAGGGCGGCTCCGGCGGCGACCATGGCGTAGGAGCGGCCCTCCTGCGCGTAGTAGCCGGCCATCGGCGTCGCCGCGTAGAGCAGGCCCGCCCACAGGCCGACACGCGGGCGTGCCAGACGGGCACCGATGGCGGCGACGAGACCGGCCGCGACGGCGGCCGCACAGACGGAGGGGAGCCGCAGCGCGAACTCGCCGGGATCGCCGCCGAGGAGGAAGTGCATGAGCAGGTAGTAGAGGCCGTGCACCGCGTCCGCGGTGTGCATCAGTTGCCAGATCTGCGGCAGTGAACGCTGGGCGACCTCGAAGCTGACCGCTTCGTCGCGCCACATCGTGCCGCGCTCGAGCCCCCACAGGCCCACGCCGAACATGGCGAGGGCCGGGAGCAGCACGAGGCCGAGCCGCTGGATCGCGGCGCCGCTCCGCACGGCGGCGCGGTTCGTCACGTCGACCCGCGCGCGGGTGACTCGCGCGGCGGGACGACGCCGGGTGTCGGGGCCCTTTGCGGTGACTTGTGGGGCGGCGACTCTCCCGGTAGAGGCCCGTGGGGCCGTGGCCCGCCCCGCTGTCACCTGTGAGCCGGTGCCTTCGGCGCCCTGTTGCGGGGTGACTCGCGGGGCGGCGGCCTGCGGCCCGGTGACTCGCGGCGTCGAGGTTTGTGGCGCGGCGACCCGCGGGTTGGCGGCCTGCGGGGTGGCGGCCTGTGGCGCGGCGACCCGCGGGGTGGCCCCTTGTGGCTCGGTGGCTCCTGGCCCTGGTTCTTGCGGTGCCGAAACCCGTCCGGTGGGCGACGCGAGCACCGCATCCCCGTCAGCCGTACGCGTGGACTTGTCCAGAGACCACCGGCCGAGAGACCGCCCACCGGGCGACCGCCCGCCCGAGGGCAGCGAACCCGGTGGCTGCCCGCCGGAGGCCTGCGCACCCGGTGGCTGCCCACCCGAGGCCCGCACAACCGGTGGCTGACCGCCCGGAAGCCGCTCATCCGGGCGCTCATCCGGGCGCTCATCCGGGCGCTGCTCCGGGCGCTGCTCCGGGCGCTGCTCCGGGCGCTGCTCCGGCTGCACGGACGGCCGGCGGCCCCACCGCCGTTCCAGCCGCGCGGGAAGCGGGGCCGGGAAGGGCCGCGTGTCGGGGAGCTCCTTGCGAGACGTGGTCGCTTGTGCAGACATAGTCCAGATTTTGTGCTATTAGCTCACCTTTTCTCGGTATTGACGGCTTATCGGGCGGTAGGCAGGTGAACGCTTTACTCTTCCCGCGATGACGCGCCCGATGCTCCAGCCCCGTACCACCGCCCCACACGAGCCGCACCCGGTGCGCCCCGGGCGCCCGCTCCGAGTCGCCTGTCTGGCCGTCACCTGGCTTGCGACGCGCGGGCTGATGCTGTGGCTGCTCCTGCATGACGAGAGCAGCCTGCTGGGCCGGGGAGCCGTTTCCCGTGAGGTCCGCGAGCTGTACTTCCGCTGGTACGTCACCCTGACGCACGGCGGCTTTCCGGCGGACGACCCGATGTGGCAGTACCCACCGGGCGCCGGGCCGGTGCTGCTTTCGCCTGCATTGTTGTCGTCCTCACCGCTGTCACCCCCGCTGCCGTCCCTCACCTACTTCGGGGCCTTCGTCGCGCTCACGCTGGCGGCCGACGCGCTGGTGGCGATCGCGCTGGCGTGCGCCGGGAAACTGCCAGGACGCAGCCTCCACGGGGCCACCCTCTGGATCGCCGGCCTCCCGCTGCTGCTGCACATCCCGCTCGCCCGGTACGACGTACAGGTCACCGCCCTCGGCGTGTTCGCGCTCCTGGCCCTTTCGCGCTCCACGCGCGCGTGCGGTGCGTTCGCCGCCGCGGGGGCGCTCGTGAAGGTGTGGCCTGCCCTGACACTGCTGGGCACGCCACGTGGGCGTACCACACGGGAGGCCTGGACGGCGGCGGCCGTCTCGGCGGGTGCGCTGCTGCTGGTCCTGGCCCTCGCCTTCGAGCATCCCTTCTCCTTTCTGCGGCAACAGGGCGCGCGCGGTGTGCAGATCGAGTCGCTGGGCGGCACGGCGCTCGCGTTCGCGCGGCGGGCCGGGTGGCCCGGCGAGGTGCGGTACCAGTTCGGGGCGATGGAGTTCACCGGCCCGTACGTGTCCACGGTGGCCGCCCTGTCGCTGATGCTCACCGCGGCGGCCTTCGGCCTGCTCCTGCTGTGGCGGCTGCGCGCCCGCCGCTGGACGGAGGCCACGCCGTACGACGCGGCACTCTGCGCCGTCCTGCTCTTCACCGTCACGAGCCGGGTGATCAGCCCGCAGTACATGGTGTGGCTGCTCGGGCTGGCCGCGGTGTGCCTCACTTCGCGGCACACGACACAGCGCCCTGTGGCGGCACTGCTCACGGCCGCTGCAGGCGTGAGCGCGCTGGCCTATCCCGTGCTGTACGCGCAGGTCACGGCCTGTACCTGGACGGGCTGCCTGGTGATGCTCGTACGCAACGGGCTGCTCGCCGCCGCGGCGGTGCTGTCCTTCCGGCAGCTGTGGCGATCCACCGGGGCCTGATACGGGATAAATGCACCGAAGCCCTAAGATTTCTACCTATGGACCTGGCGCCTCCTCACACGTCACAGGTATGCGTCGTCGTGATCGGCTACGACGACGCGGCCCACGTGACGGACGCGGTGCGCTCGGCACTCGACCAGGGGCCCGCCGTCCGCGAGGTGATCGCCGTCGACGACTGTTCGACGGACGGCAGCGGTGACATCCTGCAGCGGCTTGCGGCCGAGGACCCGCGTCTGAGGGTGATCCGCCGCGACGCCAACAGCGGCGGCTGCGGCACTCCCCGCAACGACGGCATCGACGCGTGCACGTCCCCGTACGTGATGTTCCTCGACAGCGACGACGTACTGCCGCCCGGCGCCGTGACAGCCCTGCTGAACGCCGCCGTCGAGCACAGCGCCGACGTCGCGTCGGGCCTGTGCGTGCGCCGCGAACTGCCGCCCGGCCGTGGGGTTCGCTCCCGAGAGACCCCCTGGCTGCCCGAGCTCCACGTGAGGCCCGCTGTCGTCGCCCGTCCGGAGCGGCGCCCGGCGCTGGTCCGCGACGCGCTCTGCGTCGGCAAGCTGTACCGCACCGTCTTCCTGCGCGAGCACGCGATCCGCTTCCCCGACGGCCAGTTCCCGTACGAGGACGTCGTCTTCAGCGCCCGCGTGCTCGCGGCCGCCCCCCGCATCGCGCTGGTCCCCGACGCGGTCTACGTATGGCACGTCCGCCGGGCGGCCGCACAGCTGTCGATCTCCCTCGACCGCTCGGGCGTCGACAACTGGCGCGCGCGTACGGCGGCACACGGCCAGGCGGTCGAGATCCTGCTGGCCGCCGGCGAGAAGAGGCTGGCGCGGGCCGCCCGCGCCCACTCCCTCGACCACCCGCTGCGGATGTACGCGCGCGAACTGGAGCTGCACGGAACCGGGTACCGGCGCGCCTGGTGGGCCCTCACGCGCGCGTACCTGGAGACCTTCGACACGGCCGACTTCGAGCCGGCCCCCGCCCCCGGCCGCGTCATCGCGCGCGTCGTCCTCGCATCCGACGAGCCGCGGGACCTGCCGCGGCTGAGGGAGCTGGCCTCCCGCCCGGCACGGCTGCTGCCCCCCTATGCGCGTGCCGCGGACGGCACCCCGGTGTGGTCACCGGACCTGCCCCAGGTGAGCCTCGACCATCTGCTGGTCCGGCCGATGCGCGTCCTTCCTGTGGCCGTCGACGCGGAACTGCGGCCACGCGCGCGTGCCACTCGACTGCGGCTGCGTCTGCACGAGCTGTACGGACGGGTGGCGGACGCGGGCCCTGAGTCGGTCGACGTCGAGTTCCTGGACCGGCAGTGCGGCAGAGCCAGTCTGCGCCGGACGGCCTCGTTCGTCCGCGATCCGGACGACGAGGACTCCTGGTCCGCCGAAGCGCTGGTGGACCTGGCGTCGCTGGGCACCGGCGTCTGGGACCTGCGTCTGCGGCTCCGTTTCCACGACGGCACGCAGCGCGAGACGACGGCCCACGCGACCGCGGGCCCCGGCCTGTTACGCCGATCGGTCCTGCCCAGCCGCCGCCACGGCGTCCTGCTCGTACAGCCGTACGCCACCCATTCGGGGTCCCTCGCGCTGCGGCTGGCGCCCGGGCTGCGAGGGGTGGCAGAGGTCGTGCGACGGAGAGCGGCGAGACTGGTTCACTGATACGGGTTCACTGATACGGGTTCACTGATACGTACGAACGACGTACGAACGACACAGCGGGCGTACGACACGACAGCCGAACGACACGACGGGACAGGTGACCATCGACCATGACCTGGCTGATCACCGGCGGCGCCGGATACATCGGGGCACACGTCGTCCGCGCGATGACCCAGGCCGGTGAGCGAGCCGTGGTCTACGACGACCTGTCCACCGGAATCGCGGAACGCGTCCCCGATGGCGTACCCCTCGTCACCGGCTCGACCCTGGACCGCGACCTGCTGGACCGGACGCTGGCCGAGCACGGCGTCACCGGCGTCGTGCACCTGGCGGCGAAGAAGCAGGTGGGCGAGTCCGTCGACGAGCCGCTGCGCTACTACCGCGAGAACGTGGAGGGCCTGCGGGTCCTGCTGGAGGCCGTGGTGGCGGCGTCCGTCCCGTCGTTCGTGTTCTCCTCGTCCGCCGCGGTGTACGGGATGCCGGACGTGGACCTGGTGACCGAGGAGACGCCGTGCCTCCCGATGAGCCCGTACGGCGAGACCAAGCTGACGGGCGAGTGGCTGGTGCGCGCGGTGGGCCGCGCCCACGGACTGGCGACGGCGTCGTTGCGCTACTTCAACGTGGCGGGCGCCGCGGCACCCGAACTCGCCGACGTGGGCGTCTTCAACCTCGTCCCGATGGTCTTCGAGAAGCTGACGGAAGGCGCATCGCCGCGCATCTTCGGCGCGGACTACGCGACGCCGGACGGCACGTGCGTACGGGACTACATCCACGTGGTGGACCTGGCCGAGGCCCACGTGGCCACGGCCCGCCGCTTGGCCGCCACGCCCGGCGCCGATCTGACGCTCAACATCGGACGCGGTGAGGGCGTTTCGGTACGCGAGATGATCGACCGGATCAACGAGGTGACGGGATACGGCACCCCGCCGACCGTGACGGCCCGCCGCCCCGGCGACCCGGCCCGGGTCGTCGCCTCCGCCGACCGCATCGCGGCGGAACTGGGCTGGAAGGCGAAGCACGACGTACGGGACATGATCACGTCGGCGTGGGAGGGATGGGTACGGCTGCACCCGGAGGCGGCCCGCCGCGGCTGAGCCCCTTCGGCCGAGGCCCAGCAACCCGAACACTCCTGCCCAGGTGCCGCCGCATGCGCGTCACAGCGCGCGCAGCGCCGCCGCCGTAGCCTTCGTCAAGCCGGCCAGATACCCCTTGGACAGGTCGCCCCTGACCACCACCGACCGCCAGTACAGCGGACCGGAGATCAGGTCGAGGGCGAGGTCCTCGTCGACGCCTTCGCGCAGTTCACCGCGGGCCACGGCCGAGCTGAGGATGCCGCTCGCGACGCCGTGCTGGCCCTCGCGGAGCGCCTTCTGCAGGGCCTGCTCGATGTCCGGATTGCGGGCTGCCTCCGCCTGGAGGTCAGGAATGATCTGCGAGGCCACGGGGTGGCGCAGGGCGCGCGACGTCACCTCGTACAGCAGCCGCAGGTCGCCCTCGAGCGACCCCGTGTCCGGCATCGGCAGCCCCTGCACCGCGACCGCCGAGACCAGGTCGAGTACGAGGTGCAGTTTGGAGCGCCAGCGCCGGTAGACGGCGGTCTTGCCGACCCCCGCGCGGCGCGCGATGCCCTCGATGGACATACGGGCGAAGCCCACGGCTGCCAGCTCCTCGAAGACGGCGGCGCGGATGGCCTCCGTCACGTCCTCGCGGAGCACGGCGGCCCCGGCAGGAGCTCTGCGGCGCGGCTGGGCGTCGTTCGTCGTCATGGGCACCAGCATAGGACGCTACGACGAGACGGTTGCGTTCCGACGTCGAGGCCGCCTACTCTCAGCGTCACGACGAAACGGTCCCGTTCCGACGTATGCGCCCTGTCCCGACGCGCGCCCGTCCAGACGTGACCGTCCAGACGCGACCGTCCCGATCGGTCGCACGCGCCTCACCCTCCCTGACACCCGAGTGAAAGCAGCGGACGTGAGTCAGGTCCTCGATGCCACACCCCAGCCGGCCCGGAACGCGCCTCCCGCTGCGCAGCCGGCCGAAGATCCCGCCGCCCTCGCCGCCCGGTACGGCCTGACCGTCAGCGGCGCGCGCCCCTCGCTGCCCGCCTACGTCCACCAGCTGTGGGACCGGCGCCACTTCATCACCGCGTTCGCCACCGCCAAGCTCACCGCCCAGTACAGCCAGGCGAAGCTCGGCCAGGTCTGGCAGGTCATGACGCCCCTGCTGAACGCGGCGGTCTACTACTTCATCTTCGGCGTGCTGATGAACACCAAGCGCGGCGTCCCCGACTACATCCCGTTCCTGGTCACCGGCGTCTTCGTGTTCACCTTCACGCAGAGCTCGGTGATGTCCGGCACCCGGGCGATCTCCGGCAGCCTCGGTCTCGTACGCGCCCTGCACTTCCCGCGGGCGGCGCTGCCGATCTCGTACTGCCTGCAGCAGCTCCAGCAGTTGCTGTTCTCGATGTGCGCGCTGGTCGTGATCCTGCTCGTCTTCGGGGTGCCGCCCACCCTGTCCTGGGTGCTGGTGATCCCCGTACTGCTGCTGCAGTTCACCTTCAACACCGGCCTTGCGCTGATCATGGCCAGGATGGGCAGCAAGACCCCGGACATCGCCCAGCTGATGCCGTTCGTGCTGCGCACCTGGATGTACGTGTCCGGTGTCATGTGGAGCATCGACAAGGTCCTGAACCACACCCACCTGCCGCATGCCGTGCGCATCCTCCTCGAGGCCAATCCGGCGGCCGTCTACATCGACCTCATGCGGTTCGCGCTCATCGACAGCTTCCACGCGGGCCAGCTCCCGCACCACGTGTGGGCGTGGGCCCTGGGCTGGGCGCTGCTCGCCGGCGTCGGCGGGTTCATCTACTTCTGGCAGGCAGAGGAGCAGTACGGCCGTGGCTGAGACACCCGACATCACATTCGACACCGCACCCGACACCGCACTCGACACCGCACCCGCCGACACGCGCGCCGACGGATCCGCGGGCCCTGGCGAGCCTCTGATCCCCACCGTCGTCGTCGACCGGGTCGACATCGTCTACCGCGTCAACGGGGTGCGCACCGGCCGCGGCAGCGCCACGGCCGCGCTGAGCCGGATCCTGCGGCCCGGCCGGGCGGCCGGCGCTGCGGGCGTCCGCAAGGTGCACGCGGTCAAGGGCGTCTCCTTCACCGCGTACAAGGGCGAGGCCATCGGCCTGATCGGCACCAACGGCTCGGGCAAGTCCACCCTGCTCAAGGCCGTCGCGGGGCTGCTGCCCGTGGAGAACGGGCGGATCTTCACGGAGGGCCAGCCCTCGCTCCTCGGCGTGAACGCGGCCCTGATGAACGACCTGACCGGCGAGCGCAACGTGTATCTCGGCGGGCTGGCCATGGGCATGTCGCGCGAGGAGGTCCGCGAGCGCTACCAGGAGATCGCCGACTTCTCGGGCATCAACGAGAAGGGCGACTTCATCACCCTTCCGATGCGCACGTACTCCTCCGGCATGGCGGCCCGGCTCCGCTTCTCCATCGCCGCCGCCAAGGACCACGACGTCCTGCTGATCGACGAGGCGCTGGCCACCGGCGACCGCTCGTTCCAGAAACGCTCCGAGGCCCGCATCCGCGAGCTGCGCAAGCACGCCGGCACGGTCTTCCTCGTCAGCCACAACAACAAGTCCATCCGCGACACCTGCGACCGCGTGCTGTGGCTGGAGCGCGGCGAGCTGCGCATGGACGGGCCGACGGACGAGGTGCTCGAGGAGTACGAGGCCTTCACGGGCGGCGCGGGCGGCACCGGCGGCAAGAAGGCCGCCTGAGACGGCCTCCCAGCCCCAACCGTATGTATACCTTTTGTCGCATCAAGCGATGACTTATTACGCTATGGGGAGCCGGGGAGCACCGCTCGAGGCAAGGAGTCCGTGTGCAGCCACGCCTGAGCGTCATCGTGTACGGACGCAATGTCCAGGGTCATCTCGACGAGTGCCTGGACGGGATCTGCCGGGACGACCCCGGCGCCGACGTCGAAGTGATCGTCGCGGCGGTCGGCGCGTCCGCCCAGCGGGTCGCCGAGGTCCATGCCGCCCGCGACCCCCGTATCGTCCCCGTCGCCCTCCCCCAGGACACGACCGACGCCGCGGCGCGGGCGGCGGGCGCCGGGCAGGCCGCGGGCCGCTGGCTGCAGTTCGTGCATGGCAAGGACGCCCTGCCTCCGGGGGCCCAGCGTGCCGTCGCCGAACACACCGACGGACTTCCCGACTCGGTGGACGTCCTGCTCTTCGACCACGTCCGCTCGACCTGGAACAGCCCGGGGGCGGCCGGGCGGGACAGCCGGGTGCTGGCCAAGGCAGGCCCCGTACCCTTCGCCCTCGCGGACTTCCCGGGCCTGTCGCGAGTCGCACCGCTGCTGGGGAACCGGGCGCTGCGCGCGGAATTCTGGCGCACGCACGCGGACGAGTTCCGCCCGCCACACCCGAACGGCCCCCGCGCGACAGGCCCCGAGGCCGAAGCCTCCGCCGACGACGAGCTCTTCGCCGCCTACGCCACGCTGCTCCACGCCACGAACGTCGCCTGCCTCGACCGCGTATGCCTGGACCACCGCCAGTTGAGGCCGGGGAGTCTGCCGCCGCCCGCCGCCGAGGAGTTGTACGCGCAGATCGGCCAGTACGAGGCCGTGCAGCGGCTCATGGCCGACCGCGGAGCAGCCGCCGCGCTGCGCGCCGCCGTCTACGACCTGATGGTCTCCGAGTGGCTGCGGATCATCGCACGCGGCGGGCAGCCGGAGCCGGTCGTACGGGAGTTCTTCCACCGTGCGTCGCAGGGCGCGGTCGCCTGGCGCCCGCAGGGCCATGCCCGCCCCGCGGGACTGGGCGGCCTCCAGCGCTCACTCCTCGAACAGGACGCCTACGCCAAGTACCGCTTGCTGCAGGCCGCCAACCACAGGCAGCGCAAGGCCAGATCCGCGCTCGCGGCACAGAAGCGGAAGGTCAGGGCCAAAGTCGGCGCCAAGGTCCGCGACTTCCGCTACCACCAGGACCTTCGCCGACCCATCGACCCGCACCTCGCCGTCTTCTCGGCGTACTGGGACCGCGGCGTGGCCTGCAATCCCGCGGCGATCGCCGCCGAGCTCGGCAGGCTCGCCCCGCACATCCACCCGGTGTGGACGGTGTCCGCCGCGAGGGCGCCGCTGCTGCCGCCCGGCACCGACCATGTCGTGCCCGGCACCCGGCGCTACTGGGAGGTCATGGCCCGCGCCCGGTACTTCGTCAACAACGTCAACTTCCCCGGCGCCGTGGTGAAACGCCCCGAGTCCGTCCACGTGATGACCCATCACGGCACCCCGCTCAAGCGGATGGGCCTGGACCAGCGGGAGTATCCGGTGGTCGCCAAGGGCTTCAACTTCCGCGGCCTGCTGTCCCGTGTCGACAAATGGGACTACAGCGTCTCCGCGAACAGCCACTCCACGGAGGTGTGGGAGCACGCCTATCCCGCGCACTACAGAACCCTCGACTACGGCTATCCGCGCAACGACGTCTACTACCGGGCCGGCGCCGACGACGTCCTCGCCATCCGCGACCAACTGGGCATCCCGCCCGGCAGGAAGGCGATCCTGTACGCGCCCACGCACCGCGACTACGAGGCGAACTGGACCCCGCGCCTCGGCCTCACCTCGCTCGCCGAACGGCTCGGCGAGAACACCGTGCTCCTGGTGCGCGGCCACTACTTCTACAGCGGCGCCGCAGCCCCGCCCGCCTGGCTGCGCAGAAGCGGCCGGATCATCGACGTGTCGTCGTACGACCCGGTGGAAGAGCTGGCGCTCGCCGCGGACGCGCTGGTCACGGACTACTCGTCGATCATGTTCGACTACGCGAACCTGGACCGCCCGATCGTCGTGTACGCCGACGACTGGGAGATCTACGCGCGGACCCGCGGGGTCTACTTCGACCTGCTGGAGGAGGCGCCGGGCCGGATCGCCCGCACCCAGGACGAGCTGGCGGAGATCTTCACCTCGGGCGCCTGGCGCGACGAGACCGCCGCGAAGGCACGGGCCGCGTTCCGCCGCCGCTTCTGCGAGTTCGACGACGGGCACGCCGCCGAGCGGGTCGTACGCCGGGTCTTCCTCGGCGAGAGCGAGGAGTCCCTGCCGCCCGTCGTGCCCGTCGACGAGCGCACGCCCGCGCCGACGCCCGAGGAGGCCGCACGCCGATGAGCCCCAGCCCCGCCACCCCGTCGACGACTCCCGACGTGACGGTCGTCGTCATCGTCTACAACGACGCCGAGCGACTGCCGCGCGCCGTCGCCTCGGTACGCCGCCAGACGCACGCGAACATCGAGATCGTCATCAGCGACGACCACTCGACGGACCACACACCCGAGGTGGCACGGACGCTCGCCGCCGAGGACGACCGCATCATCAGCCTGCGGCTTCCGGAGAACAGCGGCGGCTGCAGCGCACCGCGCAACCGCGCGCTCGACATCGCCGGCGCCCCGTATGTGATGTTCCTCGACAGCGACGACGAACTCACCGACAATGCCGTCGAGTTGCTGCTCGCAGCGCATCGTGAACGTGACATCGACTTCGCGTTGGGCGCGGTCGAGCGGATCCGTGTCGACACCGGCTCCAAGTCGATGTGGATGCCCCGTCTGGTCGCCGAGCGGCGGACGGTGCCCGGCATCGAGGCCGAACCCCGGCTGTTCTTCGAGCACTTGTCGACCAGCAAGATGTACGCGCGCGAGTTCCTGGACCGGCACGGGCTGCGCTTCCCCGAGGGCATCCACTACGAGGACCAGCTGTTCTCGGCGCAGGCGTACTGCCTGGCCAGGTCGTTCACTATCGTCCCTGAGCCGGTCTACCGCTGGTACATAGATCCGTACGCCGACGCCGAAGCCGCCTCGATCTCCAACCAGCGGCACATGCTCGGCAACGTCCGGGACCGGATCCACGTCCAGACGCTGATCGACGGCTTCCTCGCCGAGAGCGGGCACGACGCGGTCCGCGTGGACAAGGACCACAAGTTCCTCAAGCACGACTTCCGCATGTACGCGGGCGACCTGCCGTACCGCGACGAGGAGTGGCTGGCCGGTTTCGCGGAGATCGTCAACCCGTATCTGGCAACGCTCGCGCCGGGGGCGTACGAGCGGCTGCCGCGCGACGAACGGATCGTGCTCCAGCTCGTACGCGACGGACGCCTCGCCGACGCCCGGCTCGCCGCCCGGGCCCTCGGTTACGCGGTGGCGCCGCGCACGGTCACCGCCGATGACGCGGGACGGATCTACTGGGGCGAGCGGGTGCCGGACACGGAGTCCGCGCGACGCGAACTCGACCTCACCGACCAGGGTCTTGAGGCGCGGTCCTTCCAGACCGCACGGTTCCGCCACGAGATCACGGACGTCACGCCGGTGGAGGGCGGTCCTGGGGCCTGCGTCGACTTGCGGATCCGCACCTACGATCCGGGGCTGCGGCTTCCGGTCGGCCCGCACATCGCGACCCTCGTCGTCACCCCCGGGCGCCGCCGGCTGACCACACCGTTCCGCCTGGACCCGGTGCGGCCCGGCGTCTTCGAGGGCGGCGTACGTCTGGATCTGGCCGCCGCCACGCTGCCCCTGCACGGCTTCGACGGCGCCCGCCACCCCGTGCTGCAGCTCGAACAGCAGCGCCAGCGCAACACCGGACTGCTGCTCGCCCCGCTGTCCTTCCCTACGCTCACCACCCGCGTCGACTACCGGCATGGAGCCGCCCCGCACCTGGTGACGGTGGAGCCCGAGGGCCGCGCCGCCGGACGGCTGCAGATCCGCTGGGCGCCCCTCGGCGTCACCGCACACGTCGCGCGGCCGCTGGCACGGCGGGCCGCGCGGACGCGAGTGGGCCGGACTGCGCGGACCGTCGCGAGCGCGCTGGCCTGAGGGGGCCCGAGGGAGCCTGAGGGGCCTGAGGGGGGCCTGGCTACGGTTCCTCGGCTCAGCCGAGGACTTCGTACAGGATCTGTCCGCCCGGCCCCGACGTCACCCGCCGCAAGCCCGGGTCACCGGCGGGCAGGCCGCCGTCGGCCGGGCGCTGCACGACCCAGCGGACGCCGTAGCGGTGCAGTATGCCGAGGCGCTCGGCGCGCGGTGTGCCGGCGGCGAAGTAGCGCTTCACCGCGTCCAGGCGCTGCTGCTGGTCAGGGAGGAAGAAGTCCGGGTAGCCCGGCGCCACGGTGTAGGGGCCGTACGCGGGGATCTGCCGGGCCGGGAAGGTCTTGGCCATCACCACGTCTCCGTACGACACCCACGGGGTGATCCAGTGGTAGCCGTCCCAGGGCTTGCGGTACTTGTCCGCCACGGCCGCGGGCAGCATTCCGGGGCGGATCGCGTAACCGAGCGTCCCGGCCTGGGTCCAGGCGCCGGCGAGGAACGCGACGGCGAGGACGGCCGCGAAGAGCGTCGTCGGTCGCGTGGCAGGAGCCCCCGCACGACTGCCGCCCCACTCCGCGACCTCCAGCGCGGCGGCCAGCTGCGCCGGGATCAGGGCGGCGGGCAGGACGCGCCCCCATGAGTAGTGGCCGGTCAGCCAGCCGGCAGTGAACACCAGTGCACCCAGCAGAAAGAAGATCACCAGCGGATCGCGGCGATCACGGCGCCACCGCAGTGCCAGTGCGGCGACGCCGACGAGTACGAGCCAGAAGCGGGGCAGCACGTCGCGGTAGAGGGAGCGGTGGATGGCGTCCAGATCCTGGGTGCCGAAGAGCGCGAAGAAGTCGTAGTACGGCCAGAGCGCGAGGACCACGACGCCCAGCACAAGCCCCGCACCGAGCCTGACCCACGCACTCCGGCCGGGCCAGGGCCGTGCCCCCAGCACCACGGCGAGGGCGCCGAACGACGCCACCACACCCGAGAACTGGTGGCTGAGCAGAATGACCGCCCACATCAGGCCCAGTCCGGCGAAGGTCCACCAGCCCGCCGGTCCCGGCAGCGCCTTCCGCAGCAGCGCCCAGAAGTGGAAGGCCAGGGCCAGCGCGAACGTACTGGGATAGGAGATCGTCAGGGCGAGGGAGCCCAGCCCGAGGAAGCCGCTCCACTCGAACAGTTGCGTGCCCCACAGGAACAGCAGGCAGAGGATGGCGAGCGGCACGGCCGCGCGGCGCGTACTGAACGTCCGGACGAAGTGCCGTACCCCCGTCACCAGCAGCGCGAGACTGATCAGCGCGCCGATCCGCAGAACGACGAAGACCGAAAGCCCGGTGACCTTGGCGAGACAGCCGAGCAGCAGGGTCCACGGCGAGTAGTACGGGCTCGGGGTGTCCTCGTCGACGAGGGGATTGCCCGGATCGAACAGACTGTGCCGCAGCCGCTCGGTCGTCGCCGCATGGATCCCGAGATCCCCGACCCAGGGAAGCCGCACGACGACGGCGAGCATGAGCACGAGCACAAGCAGAACGACGCCCTGCACGCTTCTGCGGATGACCACGAACCAGACGATAACGCCGCGAATGGGGGTGCCCCGGGCCGCAAGGCCCAGGGCACCCCGGTCAGAACTCAGTTATGCGTACGCAACATCGTCCGCATGGTCCGCATAGCCACCGACAACACCGCCAGATCGAAGCTCTCCGAGCTCCGGATCTCCTCCAGCGTCGCCCGCGCCCGAGCCAGCAGCGCCGCGTTCTTCTCCTCCCACGCCTTGAACCGCTGCTCCGGCGTGGAGGACCCGTTGCCCGCGGCGAGCACGTCCGCGGTGAGCGCCGCGTGCGCCGCGTACAGGTCCTCGCGGATCGAGACACGCGCCATGGACTGCCACCGATCGGCCCGCGGCAGCTCGATGATGCGGTCCATGAGCTCGGTGATGCCGAGCCGGTCGGCGAGGTCGTAGTAGACCTCGGCGACAGACATCGGGTCCTTGCCCATGCGGTCGGCGACCGCGACGATGTCGAGCGCCGGGAAGACGGACGAGAACCCGGCGACGCGCTGGGCGAGCTCCTCCGGGACGTCCGCGCCGGTCAGCTCGTCGAAGATGCGTTGGTACCACTCGGCGTCCGCGCCGCGCAGCAGCTTCGGCAGCTCCGACCAGACCTGGGCCACGCCCTCGCTGAAGAAGTCGATGGTCTCGGCGAGCTGCAGCGGCTGTGGCCGGTTGTTGAGCAGCCAGCGCGTGCCCCGCTCGACCAGGCGACGGGAGTGCAGCCGGATACGGGTCAGCACGTCGGCGGCGACGACATTGTCGAGGCCCTCGACCGCGTCCCACACCTCGGCCAGGCCGAAGATCTCCCGCGCGGACATGTGCGCCCGCACGATCTCTTCGGTGGACGCGCCCGTCTCCTCCCGCAGCCGGTGCAGGAAGGTCGTACCGCCCGTGTTGACCGTGTCGTTGACCAGGAGCGTCGTGACGATCTCCCGGTGCAGGGCGTGCGCCTCGATCTGGGTCGGGAACTTCTCGCGCAGCGCCTGCGGGAAGTACGCGAACAGCAGCCGCCGCAGGTAGGCGTCGTCCGGCAGCGTCGTCCCGATGAGCTCCTCGGCTGTGGTGATCTTGTTGTAGGCGAGGAGGACGGCCAGCTCCGGCTGGGTCAGCCCGCGCCCGGTGTTGAGCAGCTCGCGGATCTGCCGGTCGGTGGGAAGGAACTCGAGGGCCCTGTCCAGGCGGCCCTCACGCCCCAGCCGGCGCATGATCCGCTGGTGGACGTGGAGCAGGTCCGGCGCCTGGGCGACGGCGTTGGCCAGGGCCACGTTCTGCGCGTAGTTGTTGCGCAGCACGAGCCGGCCGACCTCGTCGGTCATCTCCGCGAGCAGCTGGTTGCGCTGCTTGACGGTCAGGTCGCCGTCCGCGACGACCGAGTTCAGCAGGATCTTGATGTTCACCTCGTGGTCGGAGGTGTCCACGCCCGCGCTGTTGTCGATCGCGTCGGTGTTGATCTTGCCGCCCTGGCGGGCGAACTCGATACGGCCGAGCTGGGTCAGGCCCAGGTTGCCGCCCTCGCCGACGACCTTCACCCGCAGGTCGGCGCCGTCGACACGGATCGCGTCGTTCCCCTTGTCGCCGACGTCGGCGTGCGTCTCCGTCGACGCCTTCACATACGTGCCGATGCCGCCGTTCCACAGCAGGTCGACCGGCGCCTTGAGGATCCGCTGCATCAGCTCGGCCGGGGTCATCCGGGCGACGTTGCCCTCGATGCCGAGCGCCTTGCGGATGTGCGAGTTGAGCTGGACGGACTTGGCCGAGCGGGGGAAGACCCCGCCGCCTGCCGACAGCAGTTGCTTGTTGTAGTCGGCCCAGGAGCTGCGCGGCAGCTCGAAGAGGCGGCGCCGCTCGGCGTACGAGACGGCCGCGTCCGGGGTCGGGTCGATGAAGATGTGCCGATGGTCGAAGGCGGCGACCAGGCGGATGTGCTCGCTCAGCAGCATGCCGTTGCCGAACACATCACCCGACATGTCGCCGATGCCGACGACGGTGAAGTCCTCGGCCTGGGTGTTCACGCCCAGCTCCTGGAAGTGCCGCTTGACGGACTCCCAGGCGCCGCGGGCCGTGATGCCCATGGCCTTGTGGTCGTAGCCCGCCGAGCCGCCGGAGGCGAAGGCGTCGCCGAGCCAGAAGTTGTAGTTCTCGGCGACCCCGTTGGCGATGTCGGAGAAGGTCGCGGTGCCCTTGTCGGCCGCGACGACCAGGTAGGTGTCGTCCCCGTCGTGGCGCACCACGTCGTGCGGCGGCACGACCTCGCCCGCCACCAGGTTGTCGGTGATGTCGAGCAGCGCCGAGATGAAGATCTTGTAGCAGGCGATCCCCTCGGCCAGCCACGCGTCGCGGTCCACGGACGGATCCGGCAGCTGCTTGGCGACGAATCCGCCCTTCGCGCCGACCGGCACGATGACGGTGTTCTTCACCATCTGCGCCTTCACCAGGCCGAGGATCTCCGTACGGAAGTCCTCACGCCGGTCGGACCAGCGCAAGCCGCCTCGCGCGACCTTGCCGAACCGCAGGTGCACACCTTCGACCCGCGGCGAGTACACCCAGATCTCGTACGCCGGACGCGGCGCCGGAAGATCCGGGATGACCTGCGGGTCGAACTTCATGGAGACATACCCGTGCGCCGTGCCGCCCCCGGCCTCCTGGAAGAAGTTCGTGCGCAGCGTCGCCTTGATGACGGTGAGGAAGGAGCGCAGGATCCGGTCCTCGTCGAGCGAGGCGACCTGGTCGAGCGCGCCGTCCAGCTCCTCGAGGAGCGCGTCCGTCAGCTCGGTGCCCATGCGCTGCCGGTCCGGGGACATCCGGGCCTCGAAGAGGGAGACCAGCAGCCGGGTGGTGTGGACGTTGTTGCAGAGGGTGTCCTCCATGTAGTCCTGGCTGAACTTCGACCCGGCCTGGCGCAGGTACTTGGCGTAGGCGCGCAGCACCATGGCCTGCCGCCAGGTGATTCCGGCGCGCAGGACGAGGGAGTTGAATCCGTCGTTCTCGGCCTGCCCGGTCCAGACGGCCGCGAAGGCCTGCTGGAACTGCTCGCGGCCGTCCTCGCCGAGGTAGTCGCCGTTGGTCGCGCCCGCCGCCTTGGGCATACGCAGCCCGAAGTCGTAGATCCACGCGGTCGTACGGTCCGAGCAGCGCAGCTCGTACGGGCGCTCGTCGGTGACCTCGACGCCGAGGCGGTTGAGCACGGGCAGCACCGCGGAGAGGGAGATCTGGTCGCCCAGGCGGTAGATCTTGAAGCGCCGCTCGCCGGGCGCGGCGCCCACCGGCTCGTACAGGGAGAGCCCGAAGTCCCTGCCCTCCTGCGTGAGTCCCTCCAGGTGGAGGATGTCCGCGACGGCGGAGCGCGGAGAGTGATCGGCCTTGTAGCCCTCGGCGAAGGCGCTGCCGTACCGGCGCAGCAGCGCGGCGGCGCGCTCCTCGCCGACCTCGGCGTTCAGCGCCTCCGCGAAGCCGTCGGCCCAGGACCGGGCGGCCTCGACGAGCCGTGCCTCGATGCGCTCCTTGTCGGCGTCGCTCAGCTTCGGCAGCTCGGTGCCGGGCGCCACGCGGACGACGAAGTGGAGCCGGGAGAGGATCGACTCGGTGTTCCAGGCGGTGAAGTCGACGCTGGCGCCGTTGAGCTCCTCCTTGAGGATGTCGATGATCCGCAGTCGGACGCCCGTGGTGTATCGGTCGCGGGGCAGGTAGACGAGGGCCGAGTAGTAGCGCCCGTACTCGTCCTTGCGCAGGTACAGCCGCAGCCGGCGGCGCTCCTGCAGGTACAGGACGCTCGTCACGATGGAGCGCAGCTCGTCGACCGGGGTCTGGAAGAGCTCGTCGCGCGGATAGGTCTCCATGATCTGGAGCAGGTCGCGGCCGTCGTGGCTGTTGGGCGAGAAGCCCGCACCGCGCAGCACCTCGTCGACCTTGCGCCGGATGACCGGCACACGCCGCACGGACTCGGTGTACGCGGCCGAGGAGAACAGTCCGAGGAAGCGGCGCTCACCGACGACATTGCCGTCCGCGTCGAACTTCTTCACGCCGACGTAGTCGAGGTACGACGGCCGGTGCACGGTCGCCCGGCTGTTCGCCTTGGTCAGCACCAGCAGCTTGTGCTCGCGCGCCTTCGCCCGGACGTCGGCCGGCAGCCGGCTGAAGGACGGGCTCACCGGGTGGTGGTCCTCGACGGCGTGGTGCGGGTCCGATCGCAGTATGCCGAGACCGGTGCCGGCGACGGCGGTGAGCGAGTCGTCGTCCCGGAGCTCGTACTCACGGAAGCCGAGGAAGGTGAAGTGGTCGTCCGCGAGCCAGCGCAGCAGCTCCCGGGCCTCTTCGACCTCCTGGTCGCGCAGGTCGTCGGCGGTGGGTTCGACGGGGAGCTCGTCGGCGATGCGCAGCGCGGCGTCGCGCATCTTCTCCCAGTCCTCGACGGCCTCGCGGGCGTCGGAGAGGACGCGCAGCAGGTCGGAGGTGATCTGCTTCAGATCGGCGCGGTCGGTCTCGCGGTCGAACTCGACGTGGATCCAGGACTCGGTGACCGCGTCGTGCGGCAGGGGCTGAGGCGTGCCTGCGGGGGTCTTCGCGGCGACGTCGCGGTCGGTTCCACGGGCGGCCTCGGAGGCCGCGGCCAGTACGGCGAGGCCGGGGTGCCCGGGGGTACCCGGGGGCAGGAGCTCGAGGAGCTTGCCCGTGATGTCGCGGCGGACGACCACCTGCGGATGGATGACGACATGGATGCCGCGGCCTTGGCGCGACAGCTCGTTGGTGACCGAGTCGACCAGGAACGGCATGTCGTCCGTGACGACCTCGACGACGGAGTGGCTGCAGGTCCAGCCGTTCTCCTCGACGGTCGGCGTGTGGACCCTGACGTTCGCCGTGCCCTGGGGGCGGTTCTCGGCCAGTCGGTAGTGGGAGAAAGCGGCTCCGAAGACATCGACCGGGTCGCGGCCCGCAAGGTCCTCTGGTGCGGTGTGCAGGTAGTAGCGCTGGAGGAACGCGAGCACTGTCTCCTGGTCGGGTGTGCCCTTTTCGGTTTCCCCAGTCGGTAGGTACCCCCCGACCGGACTGTTCTCAGCTACCCGGGCAGCCCGTGCGAGCAGCTCGGCCTTGGCTTCGTCCAGCTTGGTCTGCATTGTCCTCTGGCTCCTGTCGCGCGCCGTTGCGTGACGTAGAAGGAAGTGATGCGACGCAACGCCACGACGCGGGGTCTCCGGTCGGAGTCGACGTTATGCCGCGATGAGAGATGAGAGGGGTGTTATGAGCCAATCTTGAGCATTCGGATGACCTCGGTGATCCCGGGTGTTCCAGGGGTCCCGATGGCTTCGCCGGCCTCGCCGGCCCACCCCCTCCGTGCGGACCAGCGACCGCCCGGGCACGGATGTCCTCCGTGTGCTCCGGGCGCAGGGCAGGGGCGACGACGCCCCCGCGGGATATCGCGCTGATCACGGCACCAAGGCTATCGCTCTGTACGGGTGCCCCGTCATGAGCCGTATGTGTACAAAACCAGCGGGGGAAGTTTGACGTTCTGCACAGGAGCGAAGCGGCGCGGAATGTGGATGGCGGTGGTGCGGACGGGGTGCGCACGGCGCACGATGGAGGTACCCGAAACGACGCACGGCCCCTTGGCAAATACGGACACCGCAGGCACGTTGGGCGAAACGTCCGAGCGACACGTCCGGCTCAGCCGGGAAGGTCGAGCGAGGGGAGCGCAGCGCAATGGCAGCCAAGATCCTTATCGTGACCGGCGACGCAGCGGAGTCACTGGAGGTCCTCTACCCCTACCAGCGCCTGCGCGAGGAGGGGTACGAAGTTCACATCGCGGCCCCGACCCGCAAGAAGCTGCAGTTCGTGGTCCACGATTTCGAGCCGGGCTTCGACACGTACACGGAGAAGCCGGGCTACACATGGCCCGCAGACCTCGCCTTCGCCGATGTCGACCCCGGTCAGTACGTGGCCGTCGTCATCCCGGGCGGCCGGGCCCCGGAGTACCTCCGCAACGACCCCGAGCTCCGCAAGATCCTCAAGTCGTTCTTCGACTCCGACAAGCCGGTGGCGCAGATCTGCCACGGCCCGCTGCTCACGGCGGCCGTGGACGGGCTGCGCGGCCGCCGCGTCACGGCGTACCCGGCCCTGGAACCCGACATGCAGGCGGCAGGCGCCACCTTCAAGGACGCCGAGGCCGTAGTCGACGGCACCATGGTCTCCTCCCGAGCCTGGCCGGACCACCCTGGCTGGATGCGAGAGTTCCTGACGGTGCTGAGGGCAAAGGCACCGGTGAGCTGACTGCCGTCGGCGTTGTGGACAGGCGTTCCGCAGGGCTGCGGGCGCCTCCCAGCGGTAGCTCGGGGAGGGTGGGCACAACCAGTGCGTAAACGTCGTACGGCAGCCCCGCGCAGCGGAAGCACCGGGCACCCTCAGGCCGCCGGGGAACCCCCGGCGGCCAGCCGCTCGGCCTCCGCCACAGCCTCCGCAAGGCTGTCCACAACAGGAACCCCCACCGCCTCCAGACTGCCCCGACTGTGCGAACCACCGGTGTAGAGGACGGCCCGCGCCCCCACCCGCAGGGCAGCTGTCGCATCGTCGGCCGCATCCCCGATGACCACCGTGCGCGCCGGTTCCACCCCGGCGAGCGCGGCCACATGGCGCACCATGTGTTCCGCCTTGCTGCCCCCGGAGGGCCCGGTCCGCCCGTCGATCCGTATGAAGTGCGGCTCGATGCCGAACCCCCTCACCAGCGGCAGCAGGTCGTCATGCCCGTACATGCTGAGGATCGACTGGCTGTGGCCCGCCGACTGCCAGTCGGCGAGCAGCACCTCCGCACCGTCGGCGAGCCTGCACGCCGCGCGCCACTCGGTGTAGTGCCGGTGGAAGGCCTCGTCCATGACCTCCCACTCCGCCTCCGTCGGCAGCCGGCCCATCAGCCGCTCGTAGAACCGGGGTATCGGCACGCAGTACAGCTCGCGATACTGCTCCAGCGTGATCGGCTCCAGGCCGATCTCCGCGAAGGCGGCGTTCGTCGCGCCGATGACCGCGTCGTTGTCGTGGAACAGCGTGCCGTTCCAGTCCCACACGATGTGCGCTGCGTGCTTCCCCATGCCCAAGAACGTACCCGCCCCCACTGACAACCCTTCGTGCCCGCTCCCGGCACCGCGGCTCAGCCGATGAGGTTCGGGATCTCCTGCGTCGCGTACCACAGCAGCTCGTGGTCCTCCGCGCCGTCCACGACGAACTGCGCGTCGTCGTCCCCCTGGTCCGCCGCGCCCAGGGCGTCCGCCGCCGCGGACACGTCCGCCTCGGCGTCGTCCGCGTCCACGTGCACCGCCGCCGCCTTGGCCAGCGGCACCGCGGCCGCGATCCGGACCTCACCGAGCGCGGCGGGGTCGAGGCCGCGGTCGGGGTCGGCGACCGCGGCTCCGTCCGGCACGTCGGCCGCGACGACGACCCGGCGCCGCGTGGCTCCCGGGTCGGTGGCGATCTGCCGGAGCGAGGCGAGTGCCGCGCGGTTCAGCGCCGCGTACTCGAGCTCCTCGATGTCGTCGGAGAGGTACCACTCACGCAGCGCGGGCGTCACGGCGTAGGCCGTCAGCGGTCCCGGGCCCAGCTCGCCCGTCTTGTGCGCCTCGGCGAGACCGTGAAGGGTCAGGGGGACGTAGACGCGCATACTGGCCGCTTTCGTAGTCGGAATTCATGCCGCCGGGCCGCGGGGAGACCTTCAGGATACGTGCCGGGAGTCCCCCTTCGTGGCGGGGTGAGGGACCCGCTCGGCGTCGACACGGCGGCTTCCCGGACACCCCGCGAACCCGGCTCCGACCAGGCCTTTACCGGCCGTATCGCCCGCCCGTCACCCTGATAGGTGAATTCCCGGACGCCCTCCGCCGCCCCCTGCCGCTCCTTGCGGGCGGCTCCCACCGCCTCGTACAAGATCCCCACACGAAGCTACTGCCCGGTATCCACCGGGCCGGAACGGACGGGGCGCCCCACTGTGAACAAGGTGATGACGAGGTCGACGCGCAACAAGCCCGGCGCCGCAACACGCCCGCCCGGCCGTCGCGATACGCGGCGTCCCGGCGGAGCCCCGCCGAGGGTGACCCCACCGGGACCGGCGCCCCGGCCCACGGATCGCTTCGCCGACCTCCTGCTGGCCGTGCTCAGCGGTCAGCGCCCGGTGCACTCGATGCTCGGGCGCACCGCAGGCAGGGCCTACGACGAACTGGTCTGGCTGGCCGAGCACTCCCCGCTGCGCACCGGCAGGTACCGCCCCGTCGTCCGCGACATCGGCTACGAAGAGCCGCGCCCAGGAGCCATCGAGGCCTTCGCCCGCATCGGCGCCGGCGAACAGCTCCGCGCCATGGCCTTCCGCCTGGAACGCGGCCCCGACCAACGCTGGCGCTGCACAGCAGTAGACCTCGGCATCCCGAGCATGCCCCGTCCCACCGACACATAGCCCGCTACGGACCTCTGGGGCACCCTGCGCCGCGCGGGTGTCTGCAGTCCGCGCCGCCGTGGGCAGGAGTTCCGCAGGACTCCGCTGTGGGCACCCGTTCCGCAGAGCTTGGGCACCTCCCAGCGGTAGCTGGGGGAGGGTGGGCACAGCCCACGACGGCGGGCACTCGTCCTCTCAGGCGCGCCCAGACAGCCATAGGCGGGCCCTACGAGGACGAGGACACGCAAAGGGCCGGGCGCCCAAGCGCCCGGCCCCTCACACTGCTAACGCGTCGCAGACACCGTCACTTCTTGCGACGCCGCCCACCCTTCTGCTGCTTACGCCGCTCCGCCCGCGTAAGCCCATCCGACTCAGACCGCGGCGCAGGCGCATCCCCATTCGTGAAGTCGCCCTCGACGATCCCGCCTTCCCCATCCACCGTGGGCGCGGAGAAGTGCAGCCGGTCCGGCCGCTGCGGCGTGTCGAGCCCCTTGGCACGGATCTCGGGCCGGGCGCCGCCGCCCGAGGAGGCGGCACCCGCAGGCACGGCATCCTGCACGCCGCTCTTCTGGAGGGACGGAGCCGGCGCCGCGTCCTCCACCGGGACCTCCTCGACCTGCTGCTCGACCTGGACCTCCAGGTTGAACAGGTAGCCGACGGACTCCTCCTTGATGCCGTCCATCATGGCGGTGAACATGTCGAAGCCCTCGCGCTGGTACTCGACCAGCGGGTCCTTCTGCGCCATGGCGCGCAGGCCGATGCCCTCCTGGAGGTAGTCCATCTCGTAGAGGTGCTCACGCCACTTGCGGTCCAGGACCGACAGCACCACGCGGCGCTCCAGCTCACGCATGATCTCGGAGCCGAGCTGCGCCTCCCGCGCCTCGTACTGCTCGAGGATGTCGTCCTTGATGGACTCCGAGATGAACTCCGCGGTGAGGCCCGCGCGGTCGCCCGCCGCCTCCTCCAGCTCCTCGATCGTGATCCGGCACGGGTAGAGCTGCTTGAAGGCGCCCCACAGCCGGTCGAGGTCCCACTCCTCCGCGAACCCCTCGGCGGTCTCCGCCTCGATGTACGCGTCGATGGTGTCGTCCATGAAGTGCTGGATCTGCTCCTGCAGGTCCTCGCCCTCCAGGACGCGGCGCCGCTCGCCGTAGATGACCTCACGCTGCCGGTTGAGGACCTCGTCGTACTTGAGGACGTTCTTCCGGGTCTCGAAGTTCTGCTGCTCGACCTGGCCCTGCGCGGAGGCGATCGCGCGCGTGACCATCTTGTTCTCGATGGGCACGTCGTCCGGAACGTTCGCCATGGCCATCACGCGCTCGACCATCTGGGCCTTGAACAGGCGCATCAGGTCGTCGCCCAGCGACAGGTAGAAGCGGGACTCGCCCGGGTCGCCCTGACGGCCGGAGCGGCCGCGCAGCTGGTTGTCGATGCGCCGGGACTCGTGGCGCTCGGTGCCCAGCACGTACAGCCCGCCGAGGTCCTTGACCTCCTCGAACTCCGCCTTGACGGCCTGCTCGGCCTTCTCCAGGGCGGCGGGGAGGGCCCCGGCCCACTCCTCGATGTGCTCGTCCGGGTCGAGGCCGCGCTGGCGCAGCTCCGCCTCGGCGAGGTCCTCGGGGTTGCCGCCGAGCTTGATGTCCGTACCACGGCCGGCCATGTTCGTGGCGACCGTGACGGCGCCCTTGCGCCCGGCCTGGGCGACGATCACGGCCTCGCGGTCGTGCTGCTTGGCGTTCAGCACCTCGTGCTGGATGCCTCGCTTGGACAGCTGCTGCGAGAGGTACTCCGACTTCTCGACCGAGGTGGTGCCGACGAGGATCGGCTGCCCCTTCTCGTGCTTCTCGGCGATGTCGTCGACGACCGCCTCGAACTTCGCGACCTCGGTGCGGTAGATCAGGTCCGACTGGTCCATGCGGACCATCGGCTTGTTGGTGGGGATCGGGACGACGCCGAGCTTGTAGATCTGGTGGAACTCGGCGGCCTCGGTCATCGCCGTACCGGTCATGCCGGAGAGCTTGTCGTAGAGGCGGAAGAAGTTCTGCAGGGTGATCGTGGCGAGCGTCTGGTTCTCGTCCTTGATGTCCACCCCTTCCTTCGCCTCGATCGCCTGGTGCATGCCCTCGTTGTAGCGGCGGCCGGCGAGGATACGGCCGGTGTGCTCGTCGACGATCATGACCTCGCCGTCGATGACGACGTAGTCCTTGTCCTTCTTGAAGAGCTCCTTGGCCTTGATGGCGTTGTTCAGGTAGCCCACGAGCGGGGTGTTCACCGACTCGTAGAGGTTGTCGATGCCCAGCCAGTCCTCGACCTTGGTGACGCCGGACTCGTGGATGGCGACGGTGCGCTTCTTCTCGTCGACCTCGTAGTCCCCGGTCTCCTCGATGCCCTTGAGCTGGTTGCCCGGCTCGCCCTTCTTGAGGCGGGTGACGAGCTTGGCGAAGTCGCCGTACCACTTGGTGGCCTGGTCGGCGGGGCCGGAGATGATCAGCGGCGTACGGGCCTCGTCGACGAGGATGGAGTCGACCTCGTCGACGATCGCGAAGTTGTGTCCGCGCTGGACCAGTTCGTCCTTCGACCACGCCATGTTGTCGCGCAGGTAGTCGAAGCCGAACTCGTTGTTCGTGCCGTACGTGATGTCGCACGCGTACTGCTCGCGGCGCTGTGCCGGCGTCATGTTCGCCAGGATGCAGCCCACCGACAGGCCCAGGAACTTGTGGACGCGGCCCATCATCTCGGAGTCGCGCTCGGCCAGGTAGTCGTTGACCGTGATCAGGTGCACGCCCTTGCCGGACAGCGCGTTGAGATACGCGGGCAGGGTGCCGACCAGGGTCTTGCCCTCACCGGTCTTCATCTCGGCGACATAGCCGAGGTGGAGCGCGGCGCCGCCCATCATCTGCACGTCGTAGTGGCGCTGGCCGAGGGCGCGCTTGGCGGCCTCACGGACAGTGGCGAAGGCTTCGGGGAGCAGGTCGTCGAGGCTGTCCCCGCTCTTGCCTTCGCTGTCGACCCACTCCTGGTAGCGCTCCTTGTACTCCTCGGTGAGTGCGCGCAGCTCGGCGTCGGAGAGGCCCACGAAGTCCTCTTCGATGGAGTTGACCTGGTCCGCGATGCGGTGCAGCTTGCGCAGGATCTTGCCTTCGCCTGCACGCATGATCTTTGAGAGGACGGACACGGGGGTTGGTCTCCTTGCCGGTCGGGCCTGGCACGGTCGGTTTCGGTTGACTACTGAGCAACCGCCATCGTATGCGAGGACCCCGCCGCGCCGGGAGGTCTGCCATGACGACAGCCATTAGGACAACGGGCGGGGCGCTTCGAAGGTGCCGCGATCCCGCTGCCGATTGCGACGATCGGATCACCCCGCCCTCCGGGAGCCCGCCGCGCGGGCCTTCCGATATGCCCGTACACGGCTGCCCGATCTCCGCGTACACGGCCGCCCGAGAATGTGGTGGCGTCCTTGAGGACGCCCGAGCAGAATCGGCCGATGGAACCCGTCACGCTCACCACCGACCGCCTGCTGCTGCGCACCGTCGATCCCGACGACGCCGACGCCGTGTATGCGGCCTGCCAGGAACCCGACATCCAGCGCTGGACTACCATCCCGTCGCCGTACCTGCGGGAGCACGCGGACGGGTTCGTGGGGCAGCTGGTGCCCGACGGCTGGCGGGACGCCTTGCGGTTCACGCTGGGCGTCTTCCTGCGGGACGGCACTCCGCGGGGCGGCGAGCTGGTCGCAATGGTGGGCATCGACATGCGCTCCCTGGGCACCGGCGAGATCGGCTTCTGGGCCGCAAAGGAGCACCGGGGCAACGGCTATGTGACCGAGGCGGCGCTCGCCGTGTCGCGGTGGGCGTTCACGAGCGTGGGGATCGACCGCGTGGAGTGGCGGGCGGAGGTCGGCAACGAGGGCTCGCGCGCTGTGGCCCTGCGGGCCGGCTTCACGATCGAGGGCACCCTCCGCTCGGCGATCAACAACAAGGGCGTGCGCCGCGACTGCTGGGTCGGCTCGCTGGTCCCGTCGGATCTGGGCCTGCCTTCGACGGCGCCCTATCTCCCGGCCCCGGCGGCGGCCCCTCGATCCTGAACCACGCGACCCAGGACCCGTTGTCAGTGGCACGCCCTATCGTGCGGGCATGACGACTCCGCCGCGTCCCACCGCCGAACTCTCCGCCGACGAGGCCCGACGCATCGCCCTGCGCGCACAGGGATTCCTTGGCGCCCCGGACCGCAGGGCGGGCGTGCGAGGCGTGCTGCGGCACCTCGGCGCGGTCCAGCTCGACACGATCTCGGTGCTGGCCCGCTCGCACGAGCTCATCCCGTACGCCCGCCTGGGTTCCGTGGGGCGTCAGACGGTGGAGGACGCCTACTGGACACCCGGCGCCGACGGTGCCCCGCACGCCTTCGAGTACTGGTCGCACGCGGCGTGCATCCTGCCCGTCGAGGAGTGGCCGCACTTCGCCTTCCGCCGCCGCGCCTACCGCGCCCGCCCGCACTGGTACCACGACCTGCCGGACGGTGCGTACGACCAGGTCATCAAGCAGTTGCGCGCCGAGGGGCCGCTGACCGCCACGGAGCTGGGCGGCGCGAAGAACGGCGGCGAGTGGTGGGACTGGTCCGGCGCGAAGGTCGCCGTGGAGCGCGCGCTGATGTACGGCGAGGTGGTGTGCACGGAGCGCCGCGGCTGGAAGCGGGTGTACGACCTCGCGGAGCGCGCGATCCCCGACGATCTGCTCCATGACGAGCTGGACGACACGGAGTGCCTGCGCCGCCTGGTGCGCCTCGCCGGCCAGTCGCTCGGTGTCGGCACGCGCGCGGACATCGCGGACTACCACCGCCTCAAGGGCGAGCAGGTCGACGCGGTGATCACGGACTCGGGCCTGGTGCCGGTGGTCGTGGAGGGCTGGTCCAAGCCCGCCTGGGCCGACCCCGCGGCACTGGAGACGGTGCCGCGCGGCCGGCATCGTACGACGCTGCTCTCCCCGTTCGACTCGCTGATCTGGGAGCGGGCGCGCACCGAACGGATATTCGGCTTCACACACCGCCTGGAGGCGTATGTGCCGAAGCCGAAGCGGGTGCACGGCTACTTCGCGATGCCGGTCCTGGCCGGAGGGCGGCTGGTCGGACGCGTGGACCCGGCGCGCCAGGGCCGCACGCTGATCGCCAGGCAGGTGTCGCTGGAGGGCCGCAAGGCCGTCCGCGCCGTGGCGGAGGCACTGATCGAGGCCGCGAGCTGGGTGGGCTGCACCGATGTACGCGTGGAGCGGCTGGATCCGGAGGAGCTCCGCGAGCCGCTGTCGGCCGAGCTGGCCCGCGGGCTCGCCTGACGGCGTTCTTCCGCGCGAGACACCGGTAGCGGAGATCCGCTACCGGATCTCCAGGATCTTCTCCCGCATCGCGTACACCACCGCCTCCATCCTGGAATGCAGCTGCAGCTTCTCCAGGATGTTGCGCACATGGTTCTTTACGGTGTTCTCGCTGATGAACAGCTCCTTGGCGATATCGCGGTTGTTCATCCCGGTCGCCACGAGTTTGAGGACCTCGAGCTCGCGGTCGGTCAGCCGCGGGGCGGGCACGAGCCGCCGCTCGTCGGTGCGCTGGATCATCGACTTGAACTCGGTGAGCAGCTTCGAGGCCATCGACGGGCTGATCTGCGACTGCCCGTCGGCCACGGCACGGATCGCGGTGGCCACCTCGTCGGTGGAGATCTCCTTGAGGAGATAGCCCGTGGCGCCCGCCTTGATCGCGTCGTAGAGGTCGGCCTCCTCGTCGCTGATCGTCAACATGATGATCTTGGCGCTGGGGGCCACCTCCTTGATGGAGGTGCATGCCTCGATGCCGCCGCGCTTGGGCATCCGGACGTCCATGAGCACGATGTCGGGCAGCAGGTCGGCGGCCTTGTCGACGGCCTCCGCACCGTCGCCGGCCTCTCCCACCACCTGGATGTCCTCCTCGGCGGCGAGCACGATCTCGAGGCCGCGGCGGAAGAGGGCGTGATCGTCCACCACAAGGACCCTGATGGGCTCCTTGCGCGGGGAGCCCCCGTCCGGTCCCATGGCGACGGCGCCGTCGTCGGCGTCCTCGTCATGCATCGGTCCGAAGCTGTCCGCCATCGTTCCTCCCCCTGAAGGCCGTGGCCTGTGTTCCTGAGGTGCCCGGTGTGTGCTGCCAGGTGGGTCCCTGTGCCAACCCGTGGCGGATGCCCACCGGTTGGATTGACCGCCATGATTTCATGCCCGGACGACAACGGGGCGACAGCGCTGTATCGGAGGGGTCGCACACGGGTGCCCCCGGGGGCGCACGCGCACACCAGGGGCACCGGTCCTGCGGTCACCGGGGAACATCAGCCGCCGAGTGCGCCGCCCGCTTCGGCCGACGGCGGCTGGGCCACCATGGGGTCGGTGGAGAGGTGAATGACGCCGTAGTCGTAGGCGTGCCTCCGGTAGACGACGCTCGGTTCCTTCGTCTCGGAGTCGACGAACAGATAGAAGTCGTGCCCGACCAGCTCCATCTCGTAGAGAGCCTGGTCAAGCGTCATCGGGGCCGCTACGTGGGTCTTCTCGCGCACTACGAGCGGGCCTTCACCCTTGACCTCAAGGGAGCCCATCTTCTTCGTCGGCACGCCGTCCGACTCTTCTTCTTCCCTGACGAGCGTGCCGTCCCCGTTGAGCGTCGCCGCACCGGGGACCTGGTCCGCCACCTCGGCTGCCGACAGCCTGCCCGTACCGCGTCGCGTGTGCCGCTTGTCGTGCTGCTTGCGCAGCCGCGCCTCCAGCTTGTCGGCCGCCATGTCCAGTGCCGCGTACGGGTCACTGGCAGCGGCCTCCGCTCGGATCACCGGACCGCGGGTGCGGAGCGTGATCTCCACCCGGTCGCTGCGGTCGGCCTGTCGGGGGTTGGGCTCCTTGGACACCTCGACATCGAGGCTGATCACCTTGCCATCGAGCTTCTGGATCTTCTCCAGCTTCAGCTTTTCGGCCACGTGCTTCCGGAACCGCTCGGGCACCTCGGTCTTGCGGCCCTTGACGACGATGTCCACGCAGAACTCCGTTCCCGGATCGCTCCGCGTCGGCGCGGAGCATCTCCCTTTTGCACCAGGCCCCGGGACGCCCCGGGAGCCTCGGACTCGGTGACTTCCACCTCCTCCTCCCCCATGGGCAAGATCTCCATCCCACCGGCCGGGGTGATTGCAGGAAAGCCCCACGGCCAGGCATTCGGATCGCGACCGCCATTCCTCACACCCGAACATATCTCGCCCGGACGGATGTCGTCACCCTCTACCGCGGCGTACCTCCATTCAGGTGAATTAACCCGCTTACTTCCTGCAACGACGCACGTTGTTTGGCGGTTCCGGATTATTCGAAGGAATCGGGGGTGGCAGCGACGACGGCGGCGCTGATCACGTTCACCGGTGCGCTCCTCCGGAGCATTACCCCGGCAGCTCCCATCGATGCTTGCCCAGTTCTTCCTTCACCGCCCCTTCTCGCCACCCGGCCCGGTCCACGCGTCCTCCCCGCTCTGATCTGTCCATCCGCACATGTCTGTCCATCCACACAGGCGGCGCGAACGGCCCGCGCGGCCTCCGTCAGCGACGCGCCCGTCGTCATCAGGTCGTCCACCAGGACGATCCGTCCGCCTCCGCGCAGCAGCCGTCCGCCTCCGGCGGCCACCTCGAGGGCGCCCGTGAGATTGGCCAGCCGCTGCCGGGAGTTCAGCCCCGACTGATCGGCCACCAGGCGCCGTTGGCGCAGTACGGCGAGCACCGCGGTGGGGATCCCCGCGCGGCGCAGCTCGCCGGCCGCGGCGAGCGCGATCCGCCGCGCCGGATCGTGCCCACGCGCCCGCACAGCCCGCCGCGCCGACGGCACGGGCACCAGCAGCAACGGCCCGCACTCACGGCCGGGCGCCTCCATGGCCGCGTCCTGCTCGGCACCAACCGGCCCGGCCCAGGTCCACCCATGTCCGGCCCGTCCACAGGTCACATGCTCGTCACCCCCTCTGTGCACACACCTCGCAGCCCCCTGCGCTTCCCGTACTCCAGCGCTCACCGCTCCCGCCAGCGCCTCGCCCAGCGGACGGGCGAGACCCAGCGCGCCCCGCTCCTTGTGTGCGAGCAGCACCGCCCGTACCGCATCCGCGTACGGAGCGGCCGCATGCACAACGGGCAGGCCCGCCGGCTCCGGCACCGGCCGCACCCGGCACGGAGCGCGGCCGCACAACGCCTCACGGCACTGCACGCAAAGCGCCGTACGAGGCCGTCCGCAGCCTCCGCACTCGGCCGGCAGCACCAGGTCGGTGAGGTCCTGCCACCACCCCCGCATGCAGTCCACTGTGCCCCTGCGGAGACGGGGCTGCCACCCCTGTGGATAACCCCGGGCAGCACCCTGTGGACAACTCGGAGTCACTACCGTCAGGACCGCAGCGGACACCAGCCTGCTCCCCAGAGCAAACGAGCCTGCTATCCCGGGCGAACCAGTCTGCTACCCGGGATAAACCGGCGCCGTCCCGTCCTCGACCACCGTCTGCCAGGCCGCCCCCGCCGGCAGCCGTACGATCCCGTCGTCCGAGTGCGCCACCAACGGCAGCTGGTCGTTCTCCGATGCGGCGATTTCCTTCACGCCGTTTAGGCCGGGGAGCACTCCGCCCGAAGGTGTCAGGCCGTCGCACTTGACGTACCGGATCTGCTGCACACCGCCGGACTCGCGGCCGACCACGACGAGGCGGCTGCCGCCCGCCCACGACATGGCCGTGACCTCCATCTGCGGCGCTGCCGCGCGCAGTTCGACGACCGACACCTCGGGCCGCTCTCCGGACCCGCCCTCGCGCTCGACCCGCCCGATCCGCAGGGACGTCTTGCCGTCCTCCTTCACGAGCAGCGCGACCCGTACGCCGTCGGCGGCCACCCGCACCGCCTCGATGCGCCCGCCGTCGAGCCCAAAGGTTCGCACCTCGATCGGCTCTCCTGCGCCCTTCTCCAGCAGAAGCAGTCTCGGGTCCTTCGGATTGCGGTCGGCCACCCACAGGTCGCCCCGGCCGTCCCAGCTCGGCGTCGTCAGCCGGTCGCTCTCCGACTTGGCCCGGCTCGTCACTACCGCATCCCCGAGCGATGCGCCCGAGGCGAGCGATCCGACGAACAGCGAACGCCCGTCCAGCGACACACCGGCCGCCCGCTCCTCGTTCCGAGAGACCGCCACCGACCGCAGCGCCTGATCACCGTTGCCCAGCGGGCCTGGCACCGGCTCCGGCTTGGATCCCGCGCTCTTGCCGCTGCCGCCCATCCGTACCAGGCGGTGCTTCTTGTCGAGGAAGTACTGGTACTCGGGGTGTCCGGTGGTGCGCTGCGGTGCGATGCTCTCCGCCTGGGCCTGGTTCAGCACGCACAGTTGCGATCCGTCCGAGCGCTGCAGCTCGACCTCGTCGACGCCTGACGGGGTCAGATCGTCGATGGTGAACAGAAGCTGCGCGGCCATCTCCGTGCATTGCGCCTGCCCGACGCGGTCCGCCTCCCGGTTCAGCGGGACCTTCAGTTTGTCCTGGTCGTCGGGCGACAGCGACTTGGTGCCCTTCTTCAGCTGCGTACCGCTGGGGAAGCGCGACCGGACCACCGGTTCGAGCCAGTGGGTGGGCCCTGCAAGGAGCGACTTGACCGTCTGTGTCAGCGGGTCGATCTGGCCGCGGACGTAGACCGGATCGGCGACGAGCTCCCGCCGTTCGTCACCGTCGGACGACGAGTCCGACGCGAAGTAGTACTTGTCGACCGGCTGGTAGATCCGCTGGAAGTCGGAGTCACCGAGCACCACACCGTCCGGCGGCATGTCGATGCGCCACTCCTGGCCCTCGGGGCCGTCCACCTTGGTGAGGTGCAGTGTCTGGCGGTACGGGCCGTCAACGGGCTCGTAGGCGTGCTGGGCGTCCACTGCCGCGACCTTCTGGCCGGTCAGCGTGTACGTGAGGCCGCCTGCGGCGTCGTTGCCGCCGTGGTCCGTCTTCGTGTTCGGGCCGTCGGCGAGCACCACGGTCGAACGGTCCGGGTGCCACTTCTTGGACGCTTCCGCCGTCAGATACTTGCGGGCCACCTCGAACTGCGGGTCGTCGCTGGTCAGCGCCTCGAGGAAGCCCTGAACGATCTCCGGGGGCCCGGCGTCGTCCCGCGGCGGCATGGGGAAGACCCGGACCGGCGTGTCCGGTCCCTGCGTGGCCTGGACTCCGCGCACATCCCCGCTGTCCGGCATGGACGCGCAGCCCGCCAGCAGGGCGCCACTGCAGGCCAGGACAAGCCCGGCACGCAGCGGCTGCCGCCGAGGCCCACGCCTGACGCTCTCGGTGCCCACCGAAGGCCCCCCCTTGCTCACCGGGCCCGTCGCATCGCCGACGGGATCCATCCGGCCCTCATGCACCGGGCACCACTTCTCCGCTCCCGGCCTCGTCGGCCGGTTCGCCTTGTCCATCCTGACCAGCCGGTTTCCGGCTGGCAGCCGCCATACCGCCGACGTCCCCGGACGGCCGCGGCACGACCCGCGCGCCGCTCCCTGGAAGCGCTGTCGGATCCGCGGCCGGAGCGGACGCGGGCCCCCCAGCGAGCCGCGGAGAGATCGGCGCGCCCGTGGCCGTGGCAGAGGGCGTGCTCCTCCAGCCTTCGGCCCGGGAGGCGCCCAGTGGGGAGTGCTGCGCCGGCACCGTGGCGAGCTTGCTGCTGCTCCCGAGGGGCAGCCCCGCGTCGTTCAGACCGCGGTTGCGCCGCGAGTCGTCGGGCTCCAGCGGAATCGGGGAACCCCGCAGCGGCTCGTCCGCGGTACGCGGCAGCGTCAGCCGGAACTGCGAGCCGCCGCCCGGCTCGCCCCACGCCTGCAGCCAGCCGCCGTGCAGCCGCGCGTCCTCGAGGGCGATGGACAGTCCGAGTCCCGTTCCGCCGGTGGTACGCGCGCGTGCCGGGTCCGCACGCCAGAAGCGGCTGAAGACCCGGGTCGCCTCGCCGGGCTTCAGCCCGACGCCGTAGTCCCGCACGGCGACGGCGACCGCGCCGCCCGCCGCAGCGAGCCGCACCACGACGTCCCTGCCCTCGCCGTGCTCGACGGCGTTGACCACCAGATTGCGCAGGACACGCTCCACGCGCCGGGCATCGGCCTCCGCCACCACCGGCTGACCGTCGCCGACGACCCGGATATGAGTGCCCTTGCGCTCCGCCAGCGGCTCGGCCCCACCGACCACGCGGCGTACGACCTCCCGCAGGTCTATCGGCTCCGCCTCCAGGGCCGCCGCACCCGCGTCGAAGCGGCTGATCTCCAACAGGTCCGCGAGGAGGGACTCGAAGCGGTCCAGCTGGTCGGCGAGCAGCTCGGCGGAGCGCGCCGTCACCGGATCGAAGTCCTCGCGCGCCTCATGGATGACGTCGGCGGCCATCCGGACGGTCGTCAGGGGCGTGCGCAGTTCGTGCGAAACGTCCGACACGAACCGCCGCTGCATGCGGGAGAGGTCCTCGAGCTGCTGGATCTTGAGCTGGAGGTTCTGCGCCATCTTGTTGAAGGCCTCACCGAGGCGCGCGATGTCGTCCTCTCCGGTGACCTTCATACGCTCCTGGAGGCGCCCTGCGGACAGCCGCTCGGCGATGCCGGCCGCCATCCGTACGGGGGTGACGACCTGCCGTACGACCAGCCAGGCGATGGCGCCAAGGAGCACCACGACGAACAGCCCGGCGGTCGCCAGCGTGCCCTTGACCAGGCTCAGCGACTTCTCCTCCTGCGTGAGCGGGAAGAGGTAGTAGAGCTGGTACGTATCGCCGTGCGGGTCGTTCAGCCGCTTGCCGATGACCAGTCCGGGCTGCGACTCCTGACCGCTCTCGTAGACGATGCGCGTGTAGCTCTGGAACGCGCCGGTGCCCTGTTCGACGCGGTCCTGCAGTTCTTCCGGCACGCTCGCCAGCGCGCCCACCCCGCCCGAGGCGCGAGGGGCCCGCGCGCTGGCGTCACCGGACGCGGCCGGGCTGAGCGTGACCACGTCGAAGGCACTCTGACCACCACTGGCCAGCTGTTTAACGAGGCTGTTCATCCAGACCGCGGTGTTCGGCTCGGTACGGCCGTTCGCGGTGCCTGCGTCCTGGTCGCCGCTCGTCGGCGAGGCGGCGCTCTCGGCGGCCTTGAAACCGCCCATGGCCTGGCTCTGCGACGCCTTCACCTTGGCGTCCAGCAGACCGTTGCGCACCTGCCCGATGACGACGAAGCCGAGCAGCAGGACCACGCCCAGCGACATCAGCAGGGTGGTGACGACCACCTTGAGCTGGATGTTGCGCCGCCACAGCCGCAACGCGGGCAGCAGCGGACGCCGCACCCAGCGCGTGAAGAGGCGCAGCACGGGGCTGCCCTGCATCCCGCCCTGCAGCAGCAGCCCGCCTTCTAGCAGCCGCGCGAGGCGTGAGGCGGGTGTCTTCCGGTCGACAGGCCGCCCCGAGCGGGCTCCCGGCATCCCGGGCGCCGGAGCGGCACTGTCCCGGGACATATCAGCTTGGTCCGGCCTTGTAACCGACGCCACGTACGGTCACCACGATCTCCGGCTTCTCGGGGTCCTTCTCGACCTTCGAGCGCAGCCGCTGCACATGCACGTTGACGAGACGGGTGTCCGCCGCGTGCCGGTAGCCCCACACCTGCTCGAGCAGCACCTCACGGGTGAACACCTGCCAGGGCTTGCGGGCGAGCGCCACCAGCAGATCGAACTCCAGCGGCGTGAGCGCGATCGACTGACCGTCCCGCTTCACGGAGTGACCGGCCACGTCGATGACCAGGTCGCCTATGGCGAGCTGCTCCGGCGCCGGCTCCTCCGACCTGCGCAGCCGTGCCCGGATACGGGCCACGAGCTCCTTCGGCTTGAACGGCTTGACGATGTAGTCGTCGGCACCGGACTCCAGTCCGACCACCACGTCCACAGTGTCGCTCTTGGCAGTGAGCATCACGATCGGCACGCCCGACTCGGCCCTGATCAGGCGGCACACCTCGATGCCGTCCCTGCCGGGCAGCATCAGGTCGAGGAGCACCAGATCGGGCTTCGTCTCACGGAAGGCGGCCAGCGCCTTGTCGCCGTCTGCTACGAACGACGGCTCGAAACCTTCACCACGCAGCACAATGCCGAGCATCTCGGCCAGTGCGGTGTCGTCGTCGACGACAAGGACTCGTCCCTTCATAAACGACATCATCCCATTAGCTAATCGTTACCTGGCGTGACCTGGCACACAGGCTGGCCAGACCCTCGGCTGTCACGGGCGACACGGCGCCCTGCTCGGTGACGATCGCCGTCACCAGTGCGGGCGGCGTCACGTCGAACGCCGGGTTGTACGCCTGAGTTCCCAGGGGTGCCACCGCAATACCGCCTCCTGCTTCCGTCCCGGCCATCGGCGCCTGCGGCGCCATGACCTCCGTCACTTCATGACCGGCCCGCTGCTCCACCTCTATGGAGGCGCCGTCCGGGGTGTCCAGATCCACGGTCGTCACGGGCGCGACCACGATGAACGGCACATGGTGGTAGCGGGCCAGCACCGCGAGCGGATAGCTCCCCACCTTGTTCGCCACCGAACCGTCCGCCGCTATGCGGTCCGCGCCGATGAGCACCGCGTCCACCTCTCCCGCCGCGAAGAGCGATCCCGCCGCGTTGTCCGTGAGCAGCGTGTACGCCATACCGCTGCGCGCCGCCTCGTACGCGGTAAGCCGCGCGCCCTGCAGCAGCGGCCGCGTCTCGTCGACCCACAGCCTGCGCAGCCGCCCTGCCCTGTGCGCCGCCAGCGCCACCGCAAACGCCGTACCCTCACCGCCCGACACCAGCGCACCCGTGTTGCAGTGCGTCAGGATCCGGTGGTTGCCGCCGGGCAGCAGCTCGTCGAGCAGCGTCAGACCATGCCGGGCCATCTGAGCGCTCGCCTCGGCGTCCTCCTTGTGCAGCGCCCGCGCTGCGGCCAGTGCGGCCGCGCCGGCCTGCTCCTGACTGCCGCCGCCCGCGAGTGCGGCCTGGTACGCCGCACGGGCCCGGCCCACCCCGTACGCGAGATTCACCGCGGTGGGCCGAGCGCTCGCCAGAGCATCGGCGGCCTCGTCCACGTCGAACCCGCGTACGGCGGCGAGCGCGACACCGTACGCCCCGGCGATGCCGAGCAGCGGTGCGCCGCGCACGGCGAGCGTCCGTATCGCCTGCACCAGAGCCGGGGCATCGGTGCACACCAGCTCCACTTCCTCAGCCGGCAGCCTGGTCTGATCGAGCAGGACCAGTACGGGACCCTCCGGTGGTTCTTCCCAGCGGATCGCCGGCGTCTGAGGGGGCCCTGGTTCCTCATGTGGTTGCGCGTACTGATCAGCCATTCGACCAGTCTGCCCCTTAACCGACGGACAATTGAAGGTGTGCAGCCGAGAAGGTGCCTGGTCCGCCCGGTCCACCGCCGGACGCACCGTGGCACGATGGCTGCCAACCTGCCGCCGCAACCGCGGACGGGCACCGTGAAGGAGCGACGATGAACGACACTCCGGGCTGGGCCTCGCCCGGATCTGCCCCCTCCGACGGACAGGAACCGGACGCCTCTCGCCCCACCGAAGCCGCCGCAGGCCAGAACGGCCCCACGGATTCGGATCCGGCGGACGACAAGCGCCCCTCCAAGTGGTCCAAGGAGCAGCCCCCGCCCGGCCAGTGGTCCGCTCCCGGTCCGCAGAACCCCGGCCAGACACCACCGCGCGCCGGCTCCGGCTGGGGCGGTCAGCAGCCTCCCCGCGGCCCCGGCGGTTACGGCGGCGGCCCCGCGGGCAGCGGCTGGGGCGGCAACTGGAGCGGCCCTCCACCCGCGGCCAAGCCCGGCGTCATCCCGCTGCGCCCGCTCGGCGTCGGTGAGATCCTCGACGGCGCCGTCTCGACCATGCGCACGTACTGGCGCACGGTGCTCGGCATCTCCCTGGCCGTGGCCGTCGTAACCGAGATCGTGGTCGTGCTGCTGCAGGGGCTGGTCCTGGACGACAGCAGCACCGCGGCCCTCGAGGACCCGAGCGCCACCCTCGACGAGATCACGCGGGCGATGGGCGATGCCCTGCTGAACTCCGGCGTCATCGTGCTGATCAGCATGCTCGGCACGATCGTCGCCACCGCCCTGCTCACGACCGTGACCAGCCGCGCCGTACTCGGCAAGCCGGTCAGCCTCCAGGAAGCCTGGAGGGACGCCAGGCCACAGCTGCTGAAGCTGTTCGGCCTGACCTTCCTGCTGCCCCTCATGGCCCTCGCGATCCTCGGTATCGGTGTCCTGCCCGGCCTCCTCGTCGCCGTCGCGGGAGCCGCCGAAGCCGGTTCCGCTCTGGTCGTGCTGGGCGCACTGGCTGCCGGGGTGGTCGTCCTCTGGCTGATGGTCCGCTTCTCGCTCGCCTCGCCCGCCCTGATGCTGGAGAAGCAGGGCATCGTGAAGTCGATGAGCCGCTCGGCCAAGCTGGTGCGTGGCTCCTGGTGGCGGGTCTTCGGCATCCAGCTGCTTGCGACGATCATCGCCAACATCGTGGCGTCGATCATCGTGATCCCGTTCGCCTTCCTCGCCGGGGCGCTGAGCGGCAACGGCATCACCGGCTTCCTCGACACCACGGCCGGGGACGTGGGCTGGACGTTCCTCATCATCAGCGGCATCGGCTCCGTGATCGGATCCACGCTCACGTTCCCGATCACCGCCGGGGTCACCGTGCTCCTCTACATCGACCAGCGCATCCGCCGCGAGGCCCTCGACCTCGAACTCGCCCGCGCCGCAGGCGTCCAGGGGTACGCTCCCGGCGCACCGGGCACACCAGGGAGCTGATGAAGTGAGCGTGACGGGGGGAGTTCTCAGGGCGGCTCTTCTGCTGCCACGCGCCGACGACGAACCGCCGGTGACGACCCCGCGTGACCCCGCGCGCGAGGCGGCCGAGCGTGAGCTGTCCCGGCCGATGTACCACGAGAACGACCCCGGTCTGCTGCAACGGGCCCTGAACGCTTTCTGGGACTGGATCGACGGCCTCCTCAGCGCCGCCTCCGCCGCGACACCCGGCGGCGGCGTCGGCCTCTTCGTGATCGCGCTGGCCGTCGTCGCGCTCATCGCCGCCCTCTGGTGGCACCTCGGCACGCCGCGTCGCGTTCCTGCTTCCTCCGCGCCGCTCTTCGACGACCGGCCGCGCAACGCGGCAGACCACCGCGCAGCCGCCGAAGCCCATGCGGCCCAAGGCCACTGGAGCCAGGCCGTCCAGGAACGGATGCGTGCCGTCGTCCGCTCTCTGGAGGAGCGGGCCCTGCTCGATCCCCGCCCCGGCCGCACCGCCGACGAGGCCGCCGCGGAAGCTGGGCGCGTCCTGCCCTCGCACACCGACCGACTCCGCGCTGCCGCCCGCGAGTTCGACGACGTCACATACGGCGGCCGCACCGCGGACGAACCGGCGTACCACCGCATCTCCGATCTCGACCGCGACCTGGAGCGCACCAAGCCGGTTCTCACCGCCACAGCAGGGAACGCAACGCCGGCAGGGAGCGCCAACAGCGCGCAGAGCACGCCCCACAGCACCACCCACCACGGGGCCGCCGAATGACCGAGGCCACCCTTCCGCCCACCTCGGTCTCGCCCACCGTCCGCCAGCGGTGGACACGCGCCCGAGGCGTCGTGCTCGCGATCGTGGTGCTCCTCGCGGCCGCGGTCGCACTCGCCGTACTCCGCTCCGGGGACCGGCACGGCAGCCTCGACCCGCGCTCCGCCGACCCCTACGGAAGCCGGGCCGTCGCCGAACTCCTCGCCGACCGGGGCGTGTCCACGCGTGTAGTGACCACCACCGACGAGGCCCGGGCCGCCGCGGGCCCCGACACCACTGTCCTCGTAGCCGTCCCCGATCTGCTCACCGGCCGCCAGCAGCGCGAACTCCGCGCCGCCACCGACGACTCCGGCGGACGCACCGTCCTGGTCGCCCCCGGGGATCCCTCGCTCGGCACACTCGCCCCGCAGGTCACGGCCGACCCCGCCCCCAGCCTCGACTCGACGCTCGCCCCCGGCTGCGACCTGCCCGCAGCCCGCCGAGCGGGCAACGCCGACACCGGCGGAGTGCGCTACACGACGACCGCGCCCCGCGCCGACCGCTGCTACCCCGACGACGGCCTTCCCACGCTCCTGCGCCTCCCGGCCGCCGACGGCACCGGCGACACCGTCGTGATCGGCGCCCCCGACATCCTCTACAACGACCGTCTCGACGAGCACGGCAACGCCTCGCTCGCCCTGCAACTCCTCGGTTCCCGCCCCCACTTGGTCTGGTACCTCCCCTCCCTCTCCGACGACACCGCCACCGATGCCGGCGACCGCAGCTTCTTCGACCTGATCCCCTCCGGCTGGCTCTGGGGCACCCTGCAGCTCACCATCGCCGCCGTCGTCGCAGCCCTGTGGCGCGGCCGCCGCCTCGGCCCCCTAGTCCCCGAACGCCTCCCCGTGGCCATCCGCGCCTCCGAAACCGCCGAAGGCCGCGCCCGCCTCTACCGCAAGGCGAACGCCCGCGAGCGCGCCGCCACAGCCCTTCGCGCCGCCACCCGCACCCGCCTCGCGCCCCTACTCGGCGTACCCCTCGCCCAGGCTCACGCGCCCGAGGCACTCCTCCCGGCCCTCTCCGCCCAACTCAACGGCAGCGGACAGGACCTGCACACGCTTCTCTTCGGGCCGCCACCCCGCGACGACGCAGCCCTCATCACCCTCGCCGACCAACTCGACGCCCTCGAAAGAGAGGTACGCACTTCATGATGGACCCGACCACTGACAACGCCGGTCACGCAGGGGATCCGGGCAGCGCCCGAGCGTCCCTGGAGGCCCTGCGCACCGAGATCGCCAAGGCCGTGGTCGGCCAGGACCCCGCCGTCACGGGCCTCGTCGTCGCCCTGCTCTGCCGCGGCCACGTCCTCCTCGAAGGCGTACCCGGCGTCGCCAAGACCCTTCTCGTACGCGCGCTCGCGGCAGCCCTCGACGTCGACACCAAGCGCGTCCAGTTCACCCCGGACCTGATGCCCAGCGACGTCACCGGCTCACTGGTCTACGACGCGCGCACCGCCGAGTTCTCCTTCCAGCCGGGCCCGGTCTTCACCAACCTGCTCCTCGCCGACGAGATCAACCGCACCCCTCCCAAGACCCAGTCGTCCCTGCTGGAAGCGATGGAGGAGCGCCAGGTCACGGTCGACGGCATCCCGCGCCCGCTCCCCGAGCCGTTCCTGGTCGCAGCCACACAGAACCCGATCGAGTACGAGGGCACCTACCCGCTCCCCGAGGCCCAGCTGGACCGTTTCCTCCTCAAGCTCACCGTGCCCCTCCCCTCCCGCCAGGAGGAGATCGGCGTCCTCACCCGCCATGCGGAAGGCTTCAATCCGCGCGACCTGCGCGCCGCCGGCGTACGCCCTGTGGCAGGGCCCGCGGACCTGGAGGCCGCCCGCGCGGCCGTCGCCAAAACGTCCGTATCCCCCGAGATCACGGGCTATGTGGTCGACATCTGCCGCGCCACCCGCGAGTCCCCGTCACTCACGCTCGGCGTCTCTCCTCGCGGCGCTACGGCGCTGCTCGCCACCGCCCGCGCCTGGGCCTGGCTGACGGGCCGCGACTACGTCATCCCCGACGACGTGAAGGCCCTGGCCCTCCCCACTCTCCGCCATCGTGTCCAACTCCGCCCCGAGGCCGAGATGGAGGGCGTCACCGCCGACTCCGTCATCAACGCGATCCTCGCCCACGTCCCCGTACCCCGCTGAGCCGAGGACCCATGGCATTCACCGGACGCGCCGCCCTCCTGGCGGCGCTGGGCACACTCCCCGTCGGCATCTGGGAACCCAGCTGGACGGGCATCCTGGCCGTCAACGGTTCCCTGGCGCTCGCCTGTGCCTGCGACTTCACCCTCGCCGCGCCCGTACGACGTCTGGTCCTGACGCGATCAGGAGACACCTCTGTACGCCTCGGAGAGCCCGCGGACGTCACGCTCACCGTCACCAACCCATCCAACCGACCGCTGCGCGCCCGCATCCGCGACGCCTGGCCCCCCAGCAGCTGGCAGCCCGGAACAGAGGCACAATCCTCACGCCACGCACTGACGGTCCCGCCTGGAGAACGCCGCCGCGTCACGACCCGCCTCCACCCCACCCGCCGCGGCGACCGCCACGCCGACCGGATCACCATCCGCTCCTACGGCCCCCTCGGCTTGTTCAACCGCCAGGGCAGCCACAAGGTGCCCTGGGCCGTCCGCGTCCTGCCGCCCTTCACCAGCCGGAAGCACCTCCCTTCGAAACTGGCCCGACTACGCGAACTCGACGGCCGCACCAGCGTCCTGACCCGCGGCGAGGGCACCGAGTTCGACAGCCTCCGCGAATACGTCCCCGGAGACGACACCCGTTCCATCGACTGGCGCGCCACGGCCCGCCAGTCCACGGTCGCCGTCCGCACCTGGCGCCCGGAGCGCGACCGCCACATCCTCCTCGTCCTGGACACGGGCCGCACCTCAGCGGGACGAGTCGGCGACGCCCCGCGCCTGGACGCCTCGATGGACGCAGCCCTGCTCCTCGCCGCGCTCGCTTCCCGAGCCGGGGACCGGGTGGATCTCCTTGCATACGACCGCCGCGTACGTGCCCTGGTCCAGGGCCGAGCCGCAGGCGAGCTGCTCCCTGCCCTCGTCGACGCCATGGCCCCGCTGGAACCAGAGCTGGTCGAGCTCGACGCCCGTGGTCTCACTTCCACGGCCCTGCGCACCGCACCGCGCCGATCCCTCATCGTCCTGCTCACCAGTCTGGACGCTGCACCCATCGAAGAGGGCCTGCTGCCTGTGCTCACGCGCCTCACCCGACGCCACACAGTCCTGGTCGCTTCTGTGGCCGACCCGCACATCACAAAGATGGCGATCTCGAGAGGAACCGCCGAGGCCGTGTACGAAGCAGCAGCGGCCGCCCAAGCCCAGGCTGAACGCCGTCACACAGCCGAACGGCTCATTCGCCACGGCGTCACGGTCGTCGACGCGACTCCGGAAGACCTGGCTCCGGCCCTGGCGGACGCATATCTCGCCCTCAAGACCGCCGGCCGTCTCTGAGGAAAGTCGTGAGGCACCCAGAAATGCCGGAGACACCCAGAAATACAGAAAGCCCCTGTACCGGTAAACCGGTACAGGGGCTTTCTCAAAAATAGTTCGGCGGCGTCCTACTCTCCCACAGGGTCCCCCCTGCAGTACCATCGGCGCTGTGAGGCTTAGCTTCCGGGTTCGGAATGTAACCGGGCGTTTCCCTCACGCTATGACCACCGAAACACTATGAAACTGTAACTACCGCACCACGCCGTGACCATGGCATGGGGTTGTTCGTGGTTTCAGAACCAACACAGTGGACGCGAGCAACTGAGGACAAGCCCTCGGCCTATTAGTACCAGTCAACTCCACCCATTACTGGGCTTCCATATCTGGCCTATCAA